>NZ_JAAKVF010000002.1:0-427973 GCF_049175515.1 Aeromonas sp. 600479
TGGTGGCTATGACGGGATTCGAACCTGTGACCCCCGCATTATGAGTGCGATGCTCTAACCAACTGAGCTACATAGCCAACCTTGCTTCCGGTGAGTCGTTGCCTCGTCACCGTGCGGGCCGAATTATGCGTATCTGGCTCTGGGGCGTCAACCCTTTTTTTGCCAGAAAAACGCAATTTGAGTGCGTTTGACCAGATATTGGCCTCTGTTGCGCAAAAGCCCGACAATCTGGTTTTTTTTAAAGCATGACTGGCAGATAGCTGACTCTGCTCGATAAAAAACAGGCCAGCAAATGCTGGCCTGTCATGGGATTAGACGTTGAACAGGAAGTTCATGATATCGCCATCTTTGACGATGTAATCTTTCCCTTCAGCGCGCATCTTGCCCGCTTCCTTGGCGCCTTGCTCACCCTTGTAGGTAATAAAGTCTTCAAAAGCGATGGTTTGGGCGCGAATAAAGCCTTTTTCAAAGTCAGTGTGGATCTTGCCAGCCGCTTGCGGGGCAGTAGCTCCGACCGGAATAGTCCAGGCGCGCACCTCTTTCACACCGGCGGTGAAGTAGGTCTGCAGGTTGAGCAGCTGGTAGCCGGAGCGGATCACGCGGTTCAGGCCCGGCTCTTCGATACCAAGGTCAGCCATGAACTCGGCGCGATCTTCGTCGTCCAGTTCGGCGATGTCGGCTTCGATGGCACAGCAGACCACGACCACGACCGCGTTCTCGGCGGCGGCGATTTCACGCACCTTGTCCAGATAGGGGTTGTTCTCGAAGCCATCTTCCGCCACGTTGGCGATATACATGGTTGGTTTCAGGGTCAGGAAGTTGAGGTGGCTCACGGCGGCCAGCTCTTCTTTATCCAGCTTCATGCCGCGGATCATCTGGCCGTTTTCCAGTGCGACCTTGATCTTCTCAAGCACTTCTACTTCAAGCTTGGCATCCTTGTCGCCGCCTTTGGCGCGCTTGGACTGGCGGTGAATGGCGCGCTCGCAGGCGTCCAGATCCGACAGGGCCAGCTCGGTGTTGATCACTTCGATGTCGTCAGCAGGGGAGACCTTGCCGGCAACGTGAATGATGTTCTCGTCGTCGAAGCAGCGCACTACGTGGCCGATCGCTTCGGTTTCACGGATGTTGGCCAGGAACTGGTTACCCAGACCTTCACCCTTGGAGGCACCGGCAACCAGACCGGCGATGTCCACAAATTCCATGGTGGTCGGCACAACGCGCTGCGGATTGATGATGGCAGCCAGCTGATCGAGGCGGGGATCCGGCATCGGCACCACACCTGTGTTCGGCTCGATGGTGCAGAACGGGAAGTTGGCGGCTTCGATACCGGCCTTGGTCAGTGCGTTGAACAGGGTGGATTTGCCTACATTGGGCAGGCCCACGATACCGCATTTAAAACCCATGGATTGTTACCTTACTTGATGGATGCTGTGAGGCTCGCCCGTAGGCGGCCCGTGTCATGCTTTATTCGGCTTTGAAGCTGTGCAAGCGATTCATGGCCTTGGTCATATCTTGTTTGAACAGGATATCGGTGGCGCGCAGGGATTCGTCCAGCGCGGCGTCGATCAGGTTCTGTTCACTGCTGGGGGCCTTGGTCAGGACGAAGCCAGCCACCTGCTCTTTGCTGCCGGGATGGCCGATCCCGAGACGCAGCCGGAAGAAGTTATTGTTGTTGCCCATTTTGGCGATGATGTCCTTGAGGCCGTTATGTCCACCATGACCACCACCCTGCTTGAACTTGGCGATGCCCGGCGGCAGATCCAGTTCGTCATGGGCCACCAGCATCGCTTCCGGCTCAATCTGATAAAAACGCGCCAGTGCGGCCACCGCCTTGCCAGAGAGGTTCATGTAGGTGTTCGGGATGAGCAGCCGCACATCCTGCCCCTCGACCAGGATGCGGGCAGTATGGCCGAAGAACTTGGGTTCTTCACGCAGGCTAACATTGTGCCAGCGGGCCAGTTGCTCCACATACCAGGCGCCCGCATTGTGGCGGGTCTTGGCATATTCCGGGCCGGGGTTGCCCAGTCCGACGATCAGTTTGATTTCGCTTGTCACGCTTGATGTCTTCACTCGCAGCTGCCGTGGGCACACTACCCAGGGCAATAGGACGCAATATTCTAGCCGCCGAGTGGCGATCACTCAACCAATGCGCATGTTATGGCGGGATTTGCAGCATTATTGCGGCCAATGGGTGGCTAACGGTGGGCAAACGGGCCTCTTGCAAGAGGCCCGTTTCAGTTTACCGATGGATTGTGCCCGGTTGACTACCGTCGTTATTTGGCACGCAGCAAGGTGACGGTCTCTTCATCCAGTGCGGTCAGGGTGGGACGGGCATCGCGCACATACTCCACGAAAGAGGCTGCATCGGTGCCACAATCCACGCCGCTGGCCTTGCAATCGAGGGCCTGGTCCGGGGCATAGACGGCGCTCAGCAGTTCGCCGTTTTGTGCCACTTTCAACACCGGGAAGGCGGTCAACTTGCCATTGACGCTGGCGATATCGACCCGCTCGCTCTTCTGACGCTGGGCATTGGCCAGTGCCTGCCAGCCATCGTTGCCGTTGGCGCTGTAGGCGTTCATCACCACCCGATAGCGCTGGCTATCCACCAGATCCTGCCACTCGCCGCTTGCGGTTTTGCGCTGCAATTGGGTCAGAGTGCCCGCCTTGCCTGCGTCGGTCTCCTGGAAGGTGTAACGCAGGTTACCGCCATAGGGGAACTTGCCGGCATGGGCGCTGGCGGGCAGGGTGGCGGTGATGGTCTCGGTCAGCAGGGCGCGCACCTCGGCACCGGTCAGGGTCAGCACCGAGAGCTGGTTCTTGAACGGCAGCAGGGTGAGGGAGCTGTCCCCCTCGCGCCATTCGCCAGCGGGCAGGTCGGCGCGCACGCCGCCCACCGCAACCAGAGAAAAATCGACCGGGCCGCCGGTCAGGGCTTGCACTGCTGGGGTATTGGCCCAGTAGAACTCCCCTTCGGCAACCAGCGGCGCTACATCTGAGCCGTGGCTGTCGCTGCCGTTGTCACCGGGACGACGGGCATTTTGCAGCTGCTCGGGGATGGTGCCGATCACCGGGCCGTAGGCTTTCTCTAGCGCCGGTTTGTAGTGGCTGTCGATGATGCCGCGCAGGCGCGGATCTTCATCCACGGTCACCAGATTGGGCTGGTTGTCGACAAACTGGCTCGCCTCTTTGCTGCGGGCGTCGTCGAGTGCTTGCTTGCGCGCCGCATCGGCGAAGAAGTCGCGGCTGGCCAGCAGGCTGTTGTGGCCTTGGCAGTCGGTCACCTGACCCTGGCTGTCAAAGGTCACCTGTGCCAGACCGATGGCCTGGGCGTAGGAGCCCGCCTGCACCACGCAGGTCTTGCCGATGCCATCCGGATTGGTCACCAGCTTGGCGTAATCGCCTGTCTTGCCCCAGCCGATATTGCGAAAATCGCCGAGCAAGCTGTGGGAGTGGCCGCCGACGATGGCATCGAGGCCGTTTACCTTGGCGGCCAGCGCCAGATCCCGCTCGTTACCGATGTGGGTGAGTGCCACGATTTGATGGATCCCCTTGGCTTGCAGCATGTCGACCGTAGCCTGAGCCGAGGCGACCTCCTTACCAAAGCGCAGCTTGCCGACGTTGGGGGCTATGTTGCCCATGTCTTCCAGCACCAGACCGATGACGGCGACCAGCTGTTTGCCTTGTGGCAGGTTGTCGAGATCGGTGACCGGGCTCTTCTGGTTGCCGTCAAAGGCGTAGACCACGAAGGGCTTGAGGTTGTCAGCCTTGCTGAGGGCCGGATCGGACTTGGTGTCGAGGTTGGCGGCCAGCACCGGGAAGTTGACCCCCTCGATGAAGCGGGCCAGCTTCTGGTTGTCGAGATCGAACTCGTGGTTGCCCAGCGCCATGGCATCGAGGCCGAACTGGCTCAGCAACTCGGCGTTGGCCATCCCCTCGTTGAGTTTGAAGTAGCCGCTGCCCTGCCAGGCATCACCGCCGTGCAGCAGCAGCAAGGGCTGGTTCTTGGCCAGCGCATCGGCCTGATAGGCTTTCGCCATGGTCAGCAGGCGCGGGTAACCGCCAAAGCGGGTATAGAGGGTGTCCGTCTCCCCCTGCTGGGTAAAGATCTGCCCTTTGATCTCGGCATTGACCGGATCAAACTGGGAGTGGGTGTCGTTCATGTGAGCCAGGGTCAGCACGAAGGGCGGGTTCTCTTTGGCGGGCTGACAGGCGAACAGGGCGGAGGTGAGGGTCGCGAGCAGGAGGGGACGCAAGCAATTCATGGGTAAATCCTTAAGCCTGCCGGGGGCAGGGTCGTACCAGATAGCAGAAAGTTGGAAAGAGAAGGTCCAGAAAGACGAAAACCGCCTGATGGCGGTTTTCGTTATTGCTGAATCTATCAATGCTCAAACATGGCAGAGATGGACTCTTCGTTGCTGATGCGACGAATGGCTTCGGCCAGTACAGTTGACAGCGTCAGCTGCTTGACCTTGCCTACCGCTTTCATCTCCGCAGTGAGCGGGATGGAGTCGGTGATGATCAGTTCGTCGATCACGGAGTTCTTGATGTTCTCGACGGCGGAACCGGAGAAGACCGGGTGGGTAGCGTAGGCGAATACACGCTTGGCACCGCGCTCTTTCAGGGCCTCTGCGGCTTTGCACAGAGTGCCGCCGGTGTCGATCATGTCATCAACGATGATGCAGTCGCGGCCGGCAACGTCACCGATCAGGTGCATGACCTGGGAGACGTTCGGGCGGGGACGGCGCTTGTCGATGATGGCGATGTCGGTGTCATCCAGCAGCTTGGCGATGGCGCGGGCACGCACGACGCCACCGATGTCCGGGGAGACAACGACAGGAGACTCGAGGTTCTTGGACTTCATGTCTTCCAGCAGCACCGGGCTACCGAACACGTTGTCTACCGGAACGTCGAAGAAACCTTGAATTTGCTCGGCATGCAGGTCAACGGTCAGCACGCGATCCACACCGACGCTGGAGAGGAAGTCAGCGACAACCTTGGCGGTGATGGGTACACGGGCGGAGCGGACGCGGCGGTCCTGACGGGCATAACCAAAGTAGGGGATAACGGCAGTGATACGGCCAGCTGAAGCACGACGCAGAGCATCCACCATGACGATCAATTCCATCAAATTGTCGTTGGTCGGGGCACAGGTGGATTGAATGATGAAGATATCGCCACCACGTACATTCTCATTGATCTGTACGCTGATCTCGCCGTCGCTAAAGCGACCTACGGCAGCATTGCCGAGTTTGATAAACAGGCGATCTGCGATCTTCTGGGCTAGTTCCGGCGTTGCGTTACCAGCAAACAGCTTCATGTCAGGCACGGTTTGAAACCTCGGGGTTGCATCCAGTATGTGGGGGAGTCTGAAATCAGACCCTATCGTTTTGGGGCAAACGATTTATCAAGATAACGTACAAGGTGTCTGCTGCCCAATGATTGTGATGATACCGGTAACCCGAATCCGTGGCCGAGTGCAAAACCGGCCACGTTAATCATCATCAATACCGTTCGGTAAAATTGGCTGGGGTACTAGGATTCGAACCTAGGAATGGCGAGATCAAAACCCGCTGCCTTACCGCTTGGCGATACCCCAATCATTTGAACTGTTGCAATGTGGAGAAGAGAGGTGATATGTTCTCGCCCTTGGCGACAAACCCATCAAGTCCCTTCGGCACGCAGGCCAACACTTCCCGAGCAGTCACTTCGTCTTCAAATTGAGCAAAGACGCAGGCTCCTGTGCCCGTCATTCTTGACGGCGCGTATTCTAGCAACCAGCCGAGCGCATTGGCAACCTCGGGGTGGCGCTTTTTCACCAGTGATTCGCAATCGTTTTTCCACTCGCCTTCCAGCAGGTTGTCCAGCGCCATTTTCGGCGTGGCTCTCGGCAGCTCCGGATCCTGGAATACGGCCGCGGTCGCCACATGGCAATCGGGCTTGAGCACCAGATACCAGGCATCGGGCAGTTCGACCGGTTGCAGCCGCTCACCCACTCCTTCGGCAAAGGCCGCCTTGCCACGGACAAACACCGGCACATCGGCCCCCAGCTGGACGCCAAGCGCTGCCAGTTCATCTTCACTCAAACCCGCTTGCCAGAGGTGGTTAAGCGCTACCAGCGTGGTCGCTGCATCGGACGAACCGCCGCCAATGCCGCCCCCCATGGGCAGCACTTTCTCCAGCCGGATATGGGCACCTTGCGGGCTCGGCAGGGTTGTTTGCAGCAGCCGTGCCGCCCGAATAATCAGATTCTGCTCATCCGGCACCCCGGGAATGGCCGGGCTCAGGGTGAGTGTGTCGCTATTCGGTATCACCTCGAACTCGAGCCAGTCGCTGTGGTTGAGGAAGATAAACAGGGTCTGCAGCTCGTGATAGCCATCGGGACGACGGCCATTGACGTGTAGAAACAGGTTGAGTTTGGCCGGTGCCGGCCAGCGTGTGGAAGCCATTAACGTGCAAGAGTCCATTGGTTGATCTGAAGCTTGAGGCGGCTGTTCTGGCCGGTCATGGTCAGCTGGTGCGGCAGGCGGTAGCCATCCTGATCCCGATAATCGCCATAGACGATCTGCCACTGGCCGTCGCGCACGCTGGCCAGACTGCTGTCGGGGTTGAGTTCAAACTCCGCCTCACCCGGCAATCCCTTGATCCACTCCGGCAGTCCGGCGACCGGAATATTCCAGCCGGTGAGCTGATAGATCAGTGCTTCGGCATCCTGGCTATGGTGGCGATTACCGTCGCTGTCGAGCAGGGTGATCTCCCCCTTGCTGCGGGATAGCTCGAGAATGCTGGTGCCGATCAGGCTGGTGAGGTTGAGGCGATAATCCTCCCCATCTTGCTGCCAGTTGAGACGGGCGCTGCCCTTTTGCTGGGGCGTGATGATGGCCATCTTGCCGGATAGCTGCCAGTGGGTCAGCTGCTCGAGACGGGTCCGCTCCTGGTTCCAGTTCACCTGGTCACGCTGGGGTTGGGTAGTGGCACAACCGCCAAGGATTAACAGACAGGCGAGGGTAAAAATACGCAGCTGCACGGCAAGGCTCCAGAGAGAGAAATTTGCCACAGTATAAGGGGCGGCCGTATTGCTTTTAAAGACTTACCCTTTCTCGTACAATTGGCAGCCTTTGCACCCAGCGTAAGAAATGATCGTCGCCCACTCATGAGTTTGCTTGCCCTCGGAATCAACCACAACACCGCCAGTGTCGCCTTGCGGGAGCGGGTCGCTTTTGGCCCGGACTGCATCGATCGCGCCTTGCGTGAGCTGGTGAACCAGCCCGGCATCAACGAGGCGGTGATCGTCTCCACCTGCAACCGTACCGAGCTTTACTGCAATCTGGATGGCGAGCAGCAGGGCGAGGTGTTGCGCTGGCTGCAGCAATTCCACGGGCTGGATGCTGCCGAGCTGGTTAGTGCCATCTATCAACACCATGACGAAGAGGCGGTACGCCACCTGATGCGGGTGGCATGCGGGCTCGATTCGCTGGTGCTGGGGGAGCCGCAGATCCTGGGGCAGATCAAGCAATCCTACGCACATGCCCAGCAGGCGGAATCGGTGAAGGGGGCGCTGGAGCGGCTGTTCCAGAAATCTTTTTCGGTGGCCAAACGGGTGCGTACCGATACCGAGATTGGCGCGAGTGCCGTGTCGGTGGCGTTTGCCGCTGTCAGCCTTGGTCGTCGTATTTTTGCCGATCTCTCCCAGACCAGGGTGTTACTGGTCGGGGCTGGAGAGACCATCGAACTGGTGGCTCGCCATTTGCGCGAGCAGAATGTCACCCGGATGATGGTGGCCAACCGCACCCTGCAGCGCGCCCAGACCCTGGCGGCCGAATTTGGCGCCCAGGTGATGACGCTCGAAGAGATCCCCGACTATCTGCACGAGGCAGATATCGTCATCAGCTCGACCGCCAGCCCTTTGCCCATCATCGGCAAGGGGATGGTGGAGCGGGCGCTCAAGGCTCGTCGTTTCAAGCCGATGTTTCTGGTGGATATCGCCGTACCGCGTGACATAGAGGCTGAAGTGGACGAGCTCTCCGACGCCTATCTCTACACGGTGGACGATTTGCAGGGGATCATCGAGCAGAACCTCGAAACCCGTAAACGGGCCGCGGCACAAGCCGAGGTAATCGTGCAGGAAGAGCGCGACGAGTTTATGGGTTGGTATCGCGGCCAGAGCTCGGTCGACCTCATTCGCGATTACCGCCATCAGTCACAGCAAGTGGCTGATGAAGAGTTGCAACGGGCCCTGCTGGCATTGGCGCAGGGCGAGAGTGCCGAACAGGCGCTCAAGGCGATGGCCCACCGCCTCACCAACAAGTTGATCCATGCACCGACCCAGGCCCTGCGCCAGGCGGCCTCCCGGGGCGACGAGAGTACGCTGTCCCGGTTGCGACAGGCACTGGGATTGTCACAAGAGTAATTGTTCGGGGCTGCCATGCTGGTGGCCCTCTCCTCCATTCGAGATAGCAAGAGTTATGAATCCGTCACTGATCAGAAAGCTGGAAGGCCTCATCGAGCGCCACGAAGAAGTTCAGGCCATGCTCGGCGAGCCGGACGTGGTCTCGGATCAGGAGCGCTATCGCGCCCTGACCCGCGAATATGCCCAGCTGGAAGATATCGTTCACGCCTTCCAGCGTTTTCGTCAGGCGCAGGATGATCTGGAAACGACCCAGATGATGCTGGAAGAGGATGATGCCGACCTGCGGGAGATGGCGCAGGAGGAGCTGCCGCTCGCCAAGGCCAATCTGGAGGTGTTGGAGCAGGAGCTGCAGGTGATGCTGCTGCCCAAGGATCCCAAGGATGACAACAACTGCTATCTGGAAATCCGGGCCGGTGCCGGCGGTGACGAAGCGGCCATCTTTGCAGGCGACCTGTTCCGCATGTATTCACGGTTTGCCGAGCGTCAGGGCTGGCGCGTCTCCATCGTCAGCTGTAATGACGGGGAGTATGGTGGTTATAAGGAGGTGATCGCCAAGATCGATGGCGAGCGCGTCTACGGCCGTCTCAAGTTTGAATCCGGTGGCCACCGGGTGCAGCGGGTGCCGGAGACCGAATCCCAGGGGCGAGTGCACACCTCCGCCTGTACCGTCGCCGTGTTGCCGGAAGTACCGGAAGCCGAGCAGATCGAGATCAATCCGGCCGACTTGAAGATCGATACCTTCCGCGCCTCCGGTGCCGGTGGTCAGCATGTCAACAAGACCGACTCGGCCATCCGCATCACCCACCTGCCGACCGGGTTGGTGGTGGAATGTCAGGACGAGCGCTCCCAGCACAAGAACCGCGCCAAGGCGATGTCAGTTCTCTCCGCCCGCTTGCAAGCGGCCGAGGATGAGCGCCACCGCGCCGCCGAGCAGAGCACTCGCCGCAATCTGGTGGGCTCCGGCGATCGCTCCGAGCGCATCCGGACCTACAACTATCCGCAGGGCCGTCTCTCCGAGCACCGCATCAATCTCACCCTGTACCGTCTCTCCGAAATTTTGGAAGGGGACTTGGACTGCGTCATCACGCCGCTGGTGCAGGAGTATCAGGCCGACCAGCTTGCCTCCTTGGCCGAGAGCAATTGATGCAAGTGCAGTACCGGCAAGCTCGCATTCAGAAGAGCGCGATTAAGGTAGGGCCGCGTTGATGCAGATCCAGCAGGCCCGCGCCCATATCATGACTGTGTTGGCGGGCGGGGAATCCCCCCGCGCCGATGCCGATGCACTGCTCTGCCATCTGCTCGATTGTCGTCGCAGCTATCTGATGACCTGGCCCGAGCGTGAGCTGGATGCCGACCAGCAGGCCATCCTGCAGGGGTGGCTGGCCCGTCGTCTCAACGGCGAGCCTATCGCTCATCTCGTTGGCGAGCGGGAGTTCTGGTCGTTGCCGTTGAAAGTGAGCCCAGCGACCCTGATCCCGCGCCCCGATACCGAGGTGCTGGTGGAACAGGCGCTGGCGAAGATCCCGCAAGGGCCCTGCGCCGTGCTGGATCTGGGTACCGGCACAGGTGCCATCGCGCTGGCGCTCAAGTCCGAGCGGCCCGAAGTTGATGTGTGGGCGGTGGATCGGATGGCAGATGCCGCGGCGCTGGCCCGCGAGAACAGCACCGCGCTGGGGTTACCCATCGAGGTGCGCGATGGCAGCTGGTTCGAACCCTTTGGTGAGCCGGATCGCGACAAGACGCCACGTTTTGCGGTGATTGTCTCCAATCCCCCCTATATCGACGGCGCCGATCCCCATCTCGAGCAGGGTGACGTGCGCTTTGAACCTCGCTCGGCGCTGGTTGCGGACGAATCGGGGCTGGCGGATATCCGCCATATTGCGACCCATGCCCCGGCCCATCTGCACTGCGAAGGGTGGCTGCTGCTGGAACATGGCTGGGATCAGGGGATGGTGGTGCGCCAGCTGTTGCAGGATCTGGGCTATCGCAGCGTAACCACGGTGCGTGATTACGGGGAGAACGAGCGGGTCACTCTGGGCATGTGCCCGACCTGCTGACTCCCTTTACTACCAGTTTGACGGGCAGGGGTGAGGCTTCTGCATCGAGGATTGACATTGAACAGCTATCTTTTGCTCAAACATCTGCATCTCACCCTGATTGGCGGGGCAGTGCTGATGTTTATGCTGCGTTTTTACTGGGTTCAGGCCGGCTCCGCTCGGGCATTCAGCGCACCCGTGCTGAAAACCAGCGGTCTGCTCAACGGACTGGTGGTGCTCTCCGGCATACTGCTCTGCGTGGTGCTGGGTCTCAACCCGCTCAATAACGGCATTCCCTGGCTCAGCGAGAAGTTGACGGGGATCCTGGTATTGGTCTTTCTGGCGGCGATGGCGCTGCGGTTGGCCAAAAGCAATCTGGTGCGCTGGTGTTCCTTTCTGGGGGCGCTCGGCTGGATCTACTTTATTGCCAAGTTGGCAGTGCTCAAACAGGCGAGTTTGTTCGGTTAAGGCATGAAAAGCATGTTACGTATAGACGAATGGACCGATTTTGAAGCCCATGAGCTGACCGAGCTGGCCCTGGCGGTCAGCGATGAAATCTATGGCTCGGCCGAGCAGGGGATCCGCGAGCTGCAGCTGCTGGATGAGTGGCTGGATGAGCAGATCGAAGAGGGGACCTGCGACGAGGTGCGCCAGCAACTGCTGCGCGGTTTCTATCAGAGCCTCGGGTTTTACGGCGACTGGCAGGATTATTTCTCGGCTGACAACTGCGACATCAATCAGGTGCTGCTGCAGCGTAAGGGAATACCCGTCAGCCTCGGTATCCTGATCATCCAGTTGGGACGCAAGATTGGTCTCGATGTGGAGGGGATCTGTTTCCCGGGTCACTTCCTGGTGAGCTTTGCTGGTGGCGAAGGGGAGGTCTATGTCGACCCCTTTACCGGCGACGAGTTGAGCCTAGCCCGTATTGAACTGCTGCTGCGCGGTGCGCTCGGCGATCTGGCCACCCTGACCCCGGACTACCTGCAGCCCTCTGGCCAGTGGGAGATCATCGAACGGCTGCTCAACGTCAGCAAGGGGGCCTTGCTGCGGGAAGATCGCATGCCCGAGGCTCTGCGCTGCAGCGAGTTACTTCTACGGATGAAGCCCGGCGATCCCCTGGAGACGCGGGATCGCGGCTTTATCTACGAGCAGCTCGATTGCCCGCGCCAGGCTGCCGACGATTTCGAATACTTTATTGAGCAATGCCCGGACGATCCGGTAGCCGATGTGCTGAAAGTGCAACTGGCTGCGCTGGATCTTAGCCCCAAGCCTCTTCATTAAGGACGCTTGAAACTGACACAGAAGAATACCAAGGCTGCTGTGTCCGGTCGCAATGGACTAACTTGGCTTCAGGCCCTTTCATTAAGGGGCTCTTGGAGTCGAAACAGAAGAATATCAAGGCCGCTGCGCCCGGCTGCAACGGACTAACTTGGCTTCAGGCCCTTTCATTAAGGATGTCTTGGAGTCGAAACAGAAGAATATCAAGGCCGCTGCGTCCGGTCGCAACGGATTAACTTGGCTTCAGGCCCCTTCACTAAGGAAGTCTTAGATGGAACAGAAGAATATCAAGATCAACCAGATCGATGTTGCCAATGACAAACCGTTCGTGCTGTTTGGCGGCATGAACGTGCTGGAATCCCGCGATATGGCGATGGCGGTATGCGAGAAGTATGTGGAAGTGACCAGCAAGCTGGGCATCCCGTTTGTCTTCAAGGCGAGCTGGGATAAGGCCAACCGCTCCTCCATCCACTCCTACCGTGGTCCGGGTCTGGAAGAGGGGATGAAGATTTTTCAGGAGCTGAAAGCGACCTTCGGCATGCCGGTTATTTCCGATCTGCACGAACCCCATCAGGCCAAACCGGTTGCCGAGGTGGTGGACGTTATCCAGCTGCCCGCTTTCCTGGCACGCCAGACCGATCTGGTGGAGGCGATGGCCCGCACCGGCAACGTCATCAACATCAAGAAGCCGCAGTTCCTGAGCCCAAGCCAGATGAAGAACATCACCGACAAGTTCGAGGAGTGCGGCAATGATCAGCTGATCCTCTGCGAGCGTGGCGCCAACTTTGGCTACGACAACCTGGTGGTGGACATGTTGGGTCTGGGCGTGATGAAGAAGAGTACCGGCGGCTATCCGGTGATCTTCGACGTGACCCATTCCCTGCAGTGCCGCGACCCGCTGGGTGCCGCCTCCGGTGGCCGTCGCGAGCAGGTGACCGAGCTGGCCCGCGCCGGTATGGCAGTCGGTCTAGCCGGTCTCTTTATCGAATCACACCCGGATCCGAAAATTGCCCGTTGTGATGGTCCGAGTGCTCTGCCGCTGGAGAAGCTGGAAGGCTTCCTCAAACAGATGAAGGCCATTGATGACCTGATCAAGGGCTTCGAACCCCTCGATACCTCTGCCTGATGGGGCAAGCACTTATTACAAGGCCTCGCAATGCGAGGCCTTGTTTTTTTGTGCTTACCCAGTGAAAAGCTCGTATAAAAAAACGGCCTACCGGCCGTTTTTTTTGTGCTGATACTCGCTATATCAGCGGTTCACTGCAGGACGCTGATTACAGGCTCTGGGTGAAAGTACGGGTAACCACGTCACGCTGCTGTTCCGGGGTCAGGGCGTTGAAACGCACTGCGTAGCCAGATACGCGGATGGTCAGCTGCGGGTACTTCTCCGGATTCTCGATAGCATCTTCCAGAGTTTCGCGACGCAGCACGTTGACGTTCAGGTGCTGACCACCTTCAACAGCCGGTTCGGCCTGAACAGGCAGCTCGCGGTATTCGAACTGGCCCAGGTCAGAGAGTGCTACCTCCTGATCGGCAGCAAAGGCATCGCCTTTGACACAGATGCAGCGAGCCTGTTGCTTCTCTTCGTCCAGCAGCCAGAAAGAGTTCAGCAGGGCGGTGTTGGCAGCTTGGGTGATTTGAATGCCTTTGATCATGGTATGACTCCTCAATGGGAACGCGAATCCAACTGTAAGGAAATTACCCTGATGTATTTAAGCTACCGTTAATTGCGGTGACTTAAAGGGCCCTTGCCTTACACCTTTGCTTTGATGGGGTCATATATACCACGGTGGTAATATTACCAAAATTGATCTGGATCAATAAAATCCGACAAAGCGCCATTTCAATGGGATTAAATTCTTGAGTTGAATCAAAAATAGGTCATTTTTCTGATTTTGTAAGATATCCAAATTATGCATCTTTTATCTCGTTAATCTAGTAATTTAACTACATCTTTTTCAGCTTTTCTGCGGTGGATTGAGGTGTTGACTACACTCAGCAGAAAGCAAGGAGAGTGTCGGGTGAATATCAGGTGGCGAAAGTGGGGATGGTTGGCCCTGTTCTGTTGTTGGGCAATCACGACTGTGGTCCGGGCCGAAACGGTACGCATTGCGGTGGGCGAATGGCCGCCCTATATCAGTGAGTCGCTGCCCAACCAGGGGTTCCTCTGTCAGGTGGTGCGCGAAGCTTTTGCCGAGCAGGGGGTCGATGTCAGCTTTCATTTCTACCCCTGGGCTGAGGCATACAGCCTGACTCTTGAAGGGCGTTATATGATTACCATGCCCTGGTTTCGCTCTCGCGAACGCGAACAGTACTTCTATCTCTCTGCATCGCTGGGCAAATTTACGACCCGTCTGCTTGCGCTGAACGGCTCGCCATTGGTCAGTATGGGTGAGCTGAAAAACGAGCCTGTCGGGGTTACCCGTGGCTATTTTTATGGTGAAGGGTTTGCTGCAAGGCAATCCGAGCTGGCGCTTGAGTGGTCCGACTCCGATGAGGAGAGCATGGAGAAACTACTTACCGGACGTATTCGTTATCTGGTTATGGATGAGCAGGTGGCCCAGGTTCTGTTTCAGCAGGCACTCTCTCGTCATCCCCAATCGCTGTCACTGACCGGCGCCGCCGACCCCATCTGGTCGCAACCGGGATACTTGCTGATGCGCAAGGCCGATCCCGATGCGCGCCGCTTGATGTTGCTGTTTAACGCAGGCCTGCACAAACTGGAGCGCTCCGGCCGGCTCGCCAAGCTCTGGAAAGTGTGAGCTACGGTTGCGTCTTGCGGGCTGCCCCCCTATCCTGAGCCCTTCGCCGTATCAAGTGAGGAGGCCGGGGTGCTGACCTGGAGTGATGTGATTGGCTCTGAGAAAGAGCAGGACTATTTCAAGAGTACGCTGGCGACCGTCAGGAGCGAGCGGGAAGCAGGCAAGGTGATTTATCCTCCTGCTGCCGATGTATTCAACGCCTTCAAATTGACCGAACTGGATCAGGTCAAGGTGGTGATCCTGGGACAGGATCCCTATCACGGCCCCAATCAGGCACATGGCCTCTGCTTCTCTGTCCTGCCCGGGGTGCGTACGCCCCCATCACTGGTCAACATCTATAAAGAGATGCAGCGCGACCTGCCAGGTTTCGTCACACCCAGTCACGGTTTTCTGGAGTCCTGGGCCAGGCAGGGGGTTCTGTTGCTCAACACAGTGCTGACGGTGCAGGCCGGTCAAGCACACTCTCATGCCCATCTTGGGTGGGAAACCTTCACCGATCGGGTCATTGAGCAGATCAACGCCAGCTGTAACGGGGTGGTATTCCTTCTGTGGGGCTCCCATGCCCAGAAAAAGGGACGTTTTATCGACCGCCAACGCCACCATGTGTTGACGGCGCCCCACCCCAGCCCCCTTTCTGCTCATCGTGGTTTTATCGGCTGTGGCCACTTTTCCGAGACCAACCGTCTGCTGGAACAACAGGGCAAGAGTCCGATAGAGTGGAAATCTGTCTGCGTCCCACTTGATTGAGTGCAAAGTTCGGGCGACAAATGACCGTATACTCAGGAAAGTAACATTTTATTTCAGCGCCAAGGAGTGCCCATGTTATCGAGTCTGCACAAGGATCACCTCAATATCGCCCGACTGCTGGATCTGCTGAAGCAGAAGCTGGCTGCCATTCGTGCCGAACAGCCCATCAGCTATTTTCTGGTGCGCGATGTCATCGATTATCTGCGGGAGGTCTCTGACAAGTATCACCACCCCAAGGAAGATCTTGTCTATGACTACTACCTGAAATACCGGGTGGTAGAAGGGGATGTCGCGAACCGCTTGCATGAGGAGCATCTCAAGTTGCTGGAAGCAGGGACCGAGCTCAAGGAGATGGTGGAGATGATCCTGATGGATGCGGTGATCCCGCTCGATCAGTTCACCGCCAAGCTGGAGCGCTTCGTGGAGCTGCAAGAGGCACACATGAACTACGAAGAGGGGGTGATCTTCCCCCATCTGCGTGACTCCCTGACCGAGGATGACTGGCGTCATCTGGAGCAAAACTGGCAGAACCGCGCTATTGGGGATCCCCTGTTTGGCACCGAGGTCAGCCAGCACTTCCAGGCGCTTGCCAAGCGTCTCTCCCTGCCTTTTAACGTCAGCTGACGATCGCAGCTTTTTGTCATCAGTCATCTGACAGTGCAGATATTACCCGGCCAATATGCCGGGTTATTTATTGTTACTCACGCCATATGATCTTGTAGCGCCACTTGTCGGGCACGGTGAGCTGCCAGCGGGCCAGCTCGTTCTTGCTGAAGACATATTCGCCGCGCAGGGCTGCTCGCGGGGAGATGGTGCGGGGCAGGGTGCCTGCCAGTATGGTGTTGATGAGGGACGCTGCCTGCAACCCCTGATCGTGGCCGTCCAGCACCAGCCCGCCGATGGCCATCCCCTTGCCGACGGTAAACTCCCAGAAACAGAAGAGTGGCACCGGCGTGTTGGCGCTGGTCCACTCCAGCACCGTCTTTTCGCTCACATGCTTGCCAGTATCATCGACCAGCGTGTGGTAGAGACCGAGGAAGATTGCCTGATAGCCATTCTTCTTGGCATTGAGCACCGACTCTTGCCAGAGACTGTAATCACCCATCAGCTGGCTGTTGACCCGGGTCTGGCCTACCCGTAGTTCGGTCTGTGTCTTGAATTCATCCTCGATGGCGGTGAGGGCCACATTGCTCGAATCAAACAGCACCAGCGCCTTGTCGAGCCCCCCCATCATCTGGCTGATCTCGCTGATATTGCGCTTGAGCAAGGGGCGCTCCAGCACGCCGGTGATCTTGGGATGGCCGACAAAGCCTTTGAGGCGGGGGTTTTCGTTCATGCCAATAAAGACCACTGGGGTACCCAGCGAGGCGATCTCGTTGGCCAGATAGTTGATGGCATTGTCATCGCCAAGCACCACCAGATCAGGTTTGCTCTTCAGATAAAAAGCGATGGCCCGCTGAGCGATATCGTCGAACTCCTCCCGCGGATGGCGCTTCGTATCCATATAGAAGTGAGAGATCTTGTGATCCCCCTGCAACCCCTTTTGCAAACCTTCGTTGTAGCTCTGGTCCCAAAGGTATTCGGGATGGTAGCTGCTGATCACCAGAATGTTGGCGGCCCAGAGCGGCAGGGAGAAGGTGGAGAGCAGTAGTAACAGCAGGGAGGTGCGCATGGGTTGTCCCTTGTCGAGGGGGAGAGAGTTCTTGTTCAGTATGGGCGGTTTTGGTTGACGCTGTCATCTCGAAACCGGTGCGGCGGGAGGCAATTTTTTTCGGGTGGGTGGATCGGACGCCAGCCCGTATCACGCTTGGAGATGGATTTTATTGGGTCTTTTTTGGGTTGGTCGTGAACTGTCCCGCTCGCTGCAAAACCTGTTCTGGATCAAGAAATTTCGCTGTGCTTTGGTGCCTAATAGACACCATATATAGGGATGCATTCGTTTTTGATCTCTATATGTTGTGTTATTAAGCTGTGTACAAGCTGTTCCCTTCCTATCTTCAGCCCAGGCTTGTCAAGCCTCGGCTGAATTTATTTGCGTCCAGGACGAGATGCCGGGAGGGGAGCCAACAAGGGTGAGCCAAAGGTAGATGCCTGGCCTTTTAACGGGGAGAATTCATGAAACCGGTTGTGATCAAACGTGACGGATGTCGCGCACCATTCAATGCCCAGCTGATTAGCGATGCGGTCAGCCGTGCGGCGGAGGCGGTCAATCAGGCCAATCCGGCACTGGCACAGCGTATCTCAAGCGCAGTGAGTCAGGAGCTGGATGGGCGTGGTGAAGTTGATATTCACGAGATCCAGCGTCTGGTTGAAAACCACTTGATGGCCTCCGATGACAAGGCCATCGCCCGTGCCTACATCGAATACCGTCACGATCGGGATCAGGCTCGCGAGGCCCGCGGCCGTCTGGCACAGGAGATCCGCGGTCTGGTCGAGCAGACCAACGCTGCCCTGCTCAACGAGAATGCCAATAAAGACTCCAAGGTGATCCCGACCCAGCGCGACCTGCTGGCAGGTATCGTCGCCAAGCACTATGCCACCAGCCACATGCTGCCCCGTGATGTGGTTCAGGCCCATGAGAGCGGTGATCTGCACTTCCACGATCTCGACTATTCGCCCTTCTTTCCGATGTTCAACTGCATGTTGATCGATCTGAAAGGGATGCTGACCCACGGCTTCAAGATGGGCAATGCGGAGATTGATACCCCGAAATCGATCAGCACCGCCACGGCCGTGACCGCCCAGATCATCGCTCAGGTGGCGAGCCACATCTATGGCGGCACCACCATCAACCGCATCGACGAAGTGCTGGCCCCCTATGTGACCATCAGCTGGCAGAAGCACCGTGAAGTGGCCGAAGAGTGGGGCATTGCCGATGTGGAAGCCTACGCCATGGCCCGCACCGAGAAAGAGTGTTACGACGCCTTCCAGTCGCTGGAGTACGAAGTCAACACCCTGCACACTGCCAACGGTCAGACGCCGTTCGTCACCTTCGGCTTTGGCCTGGGGGACAGCTGGGAGTCGCGGATGATCCAGCGCGCCATCCTCAGCAACCGCATCGCCGGCCTTGGCAAGAACAAGAAGACCGCCGTGTTCCCGAAACTGGTGTTCGCCATCAAGGATGGCCTCAACCACAAGCAGGGTGATCCCAACTACGACATCAAGCAGCTGGCGCTGGAGTGTGCCTCCAAGCGGATGTACCCGGATATTCTCAACTACGACCAGGTGGTGAAGGTGACTGGCTCCTTCAAGACTCCCATGGGTTGCCGCTCCTTCCTCGGTGCCTACGAGGAGAATGGCGAGCTCATCCACGAAGGTCGCAACAACCTGGGGGTGGTGAGCCTCAACCTGCCGCGCATTGCCCTGAAATCCCGTGATGAAGCGGAGTTCTGGGATCGTCTGGATGCTTCCCTGCGGGTCGCCAAGAAGGCGCTGATGTACCGCATCACCCGTCTGGATGGCGTCAAGGCGCGGGTTGCTCCGATCCTCTATATGGAAGGGGCCTGCGGCGTGCGGCTGAAGGCGGACGATAACGTCAGCGAGATCTTCAAGAACGGTCGCGCCTCCATTTCCCTCGGGTATATCGGCGTTCACGAGACCATCAACGCCCTGTTTGGTGACAAGGTGCACCTGTTTGACAGCGCCGAGCTGCAACAGAAGGCCATCGCCATCATCGCCCGTCTCAGGGCGGCCATCGATGAGTGGAAAGAGGAGACTGGCTACGGCTTCAGCCTCTACTCCACCCCGAGCGAGAACCTCTGCACCCGTTTCTGTCGCATCGACGCCAAGGAGTTTGGCGTGGTATCCGGTGTGACCGACAAGGGTTACTACACCAACAGCTTCCACCTCGATGTGGAGAAGCAGGTCAATCCGTACGACAAACTGGATTTCGAGGCGCCCTATCCGCCCATCGCCAGCGGCGGCTTCATCTGCTATGGCGAGTACCCCAACATCCAGCACAACCTGGAAGCGCTCGAAAACGTCTGGGATTACAGCTATGACAAGGTGCCCTACTACGGTACCAACACCCCCATTGACGAGTGCTATGACTGCGGCTTCACCGGCGAGTTCGAGTGCACCTCCAAGGGCTTTACCTGCCCACGCTGCGGTAACCACGACCCCGCCAAGGTGTCGGTGACCCGCCGTGTCTGCGGCTACCTCGGCAGCCCGGATGCGCGCCCCTTCAATGCGGGCAAGCAGGAAGAGGTGAAGCGCCGCGTCAAACATATGTAAGCGCACGGGCAATGAAGAGCTGGCCCCTGACTCAAGGGGCCATTTTCATTGGAGGGCGGCAGCTATGCCGCTGTCCCGTGAACGAGGCAGGAAACAAGCGATGCACTACCACCAATACTACCCGGTCGATGTGATCAACGGCCCCGGCACCCGTGCCACCCTGTTTGTCTCCGGTTGCGAGCATCAGTGCCCAGGTTGCTACAACCAGAGCACCTGGCGGCTCGATGGCGGCAAGCCGTTTGATGAGGCGATGAGCGATCGCATCATTGCGGATCTCAACGACAGCCGCATCAAACGGCGAGGTCTGTCGCTCTCCGGCGGCGATCCGCTCCACCCGGCCAACGTGTCCCACGTGCTGGCGCTGGTGAAACGGGTACGCACCGAGTGTCCGGGCAAGGACATCTGGTGCTGGACCGGCTATCTGCTCGGCGAGCTGTCAGAGGCCCAGCGCGAGCTGGTTGCCTTGCTGGATGTACTGGTGGATGGCAAGTTTGAAAAGGAGTTGGCAGACCCGGGCCTGCTCTGGCGTGGCAGCAGCAATCAGCAGATCCACGACCTCAACGCCTGGCGTGATGCGGGTGAGCGGATCCCCTGTCTGGTTTGCAGTTGAAGTCCGGTATGTTTATGGTTAGCCCATTCCTGTCCCGACGACATTATTGAAAAGGAGATCCGGGATGAACAATCTGCTCAAGATCTTGCTGGCCATTTTTCTGCCCCCTGTGTGCGCTTTTATTCAGGTGGGTTTTAGCCTGCACTTTTTAATTAACATTGTGCTGACTCTGCTGGGAGGTCTGCCGGGCATGGTCCATGCACTCTGGTTGGTGGTGAGCGACAAGCGCGGCTGATACCTGGCGCTGGCTAATGAGCTCATTGACGATAAAAGGGCCTACCTCTCGGGGTTGGCCCTTTTGTTCATGTTCATACGAATACTTTTTCGTTAGGATGGGCACTGCCCAAGGGGAAGCGAGTCGATCTCCCGCAGTCCGGTAACAAGTACCGGCAAAGAACAAGGAGCGTTACATGAAGTGGAAAGTCGCAGTATGGTCCGGTCTGGCAGTGATGCTGTTGATGGGGTGCTCATCCCGTCAGGAGGTGGCACGCGAGCGTGCCCCGGTCGTTATTCCCCTCGAACAGCTTTCAAGCTACTGGATCCAGCAGAGCCAATGGTCATGGTTTGACAATGATGAGCCCACCCTGCCGACCAAACCGGTCAAGGGATATGTGGAAGTTCGCTATCAAATCGATGCCAGCGGCACGCCGGTCAAGCCGGAAGTGGTGGCGGCCGATCCTCCCGGCGAGCTGGAGCAGAGCGCGCTGGCGACCCTCTCGCGGATCCGCTATAGCCCGGCAGAGGGCAACCCGGATGCCATCCCGGTCGAGGTAACCAACCGCTTCGAGATCGAGATCAACTGATCCCCCACCACTCTGATGCCAGAGAAAGAGAGACCCCGGCCAGGCCGGGGTCACGTTTATTGCTGTTTGCAGTTGTCGTAGGCAGTCTGCCACTCGCCATCCTGATCCCGCAGCTCGACAAAGCCCTCATTCCCCTTGTTCCACCAGACGGCTTCGTGTTCGTCCGTATAGCGGGCGCCGGAGGCTGAAATGGCCTGGGGCAGGGTGTAATCCTTGCCGTCCGGCAGCGACAGTTTGATAAAGTTGAGGCTATCGTCGGAGAGGGAGAAGTAGCGCACCTGCACCCTCTTGCCCTGCTCGCATTGGTAACTGACCGGTTCGCCACCGGTGACGGAGAGAGTATTGCCCTGATTGCAGCCAGCGAGCAGGCCGAGAGTCAGTGCACCAGCGGCCATCATATATGCCTTATTCATGATTACAGCTCCATTGGTGTCATACGGGGGTGAGCCTAACAGGTTACCCCCATTGTGCAATCATGAAGGCCATTCGGTGCGTCGCTGGCTGTCCGGCATACCGGACGAGTATGAGGGGATGTCACTAGCAACAAGGTTGCGCCAATCAGTGCAGGCCAAGCCTGGTTTCAAACTGGCGGATCAGCGTCTCATAGGTGCCATTGTTCTTGATCTTCTGCAATCCCTGCTCGAACTGTTTGGCCAGCGCTTCCCCTTGCGGTGTGTTGCGGGAGAAAGCGAGCCAGAAGCCATCAGTGGAGAGCTTGCCAACCTTGACCACCTTGCCGGTCAGCTGTTTCTGCTGGATCTTGAGGTAGCCCGGCATGCCGTTCATCAGGATGTAGTCGACCCGGCCGCGTACCAGCATCTCGAGGATCTGGGCATCGGATTTGGCCTGAAAGCGGGTGATCCTGGGGTTCTCCATAAAATCGGTGGGATAGGTGTAACCGAGGGTGATGCCCACCCGTTTACCCTCCAGCGAGGTGAGCTTGAGATCCCGTTGCGGTTCGCTGGCGAGGGCGAAGATAGCGAGATCCTCCTCGAACATGGGGGTATCGTGCCAATGGTACTGGTAGCGGTTCTCTTCGGTGATGGTAGCGTTGAAGCACCCCGCAAGTTTGCCGCTTTTCGCATCGTGCATACAGCGGGCAAAGGGGAGGGTGCGAAAGACAATCTCGATCCCTTCGGCGGCGAACACCGCCTTGACCAGCTCTGGCGCCAGCCCGTGAGGCTGGCCATCCTCCTTGTCGCGCTCGCAATAAGGGGCCCAGTCATCTTCGGCACCAATGACAAGCGGGGTAGCCCCGAGCGGGTTGGTCGCCAGCAGCAGACACACCAACCATTTTTTAAACCACGGAATCATAGGTGCACCTCATCGACTGCAGCTTTACAAGCATAGCTACACTTCTGCGCTGATCCGTGGCGGCAGGAGGGAGGTAAATAAGGGAGAGAAAAAAACGCCCCGGTAGGCGACGGGGCGAAAGAGAGCTCATCCATGGGCTGACAACAGTGCTTACAACAGGAAATCAATAACCGAAGCGGGTCGCCTCGAAGCGGTTGAGCAGCCGATGGACGAGGTAGCAGGCCAGCAGGGTGACCACGATGGCAAACAGGATGCTGCTCACGCGGTAGAGGGCGCTGAACACCAGATCGTTGCCCGGGGTGAGGTACTGGCCAAACAGGATGCCGAGGGTAGTGAGGGCGCCAAAGCCGACCCCGGAGCCGCCTGCCTCCTTGACGTGGGCATGGCTGAACAACATGGCGCCGAGCCACAGTAGCGGGGCGACCAGCAACAGTTGCCCCGACCAGTCATAGAGTAGCAGCTGGCCGAGCAGGCCGAAGGTGACCCCCAGCAAGGTGCCCATCGCCCGTTTGCGGGCATAACTGAGGGCGCCGTTCCAGTGCATGGGGAACAGCACCAGCAGGGTTGTGGCCTGGGCAGACATGGAGTCGCGCAGGTCAAACACCTGAAAGACCAGAAACGACAGGGTAGCCACCGTGGCCCCCAGCAGGGCTTCATGGCGCATCCGGTGCGGCGCCTTGGGGACCGAGGCGGGCTTGGGTCTGGCCTCCACATCCGGGATCAGCATGGTCATCAGGTAAGCGATCAGCACCGATAGCACGCTCGCCCAGATATTGTTGAGGATCAGGTCGTTGAGGTCAGTCTGCGGATAGCTGGCAAAGTGCAGCATGATGCTGAGGCTCAGCACCCCGTTGGCCCCGAACAGAAACAGGCTGCCCCGCGACATGGCGGCGAAGCGGTAGAGAAATAGCAGAAAGGCGATAGGGGTCATCAGCGCCGGATGGCTGCCAAACAGCCCCCCCAGCAGCCCGACCTCCACCCCACAGACCACCGCAGCCGCGATCAGCTGGCGTGCGGCATGGCCATTCATCACCGGCACCATTCCCAGCAGCAGCACCGGCGTGACCGTATAGAAGACCCCGTAATTCCAGCCAAACAGCTTGCAGAGCAGAAAGCCCGTGGTGCAGCCAAAGGCGATACGCAGGCACTGGCGCAGCTCGTTGCCGGTGAGGGGCCGATACCAGAGGTGAGTGGCAGCACCGCCGACGGGGTGTGCTGGGACGGTATTGGCCGACGGGTGAGTGGCGTGGTTAGTAGACATAATGGAGCAGGCTGAGCAGGTGGATCTGGCCCCGTGCCAGCATGGCGGTCAGGGCATTGTCCGGCAGCAGTTGTACCGTGGCCCGCGCCCCGGCTGGCAGATGGTCGGGGAGCTGCTCCAGCTCGAGGTGCAGCCGCATCCGCTGGGCATCCCGTACCCAGCGATCCGACTCCACCGGCGCCGCCAGTCGACCATTGGCATCAAATTGACCGGCACTTACCCCGGCATCCAGACTGCTCACCCGGGCAGGATAGAGCTGACCCGGCTCGCCATCGAAGGCGACCAGTGCGCGGGTTTGCGCGCCAACATGGCGCAGGCTCTTCTCCCGAAAATCGGCAATGACGTCCACCTGTTCCGACACCAGCGCCAGCAGCGGGCTGCCCGCGCTGGCGATACTGCCCGGCTTGAGCTGCAGGTTGGTGATGGTGCCATCCTGATCCGCATGGACCCGGCTGTAAGAGAGGGCCAGCTGCGCTTGCGCCAGCTTGTTGCGGGCCTGGCGCAGCAACAGATTGTCCTCACCGGTCACGCCACGACTGGCCTTGAGCTGGGCCAGTTTGGCCTGACTGGCGCGCAGGTTGGCCTGAGCGCTGCGCAGGGCGCTGTCAGCCTCATCTTTTTGTTGCAGCGAAACCATGTGACGTTGGTACAGTGCATCGATCCGCTCAGCCTCGCGCCACTTCTGGCTGGCCAGCGTCTCCTTGGCGTTGACCTCGGCAACAGCAGCTGTCAGGGCGGCATCCAGTTCACTGTTCTGCTGCTCAGCCTGCGCCAGCGCAAGGCGGGCCTGCTCCACTGCCAGTTCAAAAGGGGCCGGGTCCAGCCTGAACAGCAGATCCCCCTTCTTGACCTGCTGGTTGTTGTGAACGGCGACCTCGATCACCTTGCCGCTCACCTGGGGGGCCAGCTTGGTGACCACCCGGGTCGCCATCGCCTGAGGGGTGAGGGGCATCAGCAGGTCGGCTATCAGAAAATAGGCAAACAATGTGGCAAAGCCCGCCATGGACCATTTGATCCAGCGGGTAAATTGTTGATCCGGGGTCATCTTATTCTCTCTCTGTGTCGGTCTCGGGAGGGCTTGTATCGCCTCCGGCTTGTCGGTCGTGGTGCTGTTCAATTTTGCTGAGGGCGTTGGCCGAGATCCGCTGCACCGTGGCTTCAAACAGCTGCAGGGTCTGCTCGTCGATTCCCCCCAGCAGCTCCCGGCGAATATTCATGATGCGGTCGGCGATCTGATCGAGCAGGGTCTGGCCAGCTGGGGTCACGCAGACGATGCGGGCCCGCTTGTCCTGACTGCAGCAGTGGCGCTCAATCAGTCCCTGCTCTTCCAGCTGGCCCAGGGTGCGCATCAGGGAGGGCAGTTCTATTTCGAGGGCTTCGGCCAGGGTCTTCTGGCTGACATGGCTCCCCATGCGGGAGAGCTTCCACAGCGCGGTCCAGCGGGGATGGGTGAGGCCAAGGGGGGCCAGCTCCAGATCGGCGGCAGTACGCCATAGCCGGTGCATCCGCGCTATCTGCTCGGCGAGCGACAGCTCGCGCAACCTTTCCAGATCCGTCATCTTCTCATCCTCAATCTACTTAGCCTGCTAAGTATCATACTTGTTTAGCAGGCTAAGTAAATAGTGTGATACTGATCATGTTTCTGGTCGGGTCTTTCGTTGGTGAGGGCGAGCAGCATTCGAGCCCCTGATATTATTCTCGGGGCTGATCCACTCGAGGCTCTCTTGCCGATTCGGATATTGCGCCGTGAATGGAGGATATCCGGTGGTTATTTTCATGAAATTTTCAGCTTCAGCGAGCAGCTCTTTTTTTATCCGCTAATATTGATGGGGTTATAAAACAAGGGGGAAACGGGTTGTGGATGGATATGACAGTGGATGTGTGTATCTGGCAATTGAAGCGCTGTTGAGTGATGGGGAATATGGTGCAGAGTCACACCATGGCGTGAATCGGGAAGGCGCAATCAGAAGTACCGATATCAGTCATGATTTTGACCCCGCCAATATTCCATTGCTGTTGGCAGAATAGACCTGACCGTGTGTGATCCTTGTGAGTTCAAGCCAGTGCTCTGGTATTCGCTGGCTTGACTCATCACTATTTCAATCTCCCCTTTTTGCATCTTTCTCCTCACCCTTTTTCATCGTGAGAGCTTCCTATATGCTGACTCAAACCCTGATGTGGCATGCCGTGGCACTCGCGTTATGGCGATGACATTGCCCGCTGATTATCACTCACAGGATCTGTGGCGATAAATGGTCGCAGAGCTTGTCATCTGGCTCTGTTATTTCCCCGAAGGGGGGAGATCATCGCATCGTTATTACTGCTGATCACCGAAATATCCGCCATTATGGTCGCTCGTTTTATCACCCTATTTCCTGACTTGGTCGGGTATCGGATGTCTGGTGTTCTATTGTGCTGCGCACGTTGGCGGCACCATGATGTTTAAGTTTTTAATGTTTTTATATGGCTTTGCAGTCTGGCTAACCGACAGGGGAGAGGGGGATCAATAAAGTAGCGGCCACAATCACACGCAGAGTACATAACAATGAAAAACCTCTCACCCCTACAAACCACACAAGAAAAGGCCGCCTTTATGGGCGGCCAACAAATTGCCGGTATGCCGCTCTTTATATTTCTGGGGTTGGCGACCTGTGTTCTCTTTTCCGGCTGGAATGGCTCGTTGCCGCTGGGCATGGTCGGTGCGTTGGCGCTGATGTTCGTGCTGGGCACCCTGCTGACCGAGCTGGGTGAGCGGATCATGCCAATCCGTGAATATCTTGGGGGCGGCACCATCCTCGCCATCTTCGGCGGCGCCGCCCTGTTCGAATATCAGCTGCTGCCGGTGCAGGCGGGGCAGGTCATCACCAACTTCATGAAGGAGGGGGGCTTTCTCAACTTCTTTATCGCCAGTCTGGTGACAGGTTCGGTGTTCGGCATGAGCGGTGCGCTGCTGAAAAATGCCGCCATGCGCTACCTGCCGGTCATTCTTGGCGGCGTGGCGCTGGCACTGCTGAGTGTGGGGCTGGTCGGCTCCCTGATGGGGTATGGCTTCAAGAATGCGGTGCTGCTGATCGGCCTGCCCATCATGGGCGGTGGCATGGGCGCCGGTGCGGTGCCCTTGGTGGAGATCCTCTCCGGCCCGATGCAGATGTCCAGTGCGGATCTCTTGTCGCGCATGGTACCGGCGGTGGTGATCGCCAATACCCTGGCCATTCTGGTGGGATCCCTGCTGGCGCGGCTCGGTCGCCGTTACCCCTCCCTGACTGGCAACGGCAAGCTGATGGTTAAAGAGAGTAGCCAGAGCATTGCCGATGAGCAGGCCGAAGCGCCGACCCTGCAGAGTCTGGGTATGGGGCTTTTTATCAGCTCCAGCATGTTTGTGCTGGGCTCCCTGCTTGGCAACTTTATCCCGATGCACCCCTTCGCCCTGATGATTTTGGCGGTCGCCTTTATCAAGGTGAGTGGCCTGCTGCCGCGCCGTTATGAGCAGGCGGCAGCCGACTGGTATCAGTTTGTGGTGAGCAACCTGACTCCCTCCCTGCTGGTGGGGATCGGTGTCGCCTACACCAGTATTCCGGAGCTGATCAGCGCCTTCTCCATCAGTTACTTCGTGCTGGTCATGGTCACCGTGATCGGTGGTGCCCTCGGCGCGGCGCTGGTGGGCCGGATGATCGGTTTCTATCCCATCGAGGCGGCCATCACCGGCGGGCTCTGCATGGCCAACATGGGCGGCACCGGCGACGTAGCCGTGCTCTCGGCGGCCCAGCGGATGAAGCTGATGCCCTTTGCCCAGATATCCTCCCGTCTTGGCGGCGCCGTGATGCTGATCCTGGCTACTGCTCTTATCTCCCTGCTCGCCTGATACCGGATTGAGGAACAAACAAAATGAACGACATCATGATGGGCACCAGCCTGCCCTATGCAGAACGCAAGCGTCAGGGCGTGCGGGGGCGTATGCCCCACAAGGAGGAGTCCCTCTCCCAGCAGCGGCGCCGGATCTACCGACTGGTCAGCGCCATGCAGAGTCCGTTTGACCAGCATCTGCTGCTGCGTCAGCTGCAGGAGGACAACCCGGTGCTGTTCTACGATCTGGTGCGTCACCACCTGCCGGAGCTGCTGCCAATCATCTACACCCCGGTGGTGGGGGAGGCGTGCCAGCGCCACAGCGATCTCTATCTGCGCAGCCACGGCCTCTACCTCTCCTGGCACGACCGGGATGATCTTGACGACATCCTCGAGTCGGTGGAGCAGGAGGTGGACGTGATCGTCATCTCCGACGGCGAGCGGGTGCTGGGGCTTGGCGATCTCGGTATCGGCGGCATGGGGATCTGTATCGGCAAGCTGGTGCTCTACTCCGCTGCCGGCGGCATCAATCCGGCGCGCACCCTGCCGCTCTGCGTCGATGTGGGCACCAACAATCCCGAGCTGCTGGAGGATGACTCCTACCTCGGCTGGCAATCCCCGCGCATCGACGGCGAGAGCTACTACCACTTCATGGACAAGGTGGTGGCCGCCATTCGCAAGCGCTGGCCGCAGGTGGTGCTGCAGTTTGAAGACTTTGCCGGCAAGCACGCCGCCAATCTGCTGACCCGTTATCGGGATGAGCTCTGCATGTTCAACGACGATATTCAGGGCACGGCGGCGGTCGCCTCCGCCTGCGTGCTGGCCGGTCTGCAACAGGCGGGGACCACCCTCAGTGATGCCCCGGTGCTGATCGTCGGAGCGGGCTCTGCCGGTTGCGGCATCGCCGCCATGCTGGCCCAGCTGGCGGGGAGTCACGACGGCGTCTGGTTGTTTGATCAGGATGGGGTGGTCTGCTGCGATCGTCCCAACTTGACTCGCGCCCAACAGCCGTTTGCCCGCGCCGTGGAGGAGGGGAGCAGTTCGCTGCTGGAGACCATCCGCCAGATGCGCCCGGCGGTCTTGATTGGCGTGAGCGGTCAGGGCGGCCTCTTTACTGACGAGGTGTTGCAGGCGATGGGGGAGGTGTGCGAGCAGCCGGTGAGCCTGCCACTCTCCAACCCGACCCGCAGCGCCGAGGCCACCCCCGAGCAGGTGTGGGCCGCCACAGATGGCCGCGCTCTGCTGGCCACCGGCAGCCCCTTTGCGCCGGTGACGTTGGCGGGGGAGCGGCGGGTGGTCTCCCAGTGCAACAACGTCTATGTCTTCCCGGGGATTGGTCTCGGGGCCTGCGCGGTCAAGGCGCGCCGCATCAGCGATGGCATGTTGCTGGCTGCGGTGCGGGCAGTCGGCGCTTATCCGCTGGTGGCGGGTCGGCTGCTACCCCCCATCGAACAGGTGGGAGAGGTGGCCCGCGCCGTCGCCAGAGCGGTGGCGCTCTGCGCCCGCGAGGAAGGATTGGCCGATTTTGTCGGCGATCCGGCTCCTTTGATTGACCAGACCTGGTGGCATCCGCACTATTGGGCTGCGTCCTGACGTTTTAAGGTATGTGCATGAAACTTCGCCACCAGTTGGTCACCCTTTCTCTCGGGCTCTCCCTGCTGCTGATCCTCATTCTGGGCAGTCTGCTGGCCCTCTTTATCCGCCATCTGCTGGAGAGCAATCTGCAGGATAAGGGGAGCGATCTGGCACGGGTGATGGCGGCGGACACCCGGGTGGTCGAGGCCCTGCGTCAGGGCCGTGACCCTACCCTGCGCGACTATGTGGAGGCGGTCTGCAACCGCACCGACGCCACCTATATGGTGGTAACCGACGAGCATGGTCGCCGCCTCAGCCACCCCAACCCCGAGCTGGTGGGGCAGAAGTTTCGCGGCGAGGATATCTGGCCCGCGCTGCAGGAGCGGCGCAGCTACTGCTCCAAGGATCGGGGCACCATGGGGCCGGCGATCCGCTGCTTCTCCCCGGTGGTGGGCGGTGACGGGCGCGTCATGGGGGCCGTGGTGGTGGGCTATCTGATGCAGCAGGTGGAGGGCATCTATATGGAGCGGGTAGCCCTGCTCATCAGCGCCATCGTTGCGGTGCTGGGGTGCGGCCTGCTGCTGGCACTCTGGGTGCAATACCTGCTGCGCAAGACTCTGCTCGATCTGGAGCCGGAGGCAATCGTGCGCCGTTTCACCCTGCAGGATCTGGTGCTGGAGCACATCACCGAAGGGGTCATCGCCCTTGATGGTCGCGGCAACATCAACATGATCAACAGCACCGCCAGCTATCAGCTGCGGCTGCCGGTTACCGGGCGCCACGCCCTGCAGGGACAGTCGCTGGCGGAGCTGGTGCCGCCCCTTGCCCCCTGTCTGGAGCAGGAGGGTGGGGAAGTGAGCTTCACCATTCAGGGGGAGTCCTTCGTTGGCCGCTGGCAGGCGGTGCAGGGCAAGGCGCCGGGGCGGCTGCTGATCTTCAGCCGTCCGGAGGTGGCCGCCAGTCTGGGGGTGCAGGTGACCCACCTGCGCCAGTATGCCGAGATGTTGCGGATGCAGAGCCACGAGTTTGCCAACAAGCTGAGCAGCCTCTCCGGCCTGTTGCAGCTGGGCCATGTGGATCAGGCGGTGGAGCTGATCCAGCAGGAGAACGAAGCGTGCCAGACCATGCTGCAGGAGCTGCTGCGGCTGATCGACAACAAGCCGGTGGCGGGGCTGATTCTCGGCAAGTTCAGCCGGGCTCGCGAGCTGGGGGTGACCCTGGAACTCGATCCCGATTCGGCGCTGGCGGAGTATCCGGCCTCGGTCTCGGCCGATCTCATTACCCTCATTGGCAACCTGCTGGACAACGGCCTGCAGGCGGCCTGGCGCAACCGCCAGCAGCGGCCGCCGCGGGTGCTGCTGTCCCTGTGCGATGTGGGGCGGCGACTGGTGATCGAGGTGGAGGATAGCGGTGAGGGGGTCGACGAGGAGCTGGCCGATCACCTGTTCGATTACGGGGTGAGTCGCCAGAGCGGCGATCACGGGGTGGGTCTGTTCCTGGTCAAGGAGACCGTGGGTCGGCACGAGGGTGTGATAGAATGGCGGCGAACCGCCGAGCAGACCACCCTGTTTGGTATCTACTTGAATAAAAACCAATTAATGTGAGCCATGGACCCAATAATCACGCTTGTTATTGAAGATGACGATCGGATCGGTGCCATCTTGTCAGAACTGGTGGCGGCGACACCCGGTTTCTCCCTGCTGGGGCGGGCCGGCACCCTGGCCCAGGCCGATACCATGATGGCCGGTGTGGTGCCCCAACTGCTGCTGGTGGATGTCTCCCTGCCCGATGGCTCCGGCCTTGAGTGGGTGAGCCGCCTGCGTAGCCACAACCGCGAAGCCTATGTCATCATGGTGACCGCCTCGCGGGATGTGGAGACGATCCAGCAGGCCCTCAATCTGGGGGTTCATGACTACGTCATCAAACCATTGCGGCTGTTTCGCATCCAGCAGAGTCTGGACGAGATCCTGCAACTGCACAGCCGCCTCTGCGAGCGGGGTCGGCTGGAGCAGGAAGATCTCGACAAGCTGCTGGGCAAGGGAGGGCGCTCCCAGATCAAGGAGATGCGCGTCACTCCCAAGGGGATCGACAGCATCACCCTGCGTCAGGTGCTGGATCTGCTGGCGGGTGAGCCGGAGAGTGTCTTCTCCACCGACACGGTGGCGCTGCGACTCTCCCTCAGCCGCACCACGGCGCGCCGCTATCTGGAATATCTGGAGTCGGAAGACCGGGTGGATGTGGATCTCAACTACGGTCAGCGGGGGCGGCCGGAGCGGCGCTACCGCTGGCGCCGGGCGGGGTGAAGTTGGTTCACAGTCGCCAGAACACGATAGAAATGAACAAGGGAGCCAGCGGCTCCCTTGTTGTTTTTGGCATGTTGCCCGTCAGGCTGCATTGCGCTCCGGCAGTGGGACACGCTTTTTCAGCTGGGAGATCATCACTCCGCCCAGGATCAGCCCGCCACCTAGCAGGTGGTAGCCGTGGATCGGCTCGCCCAAGCCGACGACGGCGATCAGCGCCGTACAGAGCGGCATCAGGTTCATAAAGACCGAGGTGCGCTCGGCGCCCATGCAGGCGAGGCCGCGCATCCAGCAGTAAGCCGCCAGCAGGGAGGAGGCAAGCCCGGCGAAGAGCACCAGTCCCCATCCTTCGGCTGGCACCGCCATCGAGTCTGCGCTGAGAGCGAGCGGCACCAGCAGCAGTACCGCCAGCAGGATCTGCACATAGAGGTTGAGCCAGGGGCCAAACGGCAGGTGCCAGCGGCGGATCAATAGGCCGTAAAGGGCGTAGCTGGCGGAGCCCAGCAACATCATGCCATCCCCCGGGTTGATGCCGTTGTGGAGCAGGGCCAGTGGTTCGCCCTTGCCAAGCAGCCAGAGCACCCCGAACAGGGAGAGGCTCATGCCGAGCAGTGCCTGTTTGCCGGGACGCTGGCCGAAGAAGAGCGCCCCTTGCAGCAGGGTGAGCAGCGGAATCAGGGAGCCGATCACCCCCATATTGGTGGCCGAGGTGCTGTGAGCAGCGTAGTAGGCCAGACACTGGTAGAGCACCATACCGAGGGCCGCCAGCACCAGCAGCTTGCCGAGCCAGGGTCGAACCTCACTGCGTCGCCGCCAGAGGGTGGGCAGACAGAAGGGGGTCAGCGCTAGGGCGGCGATCACCCAGCGGTAGAAGGAGATAGCCGCGGGATCCAGCACATCGGCGGCGGCCTTGGACACCACGGTATTGGTGGCCCAGATCAGCACGGCGAGCAGCGGAAACATCAGCGGGTAGAAAATACGCATCAAAGACTCCTTATTATCGAGGTGACCAGTCTACCCTTGTCTTTCTGATATCAAGTAACGTAAAACTGACAAATCATCCCGCGCAAAGGACAATCCGCTCGCCATGGCCATACGTCACTACCATCCGACGGACCTGCATCTGCCAGAGCCCAATCCGCTCTATCTGCGTTATCAGCAGATCCAGGCCGAGAGCGCATGTGCGCCCCACAGCCACCCCTGGGGCCAGCTCAGCCTCATCAGCCTGGGGGTGATGGAGATAGTGCTGGACGATCACCGGCTGGTGGCGCCGGCTGACTACCTCATCTGGGTGCCGGCGGATCTCGACCACACCTCCTACAACGAGCAGACCCTCGACTACACCTCCATCTACGTCAGCCACGAGCTGGCGGCCAAGCTGCCGCCAGAGCCCAGATTGCTGCTGCTCACCCCGCTTATTCGCGCCCTGCTGAGCGATTTTTGCGAACGGCGGGTGAGCCATATGGCGGATGAGTGGGATCAGCGCCAGGCCGAGTTGCTGGTGGAGCGACTGGCGCGCACCCGCTGTCAGGAGAGCTACCTGCCGATGAGTCAGGACAAGCTGCTGGCTCCCATGCTGGCGGCGTTACACAGCGATCCTGCCGATCCCCGAACTCTGGCCCAGTGGGCCGGACAACTGCACACCACAGAGCGCACCCTGGCGCGGCGCTGCCTGCGGGAGCTGGGGATGAGCTTCGGTCAGTGGCGGGCGCGGCTGCGGTTGCTCAAGGCGCTGGCCTGGCTCAAGGGGGACATGCCCATTCAGGAGATCAGCTGGCGGCTCGGTTACGGCTCCACCTCGGCCTTTATCGCCATGTTCAACCGGGAGCTGGGCTGCTCCCCCCAGCGTTATCGCCTACAGTCGGGCAGATAACAAATTGCCGGACATGTCATCTGATGAAGCAAAACAAGGAGGGCGCCCGCAGGCGCCCTTTCTGATGGTATCTGCTCGCGCTAGAAGAAGCCGAGCGGGTTGATGTCGTGACTTACCAGCAGGTTCTTGGTGTTCTGGTAGTGGTCCAGCATCATCTTGTGGGTCTCGCGGCCGATCCCTGACTTCTTGTAGCCGCCAAATGCCGCGTGCGCCGGATAGGCGTGGTAGCAGTTGACCCAGACCCGGCCGGCCTGGATGCCGCGACCCATGCGCCAGGCCAGATTGCTGTCGCGGGTCCACAGGCCCGCTCCCAGCCCGTACTGGGTGTCGTTGGCAATCGCCAGCGCCTCCGCCTCGTCCTTGAAGGTGGTGACCCCGAGCGCCGGCCCGAAGATCTCCTCCTGGAACACCCGCATCTTGTTCTGACCCGAGAAGATGGTGGGCTGGATGTAGAAGCCCCCCTCCAGCCCGCTCACCTTGGCCGGGCCGCCGCCGATCAGCATCTTGGCCCCTTCGCCGCGGCCGATCTCCATGTAGCTCAGGATCTTGTCGAACTGCTCGCGGGACGCCTGGGCACCGACCTGGGTGGCGGTGTCGAGGGGGTTGCCCTGGACGATGGTGCGGGCGCGGGCCAGCACCTTGTCCATGAAGTCGTCATAGATGCTGGCCTGCACCAGCGCGCGGGAGGGGCAGGTGCACACCTCGCCCTGGTTGAAGAAGGTCATCAGCATCCCTTCCACCGCCTTGTCGATGTAGCTGCTCTCGTGCTGCATCACGTCGGCGAAGTAGATGTTGGGGGACTTGCCGCCCAGCTCCACGGTGGAGGGGATCAGCTTGTCGGCAGCGCAGCGCAGGATATGGGCACCCACCTCGGTGGAGCCGGTGAAGGCGAGCTTCTGGATCCGGTTGCTGGTGGCGAGCGCCTGGCCTGCCTCGGCGCCGAAGCCGTTGACCACGTTGACCACCCCGGCAGGCAGGATGTCCTTGATGAGATCCATCATCAGCATGATGGTGACCGGAGTCTGCTCGGCGGGCTTGAGCACGCTGCAGCAGCCGGCCGCCAGCACAGGGGCAAGCTTCCAGGCCGCCATCAGCAGCGGGAAGTTCCACGGGATGATCTGGCCGACCACCCCGATGGGCTCCTTGAAGTGGTAGCTGACGGTGTTCTGGTCCAGCTCGGCGGCCGAGCCCTCCTGGGCGCGGATACAGCCGGCGAAGTAGCGGAAGTGATCCACCACCAGCGGCAGGTCGGCGGCCAGGGTCTCGCGCACCGCCTTGCCGTTCTCCCAGGTTTCGGCGATGGCGAGCACCTCGATGTTCTGTTCGATGCGATCGGCGATGCGCAGCAGCAGGTTGCTGCGCTCGGTGACGCTGGTCTTGCTCCAGCTGGTGAACGCCTTGTGGGCGGCATCCAGCGCCAGCTCGATATCGGCGGCGTCGGAGCGAGCGACCTCGCAGAATACTTTGCCATCCACCGGCGAGATGTTTTCAAAGTAGCGGCCGGCGCGAGGAGCCACCCACTCACCACCGATGAAGTTGTCGTAACGGGACTTGAAGCTGACCAGGGCACCTGCCTGACCGGGAGCGGTATAAATCATCTCATCATCCTTTATGTGTGTGATCCTGACCGGACTGGCTGACAGACCGGTTGGCAGCTGATATCGCAAGGGGCGTGCCAAAGGGTCTGACCAGCAGGCAAAAGGTTACAAAAACGTTATCAAATGGGGTGTGGCGGCGTATCTTGGTTAACCAATGACCACGGCTATTGCGATAAAACTGTACCGTTTCTGGACAGTGGCCGAGACAGTCGTGCTGTTTGTGAACAGGAGGCGTGATGAGTGAGTCACTTCAACCCGGTCCCGGTCCGATCCAGCGTTCCTGGCTGCGCTGCCTGTATCAGGGGCTGAGCCGCCAGCAGAGCGCCGATCTGGACTTGCTGCCCCAGGGGGAGCTGTCGGCCCGTCAGGAGCAGCACAGGGGGCTGATCGCCTGCTTCCAGCGCTTTGTGCTGCCGCTGTTTGCCCAGTTGCTGGCGGGTCGCCCCTGTCGCCTGTTGTTGTGTGACGGTGAGGGGGCCATTCTGGCCGCCAGTGGTGATGAGGGGTTCGCCCGCCATGCCGAGCGTATCTTTTTGCGCAGTGGCGCCCGCTGGGGGGAGGCGAGCAAGGGTACCAACGCCATCGGTACCGCGCTGGCCGAGCAGAGCGAAGTGCAGGTGCTCGGCAATCAGCACTTCTTCGCCCAGCACAGCTTCCTTAGTTGCAGTGCTTGCCCGTTGCTCGGGTCGGATGGGCAATTGCTCGGGGTGCTCGATATCTCCACCGATGCGGCCCATCACGATGGCGATATGCTGGGCACGGTGCGGCTGCTGGCGATGACCCTCGAAAACGCACTGCTGGCGCGTCAGCCGGGCTGGCTGGTGGATCTCGATCCCCAGAGCCTCTGGTCCGCTCGCCTGTTGCTGGGAGAGGAGGGGGAACTGCTCGGCGCCAACCGGGCAGGCCGACTCTGGCTCGGTCAGCATCCTTTCGATGGCAGGCAACTGCTGCGCGAGGGGCGTGGCTTGCGGCTGGTGCCAGAAACGGACGCGACATCTTCCTGCACCGCGCTGCCGGGTCACTCAAGCCCGGTGCCACATCCGCAGCAGGTGCCGCTCAAGATGCTGGAGCGCGGCATTTCGCTGCTTATCGAGGGGGAGACCGGCAGCGGTAAAGAGCATCTGGTGCGGGCCCTGCACCGAGCATCGAGTCGGCGGGATCAGCCACTGGTGTGCGTCAACTGTGGCGCGTTGCCAGCAGATCTGGTGGAAGCCGAGCTGTTTGGCTATGTGGGCGGGGCTTTCAGCGGTGCCCGCAGCCAGGGCAGTCAGGGTTATCTGCGCGCAGCCCACGGCGGCATGCTGATGCTCGATGAAATTGGCGAACTGCCGCTGCATGCTCAAACCCGACTGCTGCGGGTATTGCAGGAGCGCAGCGTGACGCCGGTTGGCAGTCACAAGCCGGAGGCGGTGGATTTCTGGTTGGTCAGTGCCAGCCACCGGGATCTGGCGGCCATGGTGCAGAGTGACGCATTTCGCGAAGACCTCTATTACCGGATCTGCGGCTGGCGCCAGCAGCTGATGCCGCTGCGCCGTTGGCCTGCCGTTGAGCGTCTGGGGCTGATCCAGCGACTGTTGGCGGAGATGGACCCGACCCTGCGTCTGACCCGCGATGCGGAGCAACAGCTGCTGGCCCATCCGCTGCCCGGCAACGTGCGCCAGCTCAAGCAGGCACTGGAAGTGGCCTGTGTGCTGGCAGAGGGGTTGGGTTGGATAGAACCCGCCCACCTGCATCTGCCCAGTGTGGCCACAGAGCCCGGCGTCTTGCCGATGGGGGAGGCGACCAGCTTGCGTGAACAAACCCGGCGGCAGGTGCAGCAAACGCTGGCGGCATGCGGCGGCAATGTGAGCGAGGCCGCGCGCCAGCTGGGGATCAGCCGCACCACCCTCTACCGGACACTGCGCGAAGCCCCTTGAGTGCTCACTCCCCCTCACCGGTCGTTTTCAAGACGCACATGACGGCTGGAGCCCTGCCCATCCAGCCGCTATGATGCGCCCTTGCCGGGGCATTGCGCCCGTTGACTCATCCGTTGAGGATTTTCTGCCATGTCACAACACATAGGGGCGCTGACCCTGCTGGTGGCTGATTACGACCAAGCCATCGCTTTTTTTACCGAGGGACTTGGCTTTGAGCTCTTGGAAGACACTCCGCTCGACGAGCCGGGCAAACCGGGCAAGCGCTGGGTGCGGATTGCCCCCAAAGGGGCCCCGGGTTCAGCCTTGCTGCTGGCGCAAGCGGCCAATGCGCAGCAGCAGGCCGCCATCGGCCGGCAGGGGGGCGGCCGGGTATTTCTGTTCCTCGAGACCACTGATTTCTGGGGGGATTACCAGCGCATGCAGGCGTACGGTATTCATTTTTGTGAACAGCCCCGCGACGAGCCGTATGGCACTGTGGTGGTATTTGAGGATATCAGTGGCAACCGCTGGGACTTGTTGCAACGCACTGCTGCCAACTGAATCTGAAAACGTTTATCATCCCGCCTGTCATAAAGTCATAAAAGTGTCACAGAAAATTCTAATAATTGGCGCACCCATCTTCACAGAGGAGAGAGAAGGGAATGGCTAAGCGAATTCTGGTGGTCGAGGACGAAGCACCGATCCGCGAAATGCTCTGCTTCGTGTTGGAGCAGAAGGGATATGAGACGATTGAAGCGGAAGATTACGCCGATGGACTGGCAAAGGTGCGCGAACCCTACCCCGAACTCATCGTGCTGGACTGGATGATGCCGGGCGGCAGTGGTATCCAGTTCATCAAGCAGCTCAAGCAGGATGAGGTGACCCGCCAGATCCCGGTGGTGATGCTGACCGCCCGCGGCGAGGAGGAGGACAAGGTGCGTGGTCTGGAGGCTGGTGCCGACGACTATATCACCAAGCCGTTCTCGCCCAAGGAGCTGACAGCCCGCCTCCATGCAGTGATGCGTCGCGTGTCGCCCACTTCGGTGGACGAAGTGATCGAGGTGCAGGGGCTGAAACTCGATCCTGTCTCCCACCGGGTCAGTGCCGAAGATAAGGCGCTCGACATGGGGCCGACCGAATTCAAGCTGCTTCACTTCTTCATGACTCACCCCGAGCGGGTCTACAGCCGTGAACAGCTGCTCAATAATGTCTGGGGTACCAATGTGTACGTCGAGGACAGAACCGTGGATGTGCATATTCGTCGCCTGCGCAAGGCGATTGAAGAGACAGGGCACGACAGATTGATCCAGACGGTGCGTGGAGCCGGATATCGCTTCTCAACCCGTCTCTAGAGGCTGTTATGTTGCAACCCTACGCCTGGCGGCGACAGTTGTGGCGAGTGGCATTTTTTTATGCGCCTTTCGCATTGGTTGGCTGGCTGATTGATCACCTTTCGCTCACTCTGCTGGTCGCTGCGTTGCTCCATCTTGGCTGGCATTACCGTTTCCAGAAGCGGCTGTCGGACTGGCTGTGGCACGATCGCAGTCTGGTTCCTCCCAACGGAAAAGGCAGTTGGGAGCACATCTTCAATGGCATTTACAAGTTGCAGCAGCGCCACCGCGCCCGGCGCCGCGAGTTGGCGGGCCTGATCCGCCGTTTTCGGGAAGGGGCCGAGGCATTGCCTGACGCGGCCGTAGTATTGCGCGATGATGGCAGCATCCTCTGGTGCAACCGGCTGGCGGAGCAACTGCTCGGTTTTCGCTGGCCGGAAGATGCCGGCCAGCATATCGGCAACCTGATCCGTAATCCGGCTTTTACCGCTTATCTGGCGAAACAGGCTTTTGACGAGCCATTGGAGATGCACTCTCCGGTCAATGAGGAGAAGTTTCTCGAGTTTCGCATCATGCCCTACGCCTCCGATCAGGCGATGCTGGTGGTGCGCGATGTCACCCGCTTGCGCAGTCTGGAAAAGACCCGCAAACACTTTGTCTCCAACGTCTCCCACGAGCTGCGCACCCCGCTTACTGTGCTCAAGGGCTATCTGGAGATGACCGAGGAGCCGCCGCCGCCCGCCATGTGGGCCAAGGCGCATCGGGTGATGATGGAGCAGACCATCCGGATGGACAACCTGGTCAATCAGCTGCTCACCCTGTCGCGCATCGAGGCGGCTCCGAGCGTGGATCTTTCCCATCTGGTAGACATGCCCGCCATGTTGGGGCTGCTGGAGCAGGAGGCGCGGGCGCTCTCGGGGGAGCGGGCTCACCAGATCGAATTCATGGTGCAGCCCAACCTCCTGGTGCGTGGCGATCAGGAGCAGCTGCGCAGCGCCGTCTCCAATCTGGTCTACAACGCCATCCACTACACCCCTGCGGGGAGAAAAATCAGCGTGGAGTGGCGCAAGCAGGGGGCGATGGCGCTATTTGCGGTGCAGGATGAGGGGGAGGGGATCCCGCCCGAGCATCTGGCGCGGCTCACCGAGCGGTTCTATCGGGTCGACAAGGCCCGCTCCCGCCACACCGGCGGCTCAGGACTTGGCCTTGCCATCGTCAAGCATGCCTTGAGTCACCATGACTGCCAGCTTGATATCGAGAGCCGGGTTGGCCTTGGCAGCCGCTTCAGCTTTCTCATTCCGAGTCGCCTGGTGGTGATTAAATAGTCTTTTATGACAAGGTGTTAGATACACGGGAAGGGCTGCGCTTGCAGCCCTTTGCCATTTAGACAAAAGCGCTGCCATGTCATTAAAGTGTCACATTAAATCCATAAATTTGTCACTGCCAGGTCAGATACTGGCGCCGTTTTAAGAACGGACCTTCTGTAACTTTGGAGAGATTGGATGAAACTCAACAAACTGGCTGGTGTAATCGGATTCACCGCAGCAACCCTCTTTTCTGTCAGCGCCCTGGCTGCCGGTGTGGATAAAGACCTGCCGGATTACACACCGACCAGCGGCATTTCGGGCAACCTGTCCTCTGTCGGCTCTGATACTCTGGCCAACATGATGACCCTGTGGGCCGAAGAATTTAAGCGCTTGTACCCCAACGTCAACGTGCAGATCCAGGCCGCCGGTTCTTCTACCGCCCCGACTGCCCTGACCGAAGGTGTTGCCCAGTTCGGTCCGATGAGCCGTGCCATGAAGGCCGGTGAAGAGGAAGCTTTCGAGAAGCGTTACGGCTACAAGCCGACTGCCATCCGCGTTGCAGTCGATGCCCTGGCGGTGTTCGTCAACAAGGACAACCCCATCAAGGGGCTGACCATGCCGCAGATCGACGCCATCTTCTCCAGCACCCTCAAGTGCGGCGAAGCCAAGGCTGCCACCAAGTGGTCTGATCTGGGTCTGGACGGCAACTGGTCCAGCAAGGATCTGCAACTGTTCGGTCGCAACTCCGTATCCGGTACCTACGGTTACTTCAAGGAGCACGCCCTGTGTAACGGCGACTTCAAGAGCGGCGTGAACGAGCAGCCGGGCTCTGCCTCCGTGGTGCAGTCTGTCTCTGCCTCCCTGAACGGCATCGGCTACTCCGGTATCGGTTATGTCACCTCCGGCGTGCGTGCCGTACCGCTCTCCAAGGATGGCAAGACCTTCATCGAAGCGACCTCCGATAACGCCATCACCGGCAAGTATCCGCTCTCTCGCTTCTTGTACGTTTATGTGAACAAGCATCCGAACAAGCCGCTCTCCCCGATGGAGCAAGAGTTCGTCAAGATGATGCTCTCCAAAGCAGGCCAGAACATCGTTGCCAAAGATGGCTACGTGCCGGTGCCGGCCAAGGTGGTACAGGCTGACCTGAAAAAGCTGGGTATCATGTAACTGCCTGCAGTCAGCATGCCCTGATAAAACGAGCCCCAAGCGGGCTCGTTTTGTTTTTGGCGGCTGTCAGTTTTGTTAATAGCGCAGGATGGATATTTTTCCGCCAGCCGGGGGCTGGCTCCCTTGCGCAGCAGGGCGGCATTTCCGAGAATAGGGCAACGTTATGGCAAAGGATCCCTTCATGATTGCGTCCCTCACCAAGTTTGGCATGGTAGCCCTCTGTAGTTCCCTGCTGGTCGCCTGCGCCCAGTCGCCGACCGGCCGCAGCCAGATGCTGCTCTACTCTCCCCAGCAGATGAACCAGCTGGGCGCCGACTCCTTCGAGCAGATGAAGAAGCAGGAGAAGGTGAGCAAGGATGCCAAACTCAACGCCTATGTCTCCTGTGTCGCCAAGGCGGTGACCGCCCAGGTGCCGGCCAGCTATGGCATCACCAACTGGGAAGTGGTGGTGTTTGACTCCAAACAGGTCAACGCCTTCGCCCTGCCCGGCGGCAAGATCGGGGTCTACAGCGGCCTGCTCAAGGTGGCCAAGAATCAGGATCAGCTGGCGACCGTCATCGGTCACGAGTTGACTCACGTACTGGCCCAGCACTCCAACGAGCGACTCTCGCGCAGCCAGCTGGCGGGGATCGGTCTGGCGGCTGCGGACATCGCCATGGGCACCAGCGAGTATCGCGGCGCCACCATGGCCGCCCTTGGCCTCGGGGTCGAGGTGGGGGTGATGTTGCCCTATGGCCGAACTCAGGAGAGCGAAGCGGATCGGCTCGGACTTGAGCTGATGGCACGCGCCGGGTTCAATCCGGCCGAGGCGATCCCCCTGTGGCAAAACATGAGTGCCGCCGCCGGTGGCAACACGCCGCCGCAACTGCTCTCCACCCACCCGAGCAACGAGAACCGGATCGCCGAGTTGCAGGCGCAACAGGCGCAAGTGCTGCCGCTCTATGAGCAGGCCCGCGCCAACGGTCTGGTGCCCCAATGCAAGGCATAAGCCTGCGCATGGCGCGCAGCGACGATGCCGCCGCTATGACGGTGATGCAGCGAGCCAGCTGGCTCGCTGCCTATGGCCAGGTGCTCGGAGCCGACCTGCTGGAACAGCTCGATGTCACCGCTCATCTGCAGATCTGGCAGAGCCGTCTGGCCGAGCCTGGCCCAAGGCCCATGCTGCTTTGTTTCGACGAGGTGGTGATTGGCCTGCTCTACTGGCAACCACAACAGGAAGCGGGGCAGAGCCATGCCCTGATCCGCGCTTTTTACCTCCATCCCGACCATTGGCGACAAGGCTATGGCAAACGGTTGTGGCAGGCGGTGGCGATGCAGATGCGCCGCGCCGGTTGTCATAGCGTCAAATTGTGGCTGCTCGATGGCAACCACATCGGCGAGGGGTTCTACCTGCGCCGCGGCTTCGTCTTTGATGGTGAGGAGCGCACCCTGATAAGCCTCGGGCAGCCCTGCCTGCAGCGACAAATGAGCCGTTTGCTCTGATCACTCTCCCGTTTTTCGCCTTCGGTCACTTTATTTTTTTTGCGAATTAATACAATGTCCCCCTTGGAACAGAGTTGGATAAACACGGGCTGACAAGGGAGTGCTGGCATGTATTACGGCTTTGATATCGGTGGCACCAAGATCGCCTTCGCGGTCTATGACGGTGCATTGAACCTCTGCCATGAGGAGCGCATGAGCACCCCGGGCAACGATTACGAGGGGTTGCAGCAGTTGATCCGCTCCCGGGTCGAACAGGCGGATGCCCGCTTCGGCGCACGGGGCTCGGTCGGTATCGGTTTTCCCGGCGTCATCAACAGCCAGGATCACAGCATAGTGGCGGCCAATCTGCCCTCCATCAATGGTCGCCATCTGGGCGCCGATCTGGCCGAACTGCTGGAGCGGCCGGTCAAGGTAGATAACGACGCCAACTGCTTCCTCTGGTCCGAAGTGCATCAAGGGGCAGCCGACGGCGCAGGCAGTGCGCTCGGCGTCACCATCGGCACCGGTATCGGCGGCGCCGTCTATCTGGCGGGCAAGCTTATTCAGGGGCGCAACTGGCTGGCTGGCGAGATTGGTCACTACCCCTTGCCCGCGACCATGCTGATGAAGTACCCCGAGTTGCCCCGTCCCCGTTGCGGCTGCGGCCGTCTGGTCTGTTTTGAAACCTATGCCTCCGGCACCGGTCTGGAGCGTCTCTATCACCATTTCCATGGCCAGCGCGCCACGGGTCACCAGATTGTGGGGCGCTTCGAGGCCCATGAACCCCATGCGGTCGAGACGGTCGACTGCTGGCTGGAGATCATGGCCGCCGGGCTTGCCACCGCCATTTCGGTGATTGATCCCGAGGTGGTGGTGTTGGGGGGTGGCCTGAGCGGCCTGCCCACCCTCTATGAACAGCTGCCGCTGCGTCTGCCCGGTCACTTGTTGCCCGGGGTCGCCCTGCCCGAGATCCGCCAGGCCCGCTTCGGCGGTGCCGGTGGTGTGCGCGGCGCAGCCTTGCTCAATCTATGAGATCAGATGTGGGGTCTGATCTCCCCGAAAAAGGAGTCCTCATGACCCGTCTTGAAATCTGTATCGACAACCTGGAATCCCTGTTTACTGCCCAGCAATCCGGGGCAGATCGCATCGAGCTCTGCTCTGCGCTGGGTCTGGGCGGCCTGACCCCCTCCTACGGTTTTATGCAGCAGGCGGCCCGCCATGCCACCGTGCCGGTTTATGCCATGATCCGCCCGCGTGCCGGGGATTTTTGCTTCAACGACGGCGAGTTCGAGATGATGCTGCAAGATATCGCGGCGGCACGCGCTGCGGGGCTGCAAGGGGTGGTGGTCGGTTTGCTGGATGAGGAGGGGCGTGTGCCTGCCGCCAAACTCAAACAGCTGGTGGATGCTGCAGGACCGTTGGGGGTCACTTTCCATCGTGCCATCGACCTCTCCTCCGACTGGCGTCTTGATCTGGAGACCATAGTCGCGGCCGGTTGCGAGCGCATTTTAAGCTCGGGCCATGCGCCGACTGCGTTGGCTGGGTTGGAAACCCTGCAGGAGATGCAGCAGGCGCTGGCGGGGCGTGCCAGCCTGATGCCGGGGGCCGGGGTCAATGCCGACAACGTGCGTACCATCATCGAGTTCACCGGGGTGAGCGAAGTGCATATGTCCGGCATGGGCTGGCGCGGTGGCATGGTGCCGCACGGAGTGAATATGGGCACTTCGGATGATGGTCGGGTCAATATCACCGACGGCGCCAAGGTGGCCGCGGTGCGTACGTTGCTCGACAAGGCGTGAGGAAAGCAGCGTGGTGGCATGGTGTCCCTCCTTATGGGCGTCAATATGGGCACCTCGGATGACGGTCGGGTCAATATCACCGACGGCGCCAAGGTGGCCGCGGTGCGTGCGTTGCTCGACAAGGCGTGAAGAAAGCCGGATGGGATTTCTCCAGGCTCGCGGTAGTCAGAGCCTTGCTGGATCGAGCTTAAGCAGAGCGCCGCCGTTGGGCGGCGTTCATCCGCTTCTTGTGTGAAGTTCCTCCCACTGACGGGTAAATCAACGGTCTGGCCGGCAGCACCCGACATAAAAGTCTGATATTATCCCGCCTCTTTACTACATGGATCTGGAGCAACATCTCAATGTCCCAATACGACTCTATCGAACAGAAGGCCAGCTATGGCATCGGCCGCAACATGGGTGATCAGCTGGCGCAGCAAGCCTTCGCCGGTCTGGATATCCCGGCCCTGCAACAAGGTCTGGCAGATGCCCTGAATGGTCTGGAGTTCGCGGTCAGCCGTGACGATATCAATGATGCCTTCCAGGTGATCACTGCGCGTATGCAAGAAGAGCAGGAAGCCGCCGCCAAGGCCGCCGCTGCTGACGGCGAAGCCTTCCTGGCTGATAACGCCAAGCGCGCTGAAGTGAAGGTGACCGACTCCGGTCTGCAGTACGAAGTGCTGGTAGAAGGCAACGGTGCCGTTCCGGTAGCCGGTCAGTCCGTGCGTGTGCACTACCACGGAACCTTCACCCACGGTGGCGTATTCGACAGCTCTGTCGCTCGCGGCCAGCCGGCTGAATTCCCGGTAACCGGCGTGATCGCTGGCTGGGTTGAAGCGCTGCAGCTGATGCCGGTTGGTTCCAAGTGGAAGCTCTACATCCCCCACGATCTGGCCTACGGTGCCCGTGGCGCGGGCTCCATCCCGCCTTACTCTGCACTGGTATTTGAAGTCGAGCTGCTGGACATCCTGTGATCCTGCTGGCTTGATGCAAACGGCGACCCTCGGGTCGCCGTTTGTTTTTGGGCTATGTGATAGACAGCATTTGTCGCGACCAGCGGGCTGGAGAGCAGAAAAGGGCGGCACTTTTGCGCTTTTTACTGGTTTTTTCAGAAACGGGAACAGGCATACTGCGACTCATTAGAGAGTATAAGGAGAACCCGATGAGCAAGAAGATGAAGAAAGTAGCGGGGCTTGCTCTGTTGCTGCTGAGTATTCCGGCCAGTGCTGATGCCATGCGCTGCAAGAACGCGCTTATTACCGAAGGCGACACCACCGCCGAGATGCTGCTCAAGTGCGGTGAGCCGATGTTGCGCGAAGAGCTCAACCGCAATGAGGAGAACCAGTTTGGCAATCTGGTGCAGGTCAAATATGGCGAACGCTGGACCTATAACTTCGGCAAGAACGAGTTCATGCGTTTCGTGACGGTGCGTAACGGCATCATTACTGACATCGAAAACGGCCCGCGCGGTGACTAGTCGGCGGGCAAAGCATGGATGCACAACAGACAGCAGGGCAAGCCCCTTGGACTCACATGTCCGGCAAGGGGTCGTTGTGACGAAGCTGGCCGACGGCCAGATTGATCTGGCGGGCCAGCCTTAGCCGCTGGCGGCAGGTCAGGCCATGGAGGCTGATCCTGCCCGCGTTGAATTCAAATGTCCCCAGCGACTCGATGGCAAAATAGCCTCGATGAAAGCTCTTGATGTAGCGAGCGATCTGCCGTGGGGATAACTGCTTGAACACCTTCATCACAAGTTCCCTTATTGCCTGGACAGGGCACACTATGGTGTCGGTCAATGACATTGATATGACGGTTTATAAAGATTTGTGTGAATCCTTTCTCTGGGTGCAGACGCCACCAAAAGGGCTGCTCTGCCAGAAAAAGTAGTGCCACGACAACGAGCTGCACCGATATACTGCGGCCTTGAATGGAACGAACCAAAGGATCTGTGCGTGGAATGGGTTGATGTGGTGGATGAGGATAACCGGGTGATTGGCGTGGCCGAGCGAGCCGAGGTGCGGCGGGAGAATCTCTGCCATCGTGCCAGCTATATTCTGGTGCTCGACGACGCGGATCGGATCCTGGTGCAGCGACGCACCCTCAGCAAGGATTTCTGCCCCGGCATGCTGGATGCCTGCGCCGGTGGCGTGGTCACCACCGGTGAGGAGATGGAGCGCTCCGCCCGCCGCGAGTTGGCCGAAGAGCTGGGGATTATGGATGTTCCACTGCAGGGCTTTGGCAGCTTCTATGCCGAAGGGGAGGGCTACCGGGTCTGGGGCGGTCTCTTCAGCTGCCGTTATCAGGGGCCGCTGCAGTTGCAGGCCGAAGAGGTGAGCGCGGTGCACTGGATGAGCCTGGCCGAGATCGCGGAGCGTGCCAGCGAATTTACCCCCGACTCCCTGCTCGCCATCGCCACCTGGCAGGCGAGACGCTGACAAGCGCCGCACATTTTCTTCGCGAGAGAGAAGACGGGCAGCCTGATGGCTGCCCGTCTGCATTTGTGAATCTACTTGGCCTGCTACACCAGTTTTAGGCGCCGGTTGGAGCGACCGCACGGGCTTGGCGTCGTGAGCCAGTGCCCCTGCCAGTCGGTGACGAGGCGCAGCAATGGATACTCCAGGTCAAGCCTGGTCAGCACCAGCTGGCCGGTCTTGTCGCCGCTCACCGGCTCGCCGCTGGCGGGATCGATGATTTCGACGATGCAGCTCTCGTTGACGATAAAGCCCTGACCGGGCTGACTCTCGTAGGCCACCACCCCTACATCCTGCCACACCAGACAGTTGAGGGCTGCAATGCCGTGAATGGCGCGCAGCGGCGCGGTTTCGGGATGGGTGGCTTCACACAGCAGGGCGCGGCGCAGTGAGTCGGTCGGGATGTCGGCCGCTTCGGCCGCTTCCAGCAGATCGAGCAGGGTCATCAGCGGACCGACGTAGCCGGTGGGTTGATAGCGCAGCAGCGCCTCCAGTTGGCGCTGGGTATCGTGGGGCCCGCAAGGTACCACGGGGGCACCCAGCTGTCGGGCACCGTTATCGAAGATAAAGGCGGTGGGGCCGGCATGATAGTCGTGGCCATTGAGTATTACCTCACCCGGCTTGAAACCGGCGGCAAACAGCGCCCGGGCGGCCCCCCACCAGTCAGCACCCGCATACTCGGGGATGGCCAGCTGGCCCGGACAGGAGAAGACCCGCAGCGCCTGACTGGCCGGACGGCCGGTGAGACCGGCAAAGGGGGGATGAGCTTGCTGGGCGGCAAACAGTTCGGTGCTGTCCAGCAAGGGCAAGGTGGCCAGCTCTGCCAGATCCTCGAGGCGGCACTGGCGATAGACGCTGGAGTAACCGGCGCAATATTGACTGACATGGGTAAGCTGATGATTGAGCTGTTCCAGCTGCTGTTGTTCGCGCAAGGCGGGGGGGCGAATTTCCAGTCCATCGTAATAGTGCTGCATGAGGCCTCCTTGGTCGGCTGATCCTGCTCAAGGTTAGTTCAAATGATCCCGGCAAAGGGAGGCCTGTGTCACAGCTCGACGGTGGGGTAGACTGGGGCCTTCTCCCTCTACTTAAGGATGAGCACAATGATTGCGATGGGTCAGACTCTGCCTTCGGGCGAATTTACCTTTATCACCGCCGAGGGCAAGCAACTGCGGGATAGCCAGACGCTGTTCGCCGGTAAAAAAGTAGTGCTGTTTGCCGTGCCCGGTGCTTTTACTCCCACCTGCTCCAATGCCCATCTGCCCGGCTATGTGGTGCTGGCCGATCAGTTTATGGCCAAAGGGGTGGATGCCATCTGCTGTCTGTCGGTCAACGATGCTTTCGTGATGCGGGCCTGGCAGACTGCCCAGAACGCCGAGGCGATCACCATGCTGGCGGATGGTGACGGCAGCTGGACCCGTGCGCTGGGTCTTGCCAAGGATACCGGCGCCTTTGGCGGCATCCGTGCCCAGCGCTTTGCGTTGATCGCCAACGATGGCGTGGTCGAGCAGCTGTTTGTGGAGGCGCCTGGCAAGTTTGAGGTCTCCGATGCCGCGAGTCTGCTGGCTGTGCTGTGAAATGTTAATCACAGTTTGATTTTCCCTTGAAATGGGAGGCTGGCTCGTTACACTGGCGCCACTTTTGAATTGGGTCAGGAGCTTGTCCTGACTCTGTTGCTTACTGGCGATGGGATGGAGATGTTATGACCCTGGCTGTTGTTGCCCTGATTGCCGGACTGGCGCTGCTGGTCTGGAGTGCTGACAAGTTTGTGGATGGCGCTGCCGCCACCGCCCGTTATGCGGGGATGCCGCCGCTGCTGATCGGCATGGTGATCATCGGTTTTGGTACCTCGGCCCCCGAAATGGTGGTTTCGGCACTGGCCGCCTCGCAGGGCAATCCCGGGTTGGCGCTCGGTAACGCCTATGGATCCAACATCACCAATATCGCGCTGATCCTGGGTCTGACGGCACTGATCAGCCCTATCGCGGTGGCCTCTCAGGTAGTGCGCAAGGAGATCCCGATCCTGCTCGGTATTACCCTGCTCTCCGGCGCCCTGCTGATTGATGGTCATCTGGGCCGGATGGATGCGGTCATTCTGGGGGCTGTCTTCGTTGCCCTGATGGGTTGGTCCATCTGGGCTGGCATGAATGGCAAGGGAGATGCGCTGGATACCGAGACCGCCGAGGATATCGAGAGCGAGGGGATGTCCCTCAAGAGCGCCATCTTCTGGCTGGTGGTCGGGCTGGTGCTGCTGATCGGCGCTTCCCGCCTGTTGGTCTGGGGAGCGGTGACCATCGCTCAGGCACTCGGTATCAGTGATCTGGTGATTGGTCTCACCATAGTCGCGGTAGGCACCTCCCTGCCGGAGCTGGCCTCGTCCCTCATCGCCATTCGCAAGAACGAGCATGATCTGGCTCTTGGCAACGTGCTCGGCTCCAACCTGTTCAACACCCTGGCGGTGGTGGGGATCGCGGCGGGTATTCATCCGTTGGATGTGGCGCCGGAAGTGCTCACCCGTGACTGGAGCATCATGATGGGGCTGACCCTGCTGCTGCTGGTGATGTGTCTGGGCCGCAAGGGGCAGGGCCGTATCAGCCGGTTGGAGGGGGGCGTGCTGCTGACCTGCTTCGTCGCCTACACCGGCTGGCTGCTGACCAGTCAGTTTATCTGATAGGGGTTGGTGAAATGAGAGAGGGGGAAGCGCAAGCTTCCCCCTCTTGTTTTTGCCCAGTGAACTTGTTGGCGAGAGAGCGGTGTGCTCAGGCTACTGCCACCAGCTTCTGCCCCTTCTGGCCGCTGTCCAGAATGAGGATGCTGGCCTTGGGGAAGAAGTTGAAGGTGGAGGCGGAGGCCCAGGTGTAGGCGCCCATCACCTTGCCAACCACCAACTCGCCGATAGCCAGGTCCGGCAGCATGATGCCATCACGGATCACATCCACGCTGTCGCAGGTGGGGCCGGAGAGCACCGAATTGTGCTGCTCGCCACTGGCATAAGGCGTGCTCACCGGATAGGTGACGTGGTCATAGAGCTGGCCGTTGTAGCTGCCGTAGAGACCGTCATCCAGGTAGTACCAGATCTTGTCGCCGCGGTGCGCCTTGCCCATCACGCTGGAAACCGAAGTCATGGCCGGCGCGCTGATAAAGCGGCCCGGTTCGGCAATCTTCTGCACGGTAGCGGGCAACTTGGCCAGCGCTTCGCGGATCGGCGCGCAGAAGCTGTCGATATCGAACTCGCCCCCTTCATAATCCACCGGGAAACCACCGCCGATATCCAGCACCCAGGGCTTGAGCCCGAGCGCCCAGGCCTGCTCCATGATCTCGCGGCAGGCGTCGATGGCCTGCACATGGCGACGGGCGTGGGGTACCTGGGAGCCGACGTGGAACGACAGCCCCATCACCTTGATCCCCTTGGCGTGGGCCAGTTGCAACAGCGGCAGCGCCTGCTCCGGAGTGCAGCCGAACTTTTTGGAGAGATCGACCTTGGTCTCGGGGTTCGGGAAGCTGACCCGCAGCAGCAGTTTCACTTCGTCTTTGTAGGGAATGAACTTCTCCAGCTCCAGCGGGTTGTCGTAGACAAACACGGTGCAGCCGAACTCCAGCGCGTAACGGATATCGCTGTCGCGCTTGATGGGATGGGTATGAATGCAACGTCCCGGGCGAACCCCCTGACTGCGCACCAGATCCACTTCGCCATTGGTGGCCAGATCGAAACAGGCCCCCTCTTCCTTCAAGACAGAGACCACCGCCTCATGGGGCAGGGGTTTGAGTGCATAGTGCAATCGTACATCGGGCAGGGCGGCGGCCAGGGCCCGATACTGTTTGCGGACGGCTGCCTTGTCGAGCAGCAGCAGGGGGGAGCCGAATTGTTCAACCAGCTGACGGTAATCTTGTGCGACCACATCTTTTGCAACCAGGGTCTCGTTCATTCTCTTTTGGTCATCCTTAGGGGGCGTGATATGCCCAAGCCATATGCGATTGAACCGGCGACGGCCGGGTCAGGCGAGCGGTCCGGTGGGACCAACCGAACACAGTGCATAAATTGATAACAAAGTGCTTGGTTATGCAGCGGATTATCGGCTTATTGATTCTGTGTGCAAGCATTTTGATTGGATATGTCGGCAAGATTTTCTTGGCGAAACGAGAGGGATCACTATTCTCTATCCGCCATTTTTCTCGTTTGGGCCACATTTGATCCGTGAGGGCCTAACTTGTTGATAGTTAACTAACATTTAACATTCTTGCCGCGGTTCTGGCGGTCACTAAAAAAATATAAATGGGGGCAGCCAAGTGCGAGACAGCTCACATTTTTTGGATTAACATGCCGACTTCCTAATCCAAACTAGTTCGGATGAAGGTAGCAGGAGAGTGATGGGCAACCATCCACCGAAGAAGTGAATCTTTCAGGTACCGGGCAACCGGTGTGGACTGCTACTGGACGATACTCTGGAGAGACCCGTTAAATCGGGCGCCGAAGGAGCAAGGCACCATGACTACCCGCAAGGGCAGGCTGGCGCCGGAAACTCTCAGGCAAAAGGACAGAGGGGATGGGATGGTTGTACCTGGGCTTGGCCCGCATCCGATCGCCTCTGGCCGATCGCGACACCTATGGGAAGATCATCCTTCTCCTCCTTAATTTCTGTTTCTTAAGGAGGATGCATGTCATCAATTCAATCGGCGTTAACCGCCATCGATAGCTTTATCTGGGGTCCGCCCCTGCTGATCCTGCTGGTCGGGACCGGTATCTATCTCACCCTGCGTCTGGGTCTGCTTCAGGTGGTGCGCTTGCCGCTCGCTCTGCGGCTGGTCTTTGGCCGCGATCAGGGGCAGGGCAAGCAGGGGGATGTCTCCAGCTTCGGCGCCCTCTGTACCGCCCTCTCTGCCACCATTGGCACCGGTAACATCGTCGGGGTGGCTACCGCCATCAAGCTCGGCGGCCCCGGTGCCCTGTTCTGGATGTGGATGGCAGCCCTTTTCGGCATGGCTACCAAATACGCCGAGTGTCTGCTGGCGGTCAAATATCGCGAGCAGGATGCCAACGGCCAGATGGCGGGTGGCCCCATGTACTATCTGGAGAAGGGGCTCGGCTCCAAGCCGCTCGCCAAGCTGTTTGCCCTGTTTGGCATCGGCGTCGCCTTCTTCGGGATCGGTACCTTCCCGCAGGTCAATGCCATCTCCGATGCCATGAGCCTCTCCTTCTCGGTGCCCCGTGAAGCGACCGCCGTGGTGCTGACCCTGATCGTGGCGCTGGTGACCCTGGGAGGGATCAAATCCATCTCCAGCGTGTCGAGCAAGGTGGTGCCCTTCATGGCCATCTTCTACATCGTCGCCTGTCTGGGCGTGCTGGTGAACAACGCCAGCGCCCTGCCCGATGCTGTCATGCTGGTGATCGAGAGTGCCTTCACCGGCCATGCGGCGACCGGCGGCTTCGTCGGTGCCAGCATCATGCTGGCCATTCAGTCCGGGGTGGCGCGCGGGGTCTTCTCCAACGAATCGGGACTGGGCTCTGCGCCCATCGCGGCGGCGGCAGCCAAGACCGATTCGTGCGTGGAGCAGGGGCTGGTCTCCATGACAGGTACTTTCATCGACACCATCATCATCTGCACCATGACCGGCCTGACCCTGGTGGTGACCGGCGTGTGGAGCGGCGATGCAAGCGGCGCGGCCATGACCAGTCTGGCTTTTGCCCAGGGGCTCGATGCCCATGTCGGCCAGTATCTGGTGAGCATTGGCCTCCTGTTCTTCGCCTTTACCACCATCCTTGGCTGGAACTACTACGGCGAGCGCTGCACCGAGTACCTGTTCGGGGTGAAGGCAATCAAGCCCTATCGTCTGGTCTATCTGGCGCTGGTGGCGAGCGGTGCTTTCCTCCATCTGGACATGATTTGGCTGCTGGCCGATATCGTTAACGGCCTGATGGCGGTGCCCAACCTCATCGGCCTGATTGGCCTGCGCCATGTGGTGATCGCCGAGACCCGCGCCTACTTTAGCCGGGATCTGGATAGCGAAGCTGAACCGGAGCCGCAGACGGCCTGAACGCCTCGGCCCGTTTCACGTTCCCCTTGAAAAGAACAGGCCACGACTCCGGTCGTGGCTTTTTTGTGCGCTATCTCTGGATGGGTACTTTCCCTCTCCCTTCGGGATAAGGTCAGGATGAGGGGGATAGCCCCTCGCTCAGCAGGCTATCCAGACGTGCTCGCACTTTCTCTACCAGTGCCTGCTCGCTACCGCGCCAATCGATGCAGCTTGCCAGCGTGGTGGATGTTCCCGTTATAAAACGCAGCTCGCCGCCCGCCAGCTCGTAGAAGCGGCTCGCCATTCTGGTTCCCTCATCCACATCACCCGCCACCAGCAGCATGGCTTGCGCCAGCACGGCGCCCTGGTGATCCTGCCCCGGCGCCAGCCAGCGCTGGGCGGTGCCGGTGATCTTGCGTCCCCCGATCACCAGATTGTACTGACCATCGCAAAAGGAGCCGGGTACGAAGTCATAGCTTCCCTCAAGGCCGTACTCCGCCAGCAGGGTCAGCAGTGGCGCCCCCAGCAGCCGGTAGTAGTGGGCGAGATCTGTGGTGGAACGAGGCAGCAGCAGGGATAGGTTGAAGATCCCCGCCCCGTGGGGCACGGCGGTGCCGCCGCTGTCGCGCACATGCACTGGCCAACCTTCGTCTGCCAGCTGTTTGCAGGCGGCTTCGTAATGGGGGAGGCGGGTATCCTTGCGAGTGACAATCAGGCATTGGGGCGCCTGCCACAGGTGAGCGCGGGGCTGGCCGTCATGGGCACAGTCGCGCAGCCAGTGCTGCTCTTGCACCAGTATCTGTGCGGGTGAAGCGGTATCGGGGAGGGGGGAGAGCAGGGGATAGGGCATGGCGGCATCCTCAAAAAAGGCTGCCCAGCACACTACCCGTGGCGACTGGCAAGGTAAAGCCCCGCAGTGCAGGGCTGTTTGCTATCGGTAGGCGACGTCTCAGGAGTGACGCGCTTCGCGCTTGGGCAGCAGCAGGTTGAGCACGATGGCGGTAATGCCACCGGTGGCGACGCCGTAGGAGAGCACGCTCTTGGTCAGCTCCGGCAGGTGTTGCAGCACTTCCGGCACCTGCGCGACCCCCAGCCCCATGGCCAGCGACACCGCCAGGATCATCAGAGCGCGGCGATCCAGCTCCTCGCGAGCAATGATGCGCACGCCAGCGGCGGCGATGGTGCCGAACATCACGATAGTGGCGCCCCCCAGCACGGGCTCGGGGATCTGTTGCACCAGACTGGCGACCGCCGGGAACAGGCCGAGCAGGGCCAGCATGGCGGCGATAAAGAGCCCGACGTGACGGCTGGCGACGCCGGTCAGCTGAATGACGCCGTTATTCTGGGCGAAGGTGGACATGGGGAAGGTGGAGAAAACTGCCGCCAGCATGGAGTTGGCACCATCAGCCAGCACACCGCCTTTGATCCGCTCCATATAGACAGGCCCTTCCAGTGGCTCGCCGGAGATATCCGAGGTGGCGGTCATGTCGCCGATCGCTTCGAGCGCCGTCACCACGAAGATGATGGCGAGCGGCACGAACAGCTGCCAGTCAAAGCCGAGACCGTAGTGGAGCGGAATGGGCACCATCACCAGCGGGCCGTCGAAGGTGGGGGCGCTCACTTTGCCCAACAGCAGGGCCACGGCATAGCCCGCCAGCATGGCGATCATGATGGCGGAGAGGCGCAACCAGGGGTTGCGACTGCGTTGCAGCAACACGATAAGGCCGAGCACCAGCAGGGAGAGGAAGAGGTTGGTGTGACTGGCGAAGCTGCCATCAGAGAGGGCTGCATAGCCGCCGCCCATGCTGATCAGGCCCACTTTGATCAGGGTCAGGCCGATCAGCAGCACCACTATGCCGGTGACCAGCGGGGTGATGATCCGTTTCACCAGATGGAGGAAGCGGCTCATCACCACGATAGTGAGTGCGGCAACCATCATGGTGCCGAACAATGTGCCCAACAGATCCTCGGTGGGCATGGCCGCCTGTTTGAGGGCGAGACCGGAAGCGATGATGGGGCCGAGGAAGTTGAAGCTGGTACCTTGCACCGAGAGCAGGCCGGAACCGATGGGGCCGAAGCGGCGGGTTTGAATGAAGGAGGCGATGCCGGACATGACCAGCGACATGGAGACGATATAACGGGTGTCGGCGGCAGGGAGGCCGAGGGCATTGGCGATAATCAGGGGCGGGGTAATGATGGCGACAAACATGGCGAGCATATGCTGCAGGGCGGCGAACAGCGTCTGGGGCAGAGGCGGGACATCCTCTATGCCATAGACCAGTTCGCTATGGGCTCGCCTGGGTGGATGTGCCTCTCGATTGGCGCGTGTGACAGCAGCCTGTTCCATAAGTACCTCAAATTGTGTGGGGAGGGGGAGAAAATTGGGCGCTATTGTAGTGATTGAAATGAGGCTGACCAGCGCTAATTATGCAAAAAAAGGTTTATTTTTTGATGGGTTGAAACGTTTGCGCGCCGCGATTATCATCTGTCGGTTTGTGTGACCGACCTCTCCTTTTTATTCTCCCCGCTAATGACAATTTTACCACTTTGTAGGTGTAGAATGAGCCCTCAGTATTCATCGTGGAGACTCTGGATGCTCAAGTTGTCAGAGTTCTGGAGTGCGAGGGTTCACTCCGAAGACTTTACTCGTACTCGCATGGGCTTTATGACGGTGCGTTTGCGCCTGCTGACCTGCTTGCTGATGCTCGGATTGCCCGCTTGGGCCGTGGTGGATTGGTTGACCTTGCCCGCCGTTCATTTCGAGCAGCTGTTTCAGGCCAGGATCTTCTGCACCCTGGCGCTCTCGCCACTTATTCCGCTCTCGTACCTCATCCACTTCAAGCGGGAACGGATGAAGCTGGCCCTTGGCTACCTGATGGCCGTGATGATGCTCTTCTCCCTCTTCTGCCTGAACAGCTTTGGCGCCGGACAGGAGTTGCAGGCGGGCTATGCTGCCTTTCCCTATCTGCTGATCACCCTGTTTGCCATCTTCCCCATTCCCCTCTCCCTCGGCTTGCAACTGGCAGGCGTGGTGCTGGTGACCATGCTGCTGGGCCACTGGCTGCTGGTGGGCCAGAGCATCTGGAGTCAGGCCACCCTGAATCAGGTGTGGGTGCTCGGCATGTTTACCATGGCCAGCTGCTGGGTGCAGTGCGGCCAGCTCAACATGCTGCTGCGGCTCTATCGGGAATCGACCACCGATGAGCTGACCGGCATGATGAACCGCCGCTTGCTGATGAAGCAGCTGGAGCAGGCCAGAATACGGCTGCAACTCAAGAAGAAGCCCTTTGCGGTGATGCTGCTGGATCTCGATCGCTTCAAGCGGATCAACGATATCTACGGCCATCTGGCGGGGGATGCGGTGCTCAAGGAGGTGGCTACCACCCTGGGGGAGCAGCTGGAGCCTGACATGGTGCTGGGGCGTTATGGCGGCGAAGAGTTTGCCATCCTGATGCACAACTGCGCCGATCCGGCGCTGGCGAGCAAAATGGCCGAGCGGCTGCGTATTGCCGTCGAGGCGCGGCTGGTGAAGAGTCCCACCTCGGACGAATTGCTGGAGGTGACGGTGAGTATCGGGATTGCCATGGCTCGTTCCGATGACACCATCGATATTCTGATCAACCGTGCCGATGAGTGTCTCTATCAGGCCAAGATGGCGGGACGCAACTGCGTGGTGGTCGAGGGGCAGAACCGCGCAAAAACAGATGCCGCCTGAGGGCGGCATCCTGTTGGCAATGTGCTGGCGAGATCAGGCCAGCTTGTACTTGCCGGAGAGTTGCTGGGCCAGCAGCTTGAACATGTTGAAGACCGCCATGGTCTTGCCGGTCGGGGTGCCATCTTCGGCCAGGAAATACTCCCCCTTGAACACCAGAATATCCCCCTTCTGCTCCACCGAATCGGCGCGCATACCGTGGATGAAGTCTTCATGCTCTTTAATGATCTTGTTGGCCATCTCAAGCAGGGCCGTCTCGGTGATCAGCTCTTTCTGTGGTTGCATGCTCGTCTCCTTAAACGACTACTGGACAGGGAAATCGTGGATCCCTGCCTCTGATTGAAGAGGAGGCTAGCATACTGCAAACGGGGATTTTCTGTCATTGATATGACCCCGCTTTGTCGCGTATTAGCCCATCACCAGATTCTTCAGCCAGCGGCGCTGGCGAATGCGACGCTGCACCAGCACCATCTTGCTGATCTCCTCCAGCAGCACCACCGCTACTACCCAGGAGAGGGGCCAGCCGAGCAGAGAGACCGCCACCCACGCCAGCGGCAAGCCGATACACCACATGCCGACAATGTCGATGAAGATGGTGTAGTTAACGTCGCCGCCCGAGCGCAGCACCCCGATGATCCCCACCATGTTGAACACCTTGAGCAGCATGCCAAAGCACATGATGCCGAGCACCTGACCCGCCTCGGCCATCAGCTCGGGAGGCAGGTTGCCGACCCACTGCAGCAGGTTGGTCTGCAGCAGCCAGACGGAGATCCCCACCAGCAGGGCGCCGATGGGGGCGAGCAGCAGGAAGAGCTGGGAGTGCTGCCAGGCGACCTCGTACTCTTCGGCGCCAAGCCGGTGACCGAGCAGAGTTGAGCAGGCCACCGCCAGTCCGAAGAAGAGGGAGATAAGGATGCTCTCCAGGGTGCCGAGTGTGGTCATGATGGCCAGCGAATCGGTGCCAAGATGGGCATAGAGAAAGCCGTAAATCAGCATGCCGAAGGCCCAGAGGCCGTCGTGGAACAGCAGCGGTAGGGCGATCAGGGTAAAGCGCACCACCTCCTTGCGCTTGAAGGCGGCCAGCCAGTCTGGTGCGCGCGGGATCAGGCGCGCTTCATAACGCTTTACGTAGAGCAGCAGCAGGGCTGTCTGCAGCAGCCGGGAAATGGTGGTGCCCCAGGCCGAACCGGCCACCCCCATTGCCTCGAAGCCGAAGTGACCGAAGATGAGGGCGTAGTTGAGGATGACGTTGGCGATGATGGCGATAATGCCGATCCGGGTCGGCGCGGCGGCATTGCCCACCGAGCGCAGGGCTGATTCCAGCGGCACCACGATGGCGGTACAGAGGATGGTGGCGCCGGTGATCATCAAGAATTGATCCGCCAGTGCCCGCAGCGCCGGATCCTGACTGGCAAAGCCGAGCACGCTGCCCGGTGATAACACATAGATGAAGGCAAAGGGCAGGGTGACCAGCAAGGCGCCCACTATGGCCAGCGCCAGGGAGCGGCGTACCCCGGCCATCTCCCCGCGCCCGAAGTATTGTGCTGCCAATACCGAGACCCCGCCCGCGAGGCCCGCTATCACCAGCAGATTGAAGAAGAAGACCCGGTTACCCAAGCCGACCGCCGCCACAGCTGTGGTACCAAGCTGGCTCACCATCATGATATCGATGAGGCCGAGCAGGGAGAACATCATGGATTGCAGCGAGACGGGCAGGGCCAGTCGCCACAATCGGGTCATGAACTCGCGATCGGTGGTTTGTTTTAAAATCGCTTGCCAATAATTCATAGTTGTTAACCGGGTATGAGAAAAGCAAGGGTTGTCATGGTTATGATAAGGGGGTGTAGAGCAGTTACCACTGTGAGTAGATCTCGATTTTCTTGTGTAAAACTATCCTTTTGAGGTGTTATGCCATTTGCCAGAGAGTGTCTGGAGATAGCGCCAGCCTGTGAAGAGCAGATGTTGGGACGTGAAGGGCTGCCGCTGCTCGGCGAGGCAGGGATCTTCCTGACCGGCCTCTCCCGGGTGCGGGATCACTACCTGATCCGCCGCAATCGCCCCGAGTTTCACATCCTGATGGTGAGTCACGATGAGGGGGGGGCGCTGCTCACCGACGAGGGGGAGCAAGCCATTCCGTCCGGGTCGCTGATTTTCCTGCCCGCCGCCGTACCCGGCGGTCTCAAGCTGATTGGCGAAAACTGGCAGATCAGCTGGATTTTGCTCGATGACGTGCCGCGCTGGCAGCACCTGCATCGCCTGGGTCACCGTATCTGGCAAGGGGATGGCGGCGATCAGCTCTATCATCTGCTCAGCCTGATGCAGGGGGAGGGGGTTCGCTCTTCGCTGCAACCTCAACTGCTCAGCCTGTTGCTGGTGCTGCTGGAGCGCACCCTGCAAGGGGAGGTGCGCGGTACCCCTGAACTCAGGTTGCAGGCACTGTTTCGCCGGGTGGAGGCGCGCCTGGACGAACCCTGGAGTGTCGCCCTGCTGGCCCGGCAAATGGCCTGCTCGGTGCCCCATCTGCATCGCCTCTGCCAGCAAGCGTTCGGTATGGGGCCGATGGCGAGGGTGACCGAGCTCAGAATGAACAAGGCGCGCCAGCTGCTGCTCTATACCAACTGGCCACTTGGCGAGCTGGCGGCCCGGGTCGGTTACAGCGATGGGGCCAACTTTGCCAACCGATTTCGTCGTCTGACTGGTCAGACCCCCGGCGCCTTTCGTCGACTGGGTCGCAAACCTTTTGCAGCGGATGTGCAAACTCTTTGAAATTAATGAGACAAGCCCCTAGGATCGGCGGGTCCCTGCGTCTAGCTAACCGTTTAGGTACCAAGATCCATGTTTGAAGATAATAACCAGAAACGTCCTCTCTACATTCCCTACGCCGGTCCCGCCCTGCTGGAGACCCCTTTGCTCAACAAGGGCAGCGCCTTCACCAGCGAAGAGCGCAGCAACTTCAACCTCGAAGGTCTGTTGCCCCAGAATATCGAGACCATCGAAGAGCAGGCCGAGCGCGCCTATCGCCAGTTCATGGCGTTTGGCAACGACATGGACAAGCACATCTATCTGCGCAACATCCAGGATACCAACGAGACGCTCTTCTACCGTCTGCTGCACAACCACCTGACCGAGATGCTGCCCATCATCTACACCCCGACGGTGGGCAAGGCGTGCGAAGAGTTTTCCAACATCTATCGCCGCGCCCGTGGCCTGTTTATCTCCTATCCGGACAAGGACAGGATCGATGACATGCTGCAAAACGCCACCAAGCAGAACGTCAAGGTGATCGTGGTGACCGATGGCGAGCGGATCTTGGGTCTGGGTGACCAGGGTATCGGCGGCATGGGCATTCCCATCGGCAAGCTCTCCCTCTACACCGCCTGTGGCGGTATCTCGCCCGCCTACTGCCTGCCGGTGGTGCTGGATGTCGGCACCAACAACCAGCAACTGCTCAATGACCCCTTCTATATGGGGTGGCGCAATCCGCGTATCTCGGGAGATGAGTACGCCGAGTTTGTCGATGCCTTCATTCAGGCGGTCAAGCGCCGCTGGCCCGATATCCTGCTGCAGTTTGAGGATTTCGCCCAGAACAACGCCATGCCACTGCTCAACCGCTACAAGAACGAGCTCTGCTGCTTCAACGACGACATTCAGGGTACGGCTGCCGTGACCCTGGGCAGCCTGATCGCCGCCTGCAAAGCCTCCGGTGCCAAGCTCTCCGAGAAGCGGGTTGCCTTCCTCGGTGCGGGCAGCGCCGGTTGCGGTATCGCCGAGCAGATCGTGGCACAGATGAAGGCCGAGGGGCTGACCGATGCCCAGGCCCGCAGCCGTGTCTTTATGGTGGACCGCTTTGGTCTTATCACCGACAAGATCCCCAACCAGCTCGACTTCCAGCGCCGTCTCTCCCAACCGGTGGAGCGGATCAAAGACTGGCCGGTGGGGGACAATATCTCCCTGCTGGAGGTGATGGAGCATGGTCGCCCGGACATCCTGATCGGGGTCTCCGGCCAGCCGGGGCTGTTTACCGAAGAGGTGGTCAAGACCATGCACAAGCACTGTGCCCGTCCCATCATCTTCCCGCTCTCCAACCCCACCTCCCGGGTCGAGGCGACACCTGCGGATTTGATCCGCTGGACCGACGGTCAGGCGCTGGTGGCCACCGGCAGTCCGTTTGCACCGGTGGAGCACAAGGGCAAGCGCTACGTCATCGCCCAGTGCAACAACTCCTTCATCTTCCCGGGGATCGGCCTTGGCGTCATCGCCTCCGGCGCCACCCGGGTGACCGACGCCATGCTGATGTCGGCCAGCCGCGCGCTGGCGGAGTGTTCGCCGCTGGTGAAAGGGGAGGAGGGTTCTCTGCTGCCGGATCTGGCGGATATCCATCAGGTCTCCCGCTACATCGCCAAGATGGTGGCCAAGACCGCCATGCTGCAGGGCAAGGCGGTGCAGACCCCGGACGAGGTGATCGATCAGGCCATCGACGCCAACTTCTGGCATCCGGAGTATCGCCGCTACCGCCGCACCTCGTTCTGATTTCTGCGAGAAGATGCAAAGCAAAAGGGATGCCTCGGCATCCCTTTTTACTGCACGTCTGACATGGTTATCGCCTCAAGATGAACTACTCGCTGGCGCCCTGTACGCCGGTGACACGCACCTCTACCCGGCGATCCGGCCCAAGGCAGTCGATGAGCGCCGCCTTCGCCTTGATGGCATCACACTGACTGCCGGTGACCGGATTACTCGCGCCATTGCCCTGGATGCTCACCTTGTCGGCAGGCAATCCCTTGCTGATCAGAAAGTCGGCAACGGTTTGGGCCCGAGCTTCTGACAACCTCTGATTGCTGGCATCCGAGCCGATACGGTCGGTATATCCCATCACGACGGCACTGCCATCCTTGGGTTGTACATCGACGATCTGCTGGTAGAGAGCGTCCAGCGCGCTCATCCCCTCCGGTTTGAGGTCCGCTTTGCCAAAGGCGAACAACACATCGGAACTGAGGTTGAAGGTCTGATCTACCATCTCCGGTTCGGCCGGTGGCGGGGGGACCACGACCGGTGCGGGCGTGGGAGCCGGCTCTGTCGGCTGGCTGCGATTGGGATGGATCACTACTTCCAGGGTTGCTGTGCTGATGTCGCTGACCCAGCGCTGGGTGCCGCTGTTTGCCTTGTCATTGTCAGGATCATCGCCGACCCTGACCAGATAACGATACCTGGCCTGGAGATCGACCCAGTCATGGAGCCGGGCCGTCACTCCCAGGCCTGCCAGCGGTGCCAGGTTGTCGTCCCCGCCATTGATCGATTCAACGTGATAGATATAGCCACCACCCTCGGCAAACACCGAGAACATCTCGCTGAGCGGCAAACGACCAATCACAGACAGGGTAGCTCCCTTGCTGTTGAAGTCATGGCCGCTGATATCCCAGTCACCGGTGGAGAGGTAACCAATTTCGGCGCCCAGGTTCTCCGTGAAGTTGTAGCCGCCAAACAGGGAGAGCGCAGTCGCATCCTTGCTGACATCCTGGCTGAAATCATTCAGATCGTGGGCTATCGCCCAGCCACCGCCTATCCCGGCATACCAGTCATGGACCGGTACCGCTTGTGCGCCTGTGCTCGCCAATGCCAGTGCAATCCACACAGGTTTTAATCTTATGTTCATCGCGTATCCTCGTCGATGTGTGGTTTAGTGGGGCTGCTTGTTGGTCAAACCCCACACTTATGTATAGGTGACGGGTTGTTTTTAACCACTCAAGAGGTGTGGATTGCGGCAATAAGTGAACCTATGTCACTGAAACCATGCGGGAAGAGGAAAGATAGCCTGAGGTGGGCGGCATGGAAGACAATAAAAAGGAGGCCATATGGCCTCCTGCTTATCCAGGTGATCAGGATTATTGTGTGACTTGTTGCACACCGGTGACGCGCACTTCAACGCGGCGATCCGGCGCCAGGCAGGAGATCAGCTGAGCCTTGCCCTTGACGCTGTTGCACTGGGTGCCTGTGACCGGATTGGCTTCACCGCGGCCTTCGATGGCAACTTTGCCAGCCGGCAGGCCCTTGCCAACCAGGAAGTCGGCTACGGTACGGGCGCGTGCTTCGGAGAGTTTCTGGTTGTAGGCGTCAGTGCCGATACGGTCGGTGTAACCGACGACCACGGCACTGCCATCTTTTGGCTGTACGTCGACGATCTGCTGATACAGGGTGTTGAGCGCTGCGACACCTTCTGGCTTGAGGGTGGATTTGCCAAAGGCAAACAGCACGTCAGAGCTCAGGGCGAAGTTCTTGTCAACCACCACAGGCTCTGGGGTTGGCTCGGGTGCTGGTGCCGGAGCGGGGGCCACGTAAGTGGTGCGGTTCGGGTGCATCACCAGCTCCAGGGTTGCGACGCTCATGTCGCTCTCCCAGGTCTTCTGCTCGTCACCCAGACTCCACATGTAGCGGTAGCGGGCTTGCACATCGATAAGGTCGGAGAGCTTGGCAGTCAGGCCCAGACCCGCCAGCGGCGCAGTGCCGTTGTCGCTGTTGCCATTGCCGTTGACGTGATTGAAGTAGGCTCCACCTTCAGCAAACACCGAGAAGATGTCGCCCAGCGGCAGGCGGGCGATACCGGAGAGGGTTGCACCCTGAGTTTTGAAATCGGCACCGTCAACGCCCGCTTTACCGGCGTAGAGGTAGCCCAGCTCAGCTGCGTAGTAGTCGTTGAAGTTGTAACCGCCGAACAGGTTCAGCGCAGTGGCGTCTTTGTCTGTATCCAGACCTTGTACATCGTCAAGGTTATGAGCATATGCCCAACCTGCACCAACACCGGTGTACCAGTCATCGGCAGCCTGAGCTGTGGTGCCTGCGGCGGCGAGCGCCAGTGCAATCAGGGTAGGAGCCATTTTGAGTTTCATCGGTTTATCCTCGTTGTGTTAGCCCATGTCGGGCAATGCACTTGTTTTTATTGCTGCGAAAAATAGCCAGCAAAGTGGATAGCGAAGGCTTTGGACTCTCATGATGCATTGGCGTCATGGACAACAGACCGGACAAGAAGCGCTTTTTAGTGCTTATCCAATACCTTACAGGCGCAACTACTTTATGCTTTCGAGGCGGGGCAGGCAAGGGCAGGGTGGTGGGAATGAGGGATGCAAGCGAGAACGAGATAAACAAAAAGGGATGCCGCAGCACCCCTTTTTCACACTATCTGAACGAGGTCAGATTATTGCTGAACTTCTTGTACGCCAGATACGCGAACTTCTACGCGACGATCCGGAGCCAGGCAGGAGATCAGCTGAGCTTTAGCGGTTACGCCGTTGCACTTGGTGCCGGTAACCGGGTTAGCTTCGCCACGACCTTCGATGGCAACTTTGCTGGCAGCCATACCTTTGCTCACCAGGAAGTTGGCAACAGTACGGGCACGGGCTTCAGACAGCTTCTGGTTGTAAGCGTCAGAACCGATACGGTCGGTGTAACCAACTACAACAGCGTTGCCATCTTTCGGCTGGAACTCAACGATTTGCTGATACAGACCGTTCAGGGCTGCAACGCCTTCCGGCTTCAGGGTGTCTTTGCCGAAGGCAAACAGCACGTCTGAGTTCAGGGCGAAGTTCTTCTCTACCACTTGCGGAGCAGGAGCCGGCGCTTCTTCAACAACCGGAGCAGCTACCGGAGCTACATAGGAAGTACGGAACGGGTGGTATACCGCTTCCAGAGTAGCGATGCTCTGGTTGGCTTTGTAACGCTCACCGTTGGCGTGCAGGTCAGCCACATCCCACATGTAGCGGTAACGAGCTTGCAGGTCCAGCACGTCATTTACTTTGTAAGTCACACCGGCACCGGCCAGCGGGGAAACTTTAGTGTCGCTGGTGCCCAGACCATCGGTGTGACCCCAGTAGGCGCCGCCTTCAGCGAACAGGGAGAAGTCGTTGCCAACCGGCAGACGGGCGATACCGGACAGGGTGGCACCCTGGCTCTCGTAACGGTTGCCGTCGGTGTTACCACGACCAGTGTACTGGTAGCCCAGTTCGGTACCGAAGTTCTCGGTGAAGTTGTAACCCATGAAGGCGTTGGCAGCAGCTGCGTCTTCCTGGCCTACATTGGTGCTTTCCAGCTTGTTCAGGCCGTTGAAGTGAGTAGCACCGACACCGGCACCGAAGTAGATGTCGTCAGCGGCGTGAGCAGCGGTAGCACCCATAGCAGCCATGGCGATGGCGATCATGGAAGGAGCCATTTTCATCATAAAAAAATCCTCGTTGAGATCGCACGTTATTCACGTGCTTCACACTTTGTAATTTATGTAAGCTGCAGGCTCCGCCGTACGGCTGGCGTCGAGTCTGGCAGATGACCCGGTATAACCGGGTTGCACACTCTCCTGGTGTGTCGAGTGCACTGGCATGGCACGCAAAGCGTGATAAACCGCTGCCAGGCAACTGATGTCATTCCGATGACGAGGCGCACTCTATGCCGATTTTAAAACATGATCAAGCTCACAAATGAGCCTTATGGCAAATTGTGTCGTGACCTTAACTGGCTGTTTATCCAGATTAATTAGTGATCCAGATAGGCCCTGTGCAGTTTCTTTTCCAGCTTCATATAGGCCTGAACCCAGTCGGAGTGCGGGTTGGCAGGATGTGCTCTGGCAGTAAACACCTCAAGGTACTCTGCTTCCGTTGCACTTTTAAGCAGGGGAGTAAACGTCATCAGGTAGTGGCGGGCCAGATAGGGATCCAGGGGCCAGATGTTGAGTATGGCCCGTGCCACAGGCTGAACCGCAGCTGAACAGATGAAATGGCGGTGTCCCGCCTCCAGCCAGTCGGTCATCTCGCACATGCCCGATTCGGCTACCAGACCACCATCACCCGGGGTGGTTGCCAGAGCAATAGACTGGCCATTTACCGTGATGAGTTCTTCATTGTTATGCAGGGTGCCATCGTGGCTGCGCAAAGACAGGTTCTGCGACTCCTGTTCAAGAAACAGGCTGCAACTCTCCGGCAGGGCGGCCAGCAGCTCGCTGACGTGGCTTGGCATCAAGGCCGGAAGCCAGAATGCTTCGGCGCGATATTGTGCGCCTTGAGTGAGCTGTTGTTGCAATTGGGCTGGGTCAGAAACCGGGTGCAGGCGAGAGATAATGCCGGGAAACGCCATACTTATTCCTCTTAATGGGTAGCTGGCGGATTATACGAGTTATTCTGGTGGCAACAATAAAGGTTTCTTTTCGAGACTGTTTACCTGAGACAGCTGAGCGATTACCATCCCCCGTTGAAGATAAGGGTTGTCGCCGAAAGGCGCTCATAAAGATAGAGGCTCGACCATAACGAGTCCGACCAAAACTGATACACTTGACTACGAGTCGTCGCGAAAAATAAAGACGGATTTAATCCGTCAAACGGAGTATGGAACATTATGAATTCAAATATCGTCACTGTTGGCAAGAAGATCCGTCAGATCCGTGAAGCGGTCGGTCTGAGCCGTCCGAAGTTTGCAGATTTGCTCGGTGTTCCCCCCACAACCCTGAAAAACTATGAGCTGGGTTATCGTGAAGTGGGTGGCGCCTTCCTGGTTGCCCTTGCTCACCACCCGGATCTGCACAAGTTTACCCTCTGGCTGTTGGCGGACAAAAAAGTCGCAGAAATCGGCCAGATCGGACCGGATGACCTCGCCAAGGGCTGATCATCGATATGAATAGAAATGCCGCCTTCGGGCGGTATTTTTTTGCTCGCCAATAAGAGCCCTGAGCCCCGCTTTTTTCTTATCTGTGCTCTATCTAGGGCTTTTGCTCAAAACATCTTGGCAAACCGCCATAAACTTCAGAAAATTCCGACCCTAAAAACCCGGTTCATCTCGCATGATGCGAAATAAGTGAGACAAGCATGAGTCAAACCCCCCCCAAGGTCCGCGATGGCTTTACCAGTAAATTCGGTGTCCTTGCCGCTACTCTTGGTTCAGCCGTCGGCCTCGGCAATATCTGGAAATTCCCCTATCTGACCGGTGAAAACGGTGGTGCCGGCTTTCTGCTGGTCTATGTGATTGCGACCCTGCTGGTCGGTCTGCCGGTGATGATCTCCGAGATCATGCTGGGCCGCAAAAGCAAAACCGATGCGGTCACTACCCTGAACAAGCTCGCTCCGAAAGGGCAACCCTGGTGGCTGATTGCGGTAATGGGGGTGCTGGCGGCTTTCCTGATCATGTCTTTCTACTCGGAAGTCGCGGCTTGGGTGTTTGCCTATATCTTCAAGGCGATCGATGGCTCAATTCTCTCCACTGATCCCAAAGTGACCGGCGCTGCGTTTGGCTCGCTGATCAGCAACCCGCTGCAGAGCCTGCTGTGGCAGTGGCTGGTACTGGCCTTGATGGGCGGCATCCTGCTGATGGGGGTCTCCAAGGGGATCGAAGCTGTCACCAAAAAGCTGATGCCGGTACTCTTTATCCTGCTGCTGGTGATCGGTATCCGCAGTCTGACGCTGCCGGGAGCGAGCGAAGGTCTTTCTTTCCTCTTCTCACCCGATTTTTCCAAGATCACCGGCGCCGTGGTGCTGACCGCCATGGGACTTGCCTTCTTCAAGCTCTCCATCGGCATGGGCTGCATGATGACTTACGGCAGCTACTTCCGTGATGACCAGAACATTCCGGTCACCGCGTTCCGGGTTATGTGTGCCGACCTGTTTGTCTCCATGCTGGCCGGAATCGCCATCTTCCCGGCGGTGTTTGCCTTCGGGTTCGAGCCGACCGCCGGTCCTGCTCTGCTGTTCATCACCATTCCGGCGGTCTTTGCCAGCATTCCGTTTGGCCATGTTTTCATGGTGCTCTTCTTCGTGCTGTCGGCCATCGCGGCCACCGGTGCCATGCTCTCTATTCTGGAAGTGCCGGTTTCGGTGCTTTCCGAGCGCTTCAAGATGAGCCGCGCCAAGGCGACCCTGATCAACCTGCTGGTGCTGGGTGCGGTGGGGTCTACCTGTGCGCTCTCCAACAGTGCCATGGCGGATGTGCATATTGCGGGCAAGACCTTCTTCGATCTGTTCGACTACCTATCCTCCAACATCCTGATGCCGCTTGGCGGTATCTTCCTCTGCCTGTTTGTTGGCTGGGTATGGGGCGAGGAGAAGATGCGCGATGCTCTGACCAATGGCGGCGAGCTGGTTCTGCCCATCCTCAAGCCACTGTTTTTTATCATCCGCTACGTATCACCGCTGCTGATCCTGATCGTGATGCTCAAGGGGCTTGGGCTGTTCTAAATCGAAGGTTTTGCCATAGCAAAAGAGCGCCACAAGGCGCTCTTTTTGTTGGTGCGATGGGCGTGGGGATCACAGTAATCCAAGGCGGCCCAGTTCATCCTTGAGCTGATCGAGGTTGCGCTCGACACAGGCTTCCCCCTCGTTGATGGCATCGCTGGCGCGATGAAAATCCATGATGGAGAAGCTGCCAAGCCGTGGGCAGAGCTGGATCTCCGGCGGATCACCGGCCATCCGGGCGCGGGTGATGCGCTCCTGCATTATGTTGATGGAGCCACTCATCACGCTCCACAGACCCGGGGTGGCTGGCGCGGATTCACCGCGGTTGAGCCACTGGCTGAGCAGTCCGCCGCTGCCGGGTTGATCCGGCTCGTCGGTCCAGGGCTGATGCATGTCGGTGTTGAGGTTGACCGCAATCACCACCTCGGCCCCCATGGCACGGGCCAGAGAGATGGGCACCGGATTGACCACAGCGCCATCGACCAGCCAGCGGTCGTTGATCCGGGTCGGGGTGAGGATCCCCGGCATGCCGCAGGAGGCGCGCACCGACTGGCGCAGCGGGCCCTGTTGCAGCCAGATCTCGCGGCCTGTATCGAGCTCGGTGGCGATGCAGGCGAAGGGGATGGGCAGGTTCTCGAGATCGGGGTCCCCTAGATGGCTGGCCGCAAGACCAAACACCTTTTCGCCGCGAAACAGACCGCCGGAGAGGGCCGGGTCGAGCAGGCTGACCACCTGCAGGCGGGTAAAGCCGCGCACCCAGGTTTCCAGCCGATCCAGTTCACCAGCGGCATAGGCGGCACCGACAAAGCTGCCGATGGAGCAGCCAGCGATCAAATCCGGTTTGATGCCGAGACGTTCAAGGGCGCGGATGACGCCGATATGGGCCCATCCTCTGGCGGCGCCGCTCCCGAGAGCGAGTCCTACGCGGGGTTTACGTGGCACGACTTTCCTCCAAAAAGGGGTTTGAGCGACCAGCTTACTCCGAGAGTCGGGATGCGTCACCCCACCATCGCTCACTGCGGTTGCGTCCATTGGCCTTGGCCTGATAGAGCGCCACATCGGCGCGCCGCACCGCTTCGTGCAGAGGAATATCTGGCTGATAAGGGAGATACCCCAGGCTGATCGTAACCTTTAATCCGGGCACGATGGCCTCCCAGTTGTGTTCGGCTACGGCTTCTCGCAGCTGTTCTGCCAGCTCCTCTATCCGCACCTCATCGCTGTTGGCAACCAGCAGCAAAAACTCTTCTCCACCCCAGCGGAGCAAGCGGTCTTGCTGGCCAAGTTGCTGTTGGCAAAGCTGCACCAGCCTGATCAGCACCATATCACCCACGGCATGGCCGAAATGATCGTTGACTCGCTTGAAGTGGTCGGCATCGAACATCAGTATCCCTGCCCGCAGTTGTGCCAGCTCGCCTCCTTGTTTCAGTTGCTCCAGATAGTGGCGATTGAAGGTACCGGTAAGGGCATCGTGGCAGGAGAGGTAGTTGAGTCGTTGGTTGAGACGGCGAGCTTTCAGGTTGGCAAGTGCGGCCAGCAGCAGAAACGCAATAGCCAGAAGAGTTGGCGCAGACTGGCAGAGTATTGCCCGGAACAGCGGCAGCAGCCTCACCTGGTGTACCAGCCGCAAAGGGGTATCGGGGATAGCCAGCGTTAGCTGCCATGCCCCCTGTCGCCAAAGGTATTGGCCGGTTGACAACGGTTCTGGTGGCGGTACGAGCTCGTGCGCACTGCTGGCCAACACCTGATGGTACTGATTGAGCAGCAGATACTGCCCCAGCTCCGGGGTCAGCTTGTCGAGTTGTTGCTGCAGACGTGCGAGCAGCACATCCATACTGATCATCCCTACCAGCGTCCCCTCTTTGTAGAGTGGCTGGGACATGGTGACCATGGGGCCGCGGCCAATAAAGTCATCATAAGGGCGTGAGAGGACGGTTTTCTTGTCCGGGTTGCTGCTGGTCAGAGTGTCTTGCCAAAAGCGTTTTTGGTAGATACTCGGGTAGAAATGAAACCTGCTGGAGGGCTGCCAGGGGTAGAGATAGATAAAGTTATCCACACCGGTAAAGTAGACCCAGGCGATCTCTTCCCCCAGGCGTTGGCTGGCGGTGGAGAGAAGCGGTGACAGACTCAGTGCCAAGTGAATGCGAGCTTCCCGCTCGCTGCCCGGTGGTGGTAGCGGACCGGTACCAGTGAGATTGCCCACCAAACCTTTGGGCAGGTCGGCAGGAATGTTGTCGAGCGCGAGCCCCTTGCCCGGAAGTTGTTGAATATGGCGATAAAGCTGGCGGGTCAGCACGGAGTGAGGGTCGCTGCGCAGCCGCTCTTCGGCCTGCCCGCGCATCGCTTCCAGAAAAATTTCGCTCTGTCGGAACTGCTCTCGTAGATAAATAGCACTGTTGAGGGTATCGCTCTGATAAAGATTCTCTATCTGTTTCAGACTGTGCTGCAGGGTCACTCCGACCAGCAGTATGGCCAGAGTCAGCAGTAGCCAGGTCAGGTGCGCAAGGCGGCGAAGATCGAACACATTGGGCATCGAGAGTCATCTGAATTGGCGAAGAAAGGGCGTTAGTGTAAGCGAAGCGCGGTGAAAATGACCAGAATCCTGCACAGCGCGCTGATCTTGCCACGCTCCGGTTACGTTTTGTCACATTTATACATAGTCACGGCATAGTCTGGGGCTAAAATGGCCCCCAATCAGATTTACCCCTCTTAACACTTCATGGATTGTTTGATGAAAATGCGTATCTGGATTGGCCTCGGCCTGCTCTCTCTGATAGCGGCCATCTGGTGGGCGGTTGGCCACTTGCAACCGGCAACCAAAGCCCCTTCCCGCGAGATCAATATTCGTACCCAGACCGTCAAGCAGAGTCTGGCCGAGCCAACTCTCAAGCTGGTAGGCAAGCTGGCGGCCAACAACTCGGTGGTGATCACACCCGAGGTAACCGGACGCCTGATCAAGATTGCGGTACAGTCGGGTCAACAGGTCAACAAGGGCGATACGCTGGTCGCTCTGGATGCGGGCAAGCAACAGGCTGAATTGGCCGAACAGAGTGCCAGTCTGCGCGACGAGAATCGCAAGCTGGCCGAGATGCGCAAGCTGGTCGCTCGTGGTGCCGTCACCCAGTCGGTGCTGGAGGGGCAGGAGGCCATCGTCGATCAGGTGCAGGCGCGGGTCGATGCCGCCCGTTACGAACTATCCCTTCGTACTCTCATCGCCCCCTTTGCCGGCACGGTAAGCCTGATTGATTTGAGCGAAGGGGCGCTGGTCAATAGCGGCGATACCCTGCTGCACCTCGATGATATCGATACCCTGCGCCTCGATCTGGCGGTGCCGGAGCGTTACCTCGCCCTGCTGCGCCCCGGCATGGCGGTGACGGCGACCAGCACTGCCTGGCCGGAGCAACGCTTTAACGGCACCCTCACCACTCTCGATAGCCGCATCTCCAACGAGACCCAGAACATCAAGGCGCGGGTTGAACTGCCCAACCACAACGGTCAACTGCGCCCGGGCATGCTGCTCAATGTGGAGCTCTCGCTCCCCTCCCGCCAGCTCACCATTATTCCCGCCCAGTCGGTGGAGTACGCCGGCGAGCAGCGCTTCGTCTATCGCCTCGAGGCCGATGGCCGGGTCAAGCGGGTGCCGGTGGTGCTTGGCGAGACCGAGGGGGAGACCGTCTGGGTCACCGAAGGGCTGAAAGTAGGCGATCGCATCGTGGTCGAGGGGCTGGTCAATCTGCGTGATGGCGCCAAGGTCCACGATCTGGCGGAGGTAAATGGCTGATGTGGCTCTCCGATATCTCAGTACGCCGCCCGCTGGTAGCGGTGGTGCTCAGCGCCCTGCTCAGCGTGTTCGGTCTGGTCGCCTTCAGCAAATTGACGGTGCGGGAGATGCCCGATGTGCAGATCCCGTCGGTCTCCATCACCACCACCTATGAGGGGGCCGCCCCGGCAGTGATGGAGAGCCAGGTCACCAAGCCCATCGAGGATCAGCTCTCCGGCATCAGCGGTATCAAGAACATCAACTCGGTGACCCGCAAGGGGCGCTCGATGATCACGGTGGAGTTCAAGCTTGGCTGGAACATGGTGGAGGGGGTCTCCGATGTGCGTGACGCCCTGACCCGTGCCAAGAGCAAGCTGCCGGAGGATGCCGACGACCCGCTGGTGACCAAGGATAGCGGCAGCGGTGATGTGGCGGTCTGGCTCAACTTCAGCAGCAGCCAGATGGACCGCACCGCCATGACCGACTACGCCAACCGGGTGCTGGTCGACCCCTTGAGTCTGGTGGATGGGGTGAGCGAAGTAGCGCTATCCGGCGATCTCACCCAGGTGATGTATGTGCGGCTGCGCCCGGCCGACATGGCTGCGCGCGGCGTCACGGTGGCGGATGTGCAGGATGCCCTCAAGCGTGAGAATATCGAGCTGCCGGGCGGCGAGATCCGCAACAACTCCATGACCATGTCGGTGCAGATTGCCCGGCTCTACCACACGGCTGAAGATTTCCAGCAGTTGCAGGTGCGTACCGCCGCCAACGGTCAGAGTGTCTATCTGGCCGACATTGCCGATGTGGAGGTGGGAGCCAAGAACGAAGACAGTGCCTACCAGCGCAATGGCCGCGAGAGTCTGGGTATCGGCATCGTCGCCCAGTCCACCGCCAACCCGCTGGCGGTGGCACAGGGGGTGGAGAAGAAGTTGGTGGAGATGCAGCGCTTCCTGCCGGAGGGGGCCAAGCTGGAGGTTGACTACGACTCCACCATCTTTATCAAGCAGGCCATCGACGAGGTATATGAAACATTGGCCATCTGCGCCGTGCTGGTGGTGGCGGTGCTCTATCTGTTCCTCGGGCAGGGGCGCACCACCCTCATTCCTGCCATCACGGTACCAGTGTCACTTATCTCCGCCTTTATCGGCGCCTGGTATCTCGGTTTTTCCATCAACCTCATCACCTTGCTGGCGCTGATCCTCGCCATCGGTCTGGTGGTGGATGATGCCATCGTGGTGGTGGAGAACATTCACCACCATCTGCAGCGGGGTGAATCACCCCTGCTGGCGGCTTGGCACGGCACCCGCGAGGTGGGGTTTGCGGTCATCGCCACCACGGCGGTGCTGGTAATGGTCTTTATCCCCATCGCTTTTATGGATGGCATGGTGGGCAGGCTCTTTACCGAGTTTGCGATGTTGCTTTCGCTGGCGGTGCTCTGCTCCTCGTTGGTGGCACTCACTCTCACTCCGGCCATGGGCTCCTGGCTGATGCGCCCGCTTGACAAGCCGAATCGGCTGACGGCGGCCCTCGATCGCACTCTGGGCCGGGTGGAAGGGCACTATCGCCACCTGCTGTCGTGGGTGCTGCGTCGCTCGCGTTGGATACCGCTGGCGCTGCTGCTCTGTCTTGGCGGTATCGGTGCTCTGTTCACCCAGCTGCCGAGCAGCCTCACCCCGACCGAGGATCGCGGCGTGGTCTTCGTCTTCGTCAAGGGGGCTGAGGGGACCAGCATCGAGCGGATGAAACGCAACATGCAGCAGGTGGAATCGACCATCATGCCGATGCTGGGCCAGGGGGTAGTCAAGGCGATGAGCTTCAGTACACCCGCCTTTGGCCGCGGCGGCGATCAGACCGGCATGGTGATCATCCAGCTCACCGACTGGGCCGAGCGTGATGTGACCGCCACCGAGTTTTCCCGCTCGCTCGGCGCCAAGCTGTCGGTTATTCCCGATGTGATGATCCGCACCTTCCAGCCAGGCTTTCGTGGCGGCTCTACCGCTGCGGTGCAGTTCGTGCTGCAGGGCAACGACTATGCCGAGCTCTACCAGCTGGGGCTGGAGCTGCAAAAAGCGGCGCAGGCGAGCGGCCTGATGATAAGCCCGGATCTCGACTACGCCGAGAAGACTCCTGAGCTGCAGGTGACCGTCTCGCGCGACAGCGCCAGCCAGCTCGGCATTCCGGTTTCCACCGTCGCCAGCACCTTGCAGGCGATGTTGGGCGGGGTGAGCAAGACCACCTATGTGGACAGGGGCGAGGAGTATGACGTCTACCTGCGCGCTAACCAGAAGGAGTTCAACGGCATCTCGGATCTCGGTCGCATCTACCTGAAGGCAGCCAATGGCGAGATGGTGAGCCTCTCGACGCTGGCGACGGTCAAGCAGGTGGCGACCGCCAACCGCCTCAACCACTACCAGCGCCAGAAGGCGGTGACCCTGACCGCCGACGTGGCACCGGATCATACCCTTGGCGAGGCGCTCGACTTCCTCGACGGCTGGGCCAACGAGCATCTGCCGAGCGGCATGACGGTCGATTATGCCGGTGACTCCAAGGATTACCGCGACAATCAGGGGGAGATGGCTATGGTCTTCGGCCTCGCCCTGCTGGTGGTCTATCTGGTGCTGGTGGCCCAGTTCGAGAGCACCCTCACCCCGACCGTGGTGATGATGACGGTGCCGCTCGGCATCTTCGGCGGCTTGCTTGGCCTCTGGCTGACGGAGCAGGAGATGAGTATCTACAGCCAGATCGGCATGATCATGCTGATCGGCATGGTGACCAAGAACGGCATCCTCATCGTCGAGTTCATCAACCAGCTGCGCCAGCGCGGGGAAGGGTTCGAGGAGGCGATTATTGCAGGCTCGGTGCGCCGCCTGCGGCCCATCCTGATGACTTCGCTCACCGCCATTATCGGTGCGGTGCCGTTGATGCTCTCCATGGGGGCGGGCTACGAGAGCCGGATGGCGGTGGGTACCGTGGTTTTCTTCGGTCTGTCGCTGGCGACCCTGGTTACCTTGCTGGTGGTGCCCGCTATCTACCACCTGATCGCCCGTCACGCCGGCATGACCGGGCAGCGGGATCAGCAAGTGGATGAGGCGCTGGCCGCCAGGGGGGACACTTCTGTGCCATAACGGCTGTGTCCGGTGCCTGCTTTGACCGGGGCACCGGAATACATCACGCAAACGCGCAGAGCTTGATAGCCGGCTCTGCTGTTGTAGCCTTCGAGGGGATAGTGACATGATTGAATCGGCACTATCCTACTCACCACCTTTTTCTCCTCTATTTCTGCGGCTTGAGGCCATTTTTACCTGATTGGCACTTTTATTGCTTTCGGTCTGTCAGCGTCAATGAATTGTCTGGGGACGAAAATGGAAATAAGTGCAAGCAGCCTGATGCAAGAGATGCAGGCACTCAAGGTAGAGGCCGGTGCAACCCCGCTGCCACAGCCTGGCCGCCAGGTGACCTCTGATTTTGGCCTGCTGTTGCAGCAAGCTCTCGGTAACGTCAACGAGTTGCAGGGCGCCGCCAATGATCTGCGCACCCGTTTCGATATGGGCGACAAGTCGGTGGATCTGGCCGAGGTGATGATTGCTGGCCAGAAATCCTCTATCGCCTTCGAGGCGACAGTACAGGTGCGCAACAAGATGGTTGAGGCCTATAAAACCATCATGAATATGCCGGTATAAATGATGACTGTGCATCATGACATGTCAGCAATAAGGACATAAATCGTGGCAACTGACCAAAATGGCGATCTGCTGATAAATGATGAGGGCACCGCCGCCCTCGATGCCAACGAGCAGAAGAGCTCGGCACTGGGATTCTTGTCCAATACCGATGTTCTGCGCCAGATCACGCTGATCCTGGGGCTTGCCATCTGTCTGGCCATCGCCGTCTTTATCTTGCTATGGGGCAAGGAGCCGGATATGCGCCCTCTTGGCACCTACACCACCCAGGAGCTGGTCAAGACCCTCGACTTTCTCGATCAGCAGAAGATCCCTTATGAGGTGGACGGTAAGAGCGTGCTGGTCAGTGCCGAGAACTTTGCCAGCATCCGTTTGGCGCTGACCCGGGCCGGTCTCACCAATGCGGCTGATGTGACCAATGGTGGAGAGGATATCCTGCTCAAGGACTCCAGTTTTGGCGTCAGCCAGCGGATGGAGACCGAGCGCCTCAAGCTGAGTCGCGAGCGCCAGCTGGCTAGCGCCATCGAACAGTTCCAGAATGTGGCCAAGGCCCAGGTGCTGTTGGCCATCCCCAAAGACAACGTCTTTGCCCGTAACGAGCGCAAGCCCAGTGCCACTGTGGTTCTCAACCTGAAAGGGGCTGCACTGGGGCAGGGGGAGGTGGACTCTATTGTTGATATGGTGGCCTCTGCGGTACATGGCCTCGAGCCGACCCGTGTCACCGTGACCGATCAGAATGGTCGCCTGCTTAATTCCGGTTCCCAGGATCCCGTCTCTGCCCAGACTCGCAAAGAGTTTGCGATGCAGCAGAAGCAGGAGCTGGAGTACAAGCAAAAAATTGACGCCATTCTGATCCCGGTGCTCGGCGCCGACAACTATACGGCGGAAGTGGATCTCTCTCTCGACTTCTCCCAGCAGGAGCAGACTCGCAAAACCTACAATCCCGATCTGCCTGCGGTGCGCTCCGAGATGACGCTGGAAGAGAACAGCTCCAGCGGCAGCAATGGCGGAGTGCCGGGGGCCCTCAGCAACCAGCCGCCTGCCGCGTCCAATATCCCTGAACAGGCCACTGGCGGTGATGGTACAGGTGCGGCGGCTTCGGGTCGTTCTCGCAAAGAGGCGACTCGTAACTTCGAACTGGATACCACCGTCAGCCACACCCGGCGCCAGATGGGTGGCATTCGTCGCATGACCGTTTCCGTTGCCGTGGATTACAAGGCAGTGCCAGGTGCTGACGGGGCCGTGACCCGCGAAGCGCGCAGTCAGGCGGAACTCGATACCCTGCGTCGTTTGCTCAGCGGTGGCCTTGGTTTTGATGTAACCCGTGGTGATACCCTTGAGGTAGTTGCCATTCCGTTCAATCGCCCCGAGCTTGATACCGTCGCCGAGGTGCCGCTCTACGATCAGCCCTGGTTCTGGCGTGCGGTACGGATTGCGGCATCTGTACTGGTGATTATTGTCTTGATCGTCACCGTGGTTCGCCCCATGCTCAAGCGGCTGCTCTATCCGGATGCCAAGCCGGAAGGGGAAGTGGACTTTGACAACCACACCGTACTGGGTGGTGACGACGAACTCAGCTTGTTGGCAGCTCAGGTTGAGGGAGAGCAGGTATTCGGGGTACGCGATGGCCAGCTGAAACTGCCGGATCTGCATCGTGACGAAGATTTGCTCAAGGCGGTGCGTGCCCTGGTGGCGAACGAACCGGATCTGGCCGCTCAGGTCATTAAAGAGTGGGTAACCAAAGATGCCTGAAGAAAGTAAAAACCAGGTAACCGGCAACGATATCACCGATAGCCAGCGTCAGTTGCTGGATCAGATGTCCGGTATGGAGATGGCGGCGGTATTGATGTTGAGCCTTAACGAAGAGGATGCCGCCCAGATCTTCCGCCATCTCGAACCCAAGCAGGTACAGCGGCTCGGTATGTCGATGGCATCCATGTCTGATTTCAGCCACGATCGGGTAGCGGCGGTGCACCGTCAATTCATCGACGATATCCAGAAGTACACCAACATAGGTATCGGCAGCGAAGATTTCGTGCGCAAGGCACTGGTAGCCGCGCTTGGCGAGGACAAGGCGAGCAACCTGGTGGACCAGATCATTCTTGGTTCCGGTGCCCGCGGCCTCGATTCGCTCAAGTGGATGGATGCCCGTCAAGTGGCCAGCATCATCCAGAACGAACACCCGCAGATCCAGACCATAGTGCTCTCCTATCTGGAGCCGGAGCAGTCCGCCGAGATCCTGAGCCAGTTCCCGGAGCAGGTGCGTCTGGATCTGGTGATGCGGATCGCCAACCTCGAAGAGGTGCAACCGGCAGCATTGCAAGAGTTGAACGACATCATGGAGAAACAGTTCGCCGGTGCGGCGGGTGCCCAGGCGGCCAAGATGGGTGGCCTGAAAGCGGCTGCCAACATCATGAACTACCTGGATACCAACATCGAAGGCCAGCTGATGGACTCGATCCGCGAGTCGGACGAAGAGATGAGCCAGCAAATCCAGGATTTGATGTTCGTGTTCGAAAATCTCATCGATGTGGACGACCGCGGTATCCAGACTTTGCTGCGGGAAGTGCCGGGGGATCTGCTGCAGCGCGCCCTCAAGGGCTCCGACGATCAGATGCGCGAGAAGATTTTCAAGAACATGTCGAAACGAGCGGCCGAAATGCTGGCAGACGATCTGGAGGCCATGGGGCCAATCCGGGTCTCCGAGGTGGAGGCTGCCCAGAAGGAGATCCTCTCCATCGCCCGCCGTCTGGCCGATGCAGGCGAAATCATGCTGGGCTCCGGCGGTGGCGAGGAGTTCCTCTAGACCATGACCAACTCATGGAACCTGTCTGCCAGCCCAGTATGCGGTCATGGCAAGGAGCGGCGCGAATAGATGAACAACAAGCTGCGTGGCTATGTACGGCCTGAAGGGGAAGAGACCAGGGTAGAGACCTGGGGCTGGCCCGAAATGGATGTGGCGGTCGAGACCGAGACCAATGCTCTCGGTCTTGCCCCTGACTGGTATCAACAGGAAGAGGAGGTGGTGGAACCGGAGCCCGAACAGGAACCGACTCCCAGCATCACCGCCGAAGAGCTCGAAGCGATCCGTCAGGCGGCTTGGGAAGAAGGAATGGCCGAGGGGCGCGAGGCTGGCTATGCCAAAGGGCTCGAAGAGGGCAAGCTGGAAGGACTGCAACAGGGGCACTCGGCCGGTCTCGAGCAGGGGCGGGAAGAGGGACTGGCCATGGGGCGCGATCTGGTTGAGCAGGAGATCGCTCACTGGCAGGGGCTCGCCGCCCGCCTCGCCAATCCCCTGATTGAGCTGGATCAGGCGGTAGAGCAGCAACTGGTCGCGCTGGTGATGCAACTTTCCCGCGCGCTCATTCGCCATGAAGCCGAGACCTCTCCCCGCATCCTGCTGGAGGCACTCAAGGAGGGGCTGGCATTGTTGCCCGCCGCCGAGCAGGGGGTGACTCTGATGCTGCATCCCGATGATATCACGCGAGTCGAGCAGGCATTTGGCGCTGACGAGTGCGCCAGACGCCACTGGCGGTTGCAGAGTGACCCCACCCTCTCCCCTGGCGATCTGCAACTGGCTACTGAACTCTCCAGCATCGATCTGACCCTCTCCGGGCGCATCGATCAGTTGCTGCGCAACTTCTTGCGGGACAACGCGTCGCAGAACCCGGCTTCGCAGGATCCACGCCCATAACCGATGCCTGACGATGTCGTCCGGTTGCACTTTTTAGTTCCCAGGAGGCCAGATGAGCGGCTCGCTACTGAACCGGTTGCAAGGGTACAAGGTACGCGACAGCGCCCCCAAACCGCCGGTTGCCGGCAAATTGACCAGGGTGGTGGGGCTCACCCTCGAAGCCATCGGTTGCCGTGCCGCCATCGGAGCCTTGTGTCGCATCGACACTCTCGAGGGAACTCTGGAGGCTGAAGTGGTGGGGTTCTCGGGCGATCGCCTCTATCTGATGCCGAGCGAACAGCTCAAGGGGGTGATCCCCGGTGCCCGGGTGGTGCCCGTCACCGAAGAGCATGGCATACCGGTTGGCATGAACCTGCTTGGCCGGGTCATCGACGGTATCGGCCAGCCGCTCGATGGCCTCGGCCCCATTCTCTCCTCCCGGACTGTGCAGTTTGCTCAGCATCGCATCAACCCGCTCTCTCGCCGCCCGATACATCAGCCGATGGATGTAGGGGTGCGTGCCATCAATGCTGTGCTGACGGTGGGTCAGGGCCAGCGAATGGGGCTGTTTGCCGGTTCTGGTGTCGGTAAATCGGTGCTGCTTGGCATGATGACCCGCGGCTCGGTGGCAGATGTGGTCGTGGTCGGCCTCATCGGTGAACGGGGCCGGGAGGTGAAAGAGTTTATCGAAGATATTCTGGGGGAGGAGGGGCGTGCCCGCTCCGTGGTGGTGGCGGCCCCTGCCGATGCCTCGCCGCTGATGCGGCTAAAGGGATGTGAAACGGCGCTGGCCATCGCTGAATATTTTCGCGATCAGGGGCTCAATGTGTTGCTGCTGATGGACTCACTGACCCGTTATGCCCAAGCCCAGCGTGAAATCGCCCTGGCGGTGGGCGAGCCGCCGGCCACCAAGGGATATCCACCCTCGGTCTTTGCCAAATTACCTGCGCTGGTGGAGCGAGCGGGAAACGGCAGTGACGGCCAGGGCTCCATCACCGCCTTCTTCACCGTACTGACCGAGGGGGATGATCTGCAGGACCCCATTGCTGATGCGGCGCGGGCGATTCTCGATGGCCACATTGTGTTGTCGCGCGAACTGGCCGACGCAGGCCACTATCCGGCTATCGATATCGAAAAGTCCATCAGCAGGGTCATGCCCATGGTCACTTCGCCGGAACATATGGAGTTGGCGCGGACCCTCAAGCAGTTTTACTCCCTCTATCAGCAGAACCGGGATCTCATTACTATCGGTGCCTACAGCCAGGGTTCTGATCCGCGTATCGACCGAGCCATCATTCAAAAACCCTATCTGGATCAGTTCTTGCAGCAGGGGATGCGTGAGGTCATTCATTACGATGATGGCCTGCAAGCCTTGCAGATGGTGGCGATGCCCTTGATGCGTTGATGACGGTTGGGAAGAGAGGGTGAGGCAATGAGTAAAGGGTTGTTATTGTTGGCTGAGCGGCTGGCTGAGGCCGAGCAGCAGTGTGCTCTGGCTCTGGTAAAAGCGCAGCAGGACCTCAAGCTGTTTATGGATCAGCAAAATGCTCTCAACCAGTACCGCCAAATCTATCACCAGCAGTGGACCGATCGAGGTTTGCAGGGGATCTCGCCCCAGCAAAACAGCCAGTATCACGCCTTTATCAACAAGCTCGAGCAGGCTGCTACCCAGCAATACGAAGGGGTGCTGCAGGTACGTCAGGCTCTGGAGCAACGTCGTGAAGAGTGGCTGGCGGCTCAGCAGCGGCGCAAGGCGGTAGAGCTGTTGCTGGAGAAGCAGGCAAGCCGCGAGCAGCAGAAAGCCCTGCGTCAGGAGCAGAAAATGCTGGATGAGTACGCCATGTTGCGGCGTTTTCATCAAGCTGGCCTGTAACTTGCTTTGATCTGGACATTGTCGGCGGCTATCTCGTTGGGGCCGCCAGAATTCAGGGATGCCATCATGATGCAGACAGTGCTGACACAAACGCCTTCGGTTCCGGCTAACGGATTGGATAAAGCGCCTCTGAACGGCGCTTCCGAGAGCAATGGCATTGATATGGTGGGGAGCGAGAGCAAGGGGGATTTCGCCTCGCTGATTGCAAAGGTCCAGGGCAGTGAACAGGGTGTTGCTGATAGCAATCAGAGCGTTAAGACTCTTCAGTCTGCCAAATCTTTGGCGACCGAGAGTGCCTCTCCCCACGAGGAGCCCAGCAAGGAGCAGGATCCTGACGCCGACAACAAGGTGGAGGAGGTTCCCGCTACCGACTTTCTGCTGCGTCTGCAAGACTCCCTCAAGCTTGATACCTCGCTAGTGACACCCCAGCTGGTGGTGGCAGCCCAACAGAGCGCCACTGCGCTAGACGGCAATCCGTTGCCGCAAGAGGGTGAGCAGGAGAGCATTGGGCTTGATGAAAGCGCGCTGGCCCCTGCCGCTTCCAGGATTGTCCGCCAGCTTGCTGGTCAGACCGGGGCGCAATCGCCGTTGGCCACGACCGCCACATTGACCCCGGACACCACAGTATCGCCCTCTGCGGCGCGAGTGGTGGCGCAGGGCGACGCATCATCCTCCGTCGTTCTCTCCCATGCGGCCTTCTCCTCTGAGGAGGAAGCTGTTGCCCCCCCATCGGATCAGCAGTCTGGGGAGAAAGTCTCTGCCAAGGGAGAACCGCTCGGGGCGGATGGCAAGCCAACCAAGCCCCTTACGGGGGCAGAGCGAATGACTCAGCTGGCCAAGGTGCTGCCGGTCGATGAGTCGGCCAGTACTACCAAGTCTGTTGAGTCACTCGTAGCGAAAGAGGGGGACGACAGCAAATCCGGCTCCTCAGCCAATGGTGTGGTGACCGGCAAGGGACCAACGGCGCAAGTCGTGACACAGGGGACTGTACTCAAGACATTCAGCGAGGGGCTCAAGCAACCTGATGCGGGCACCGTAACCACAATCGCTGAGAGCCTTGGCATGGCTGGCAAGGGGGCTGAGAAGCGTGCCGCCGAGGTGAGTCAGCAGACAGCCACTACCACAGTAGCCAATCAAGGTTCGGCACCGGTGATGATGACGCAAAGTGCCGCGGCTCAGGGGAGTGTGACGGTAAATGCGACGACTCAGACCGATAGCACTGCCGCTCCCGTGATGGTGGCGCCGCAGCAGGTGTTGGCCCAGGCCGAATCTCAGGGGCCACAAGCACCGCTGTCGAGCATTTCAGCCGGCATCAAGCAGATGGAAGTGACCGGCACCGACGAGGTGCGCAAAGCGATTCAGCAGGAGCTGAAACCGAAGGTCGGTGAGGCGGAGAAGAGTCTTGTTGCTACAACATCGAACAGTGAGAGCAGCCAGAGCCAGACTGTGCAGCATGGCCAGAACAGTCAGCCCCAGCCACAGGTGGCCGAAAGCCGGGCGCCCGCCACTGAGGCTACGTTGCGCCGTGAACCGCAGAATTTACCCCATCTGAAACTGGCCAGTCAGGAAGCGCCTGCCGAATTGCACCAGAAGGTCAACGTGATGCTGGCCGAAAAACTGCAACAGGCGGAAATTCAGCTTGACCCCCTCGGTCTTGGCAAGATGAAGATCCAAATCCAGATTGGAGCGGACAGTCAGGCTAACGTCCATTTCGTTGTTCAGCATGGACAGACTCGCGAGATGCTGGAGCAGGCGATGCCTCGTCTGCGTGAAATGCTGGCAGGGCAGGGGATCCAGCTTGGCCAGACGCAGGTTCAACAGCAGTCGCAGCAACAGCAACAGCAACAGCAACAGCAGGGTCAGCCCACTTTTGGCGGGCAGGGGCAGCAGGGCCAGGGTGGCGGTCAGTCACATGCCGGTAACAGGCTGGTTGAGGGAGAACTCACCACAGCCAACCTCAGTTTGCTGGTGGAATCGACAAGCGGCTCTGGAATAGATTTCTATGCTTGATGCAATCCCGAGTAAGTTTATGATATCGAACAAGTTTGAGACTAGGGTGGACAAGGGATGGCTGACGATAACGAATTGACGCTAAAAGACCCGGCTGCGGGCAAGAAAAAGAAGCTGATCATTATCATTGCCCTGGCGGTTATTTTGCTGGGCGGTGGTGGAGCTGGTGCCTGGTTTATGCTCTCCGGCTCGGATGCGCCCCCTGCAGAAGCGGCGGAGGGAGCCGATGCCCAACCCAAGGTGGAAGCACCCCAGCCATCCCTTTATGTCGGGATGCCACGCCCCTTTGTCTTCAACGTCGCGGGTGCCCAGCGGGATCGGTTGGTGCAGATCAAGATCCAGTTGATGGTGCGCGGCACCGCCGACGAGACGTTGGCCAAACAGAATATTCCCCTGATTGAAGGTACCTTGCTGCGGGTGTTCAGTGCGGCCAGTGCCGAACAGCTGATGACCTTTGAAGGCAAGGAGAAGCTGCGCAAAGATTCACTGGAAGAGTGCCGTCGGGTGCTCAAGGACCTGGTCTCTTCCCCCGTTATCGAACAAGTGCTGTTTACCGGCTTTGTAATGCAGTAGGTGAAGCGTGAGCGATCTGTTAAGTCAGGACGAAATTGATGCCCTCTTGCACGGTGTCGATGATGTCGAAGAGGAAGAGATAGGCGGCGCCGGAGATCCCGGTGTTGCCCAGTTTGACTTCTCCTCCCAGGACCGCATCGTCCGTGGCCGGATGCCAACCCTGGAGCTGGTGAACGAACGTTTTGCCCGCCACATGCGGATCAGCCTGTTCAACATGATGCGCCGTACCGCCGAGGTCTCCATCAACGGCGTACAGATGCTGAAGTTTGGCGAGTATGTTCACACTCTGTTCGTGCCGACCAGCCTCAACATGGTGCGTTTCCGACCATTGAAAGGAACCGCACTCATCACCATGGAGGCGCGGCTGGTTTTCATCCTGGTGGAGAACTTCTTTGGTGGTGACGGTCGCTACCACGCCAAGATTGAGGGACGTGAATTCACGCCGACCGAGCGCCGGATCATCCAGATGTTGCTCAAACTGGTGTTTGAGGATTACAAGGATGCCTGGGCGCCGGTGATGGACGTAGGGTTTGAGTATCTCGACTCTGAAGTGAACCCGGCGATGGCCAACATCGTCAGCCCGACTGAAGTGATCGTGGTGAGCTCCTTTCACATCGAACTTGATGGTGGTGGCGGTGATTTCCACGTGGCTATGCCTTACTCCATGCTGGAGCCGATCCGTGAACTGCTTGATGCCGGTGTGCAGAGTGACAAGGGTGATACAGACGTGCGCTGGAGCAAGGCGCTGCGCGACGAGATCATGGATGTAAAAGTCGAGTTGAGGGCCAAACTGCTGGAGACCGAGCTTACACTGCGTGAGCTGATGGAGCTGCAGCCGGGAGATATTATTCCGGTCGACATGCCTGAACATCTGCTGGTTTATGTGGAAGATTTGCCCACCTTCCACGCCAAGATGGGGCGGACGAAGGAGAATGTGGCACTCAAGATCACCGACAAGCTCAAGCGCCCGGAAGGGGTCAAGACCGAGATGCATCTGGTGACCCGGGGCGGTGTACGTATCGATGGTGAGGCCGAGCTGGAAGAGCTTGAGCGCAGTATCGAAGAACAACAGCGTTAATCGACGGTTTGCGGTTATGGACTGTCACGAAGCGGTATAAGGAAACAAGATGAGCGGAACAGAGGAAGAGGATCTGATGGCTGATGCCTGGGCGGCAGCACTGGAGGAGCAGGTGACGGCGGAAGCCAAACCGGCTCCGCTGGAAGAGCTCAAGGACGATGCCCCTATCAGTGCCGAGGAGCGGCGCAAGCTTGACACCATTCTGGATATTCCGGTCACCATCTCGATGGAGGTCGGTCGCAGTCAGATCAGCATTCGTAATCTGCTGCAGCTCAACCAGGGCTCGGTGGTGGAGCTGGATCGGGTGGCAGGCGAGCCGCTGGACGTGCTGGTCAACGGTACCCTGATCGCCCACGGCGAGGTGGTGGTGGTAAACGACAAGTTCGGTATTCGCCTGACTGATGTCATCAGCCAGATTGAACGGATTAAGAAACTCAAATGATGCGTCTGCTGCTGTTGTTGCTGCCACTGCCGGTATTTGCCGAGGTGGGGGGGGCAGCAAATGCTCCCAGCCTGAGCTCTTGGCTGATCTCCAGCCTGATGGTGATCGGGCTTATTTTGGTGCTGGGTTTTTTGCTCAAGAAGAGCAAGATTGCCAACGCCATGGGGGGCGGACAGATGAGAGTGATCGCCACGCTGCCAGTGGGATACAAGGAGAAGTTGCTGGTGGTCAAGGTGGGTGAGCAGCAGTTGCTGCTAGGGGTGACGCCACAGCAGGTCAACTTTCTCTATCGGCTGGAGGAGCCGCTGGACGAGCAGCAGCCGCAGGCATTTTCCCAGCAGCTGGGTAAATTGATGGGCAAACATGAAAAAAACTAACGGCTTGTTGTGGCAAACCGGATGGCTGGCTTGCCTGTTGATCCCGCTGTTTTACGCCTGGCCTGCGTTGGCGCAGGATGGTATGTCGGCAGTGACAGTCAAGACCATGGGAGATGGCTCTCAGGAGTACAGCCTGACCCTGCAAGTGCTGGCGTTGATGACCGCGCTCTCCTTCTTGCCGGCCATGGTCATCATGATGACCTCGTTTACCCGCATCATCATAGTGTTGGGTATCTTGCGTCAGGCGATCGGTCTGCAACAGAGCCCCTCCAACCAGGTGTTGATCGGTATTGCCTTATTCATGTCGTTTTTCATCATGTCGCCGGTGCTGGATCGTATCAATGATGAGGCGCTGCAGCCCTATCTGTCCGAAACCATTCAGGCCAAGGAGGCGCTGGAACGGGCTGAATTGCCCATCCACCAGTTCATGCTGGCTCAGACCCGGATAAAGGATCTCAATACCTTCATGGAGATCGCCAACGTACAGGTAGAGAAGCCTGCCGATGTGCCGCTGCGTGTGCTGATCCCGGCCTTTGTTACCAGCGAACTGAAAACAGCCTTCCAGATTGGCTTTATGCTGTTCTTGCCGTTTCTGGTCATCGATCTGGTGGTCGCCAGCATCCTGATGGCGATGGGGATGATGATGCTCTCGCCGATGATCGTCTCGCTGCCTTTCAAGCTGATGCTATTTGTGATGGTGGATGGCTGGAACCTGATCCTGGGATCGTTGGCTAACAGTTTCGGACTGGGTGCCGGTTAAGAGCAAGGAGCCAGAACATGAGTCCCGAAACCTTTGTCGACGTCTTTCGTGAGGCGCTCTGGCTGGTCAATATCATGGTAAGTGCCGTTATCTTGCCCAGTTTGGCTATAGGTCTGGTTGTCGCCATCTTTCAGGCCGCTACCTCCATCAACGAACAGACCTTGAGCTTTCTGCCACGTCTCATCGTGACACTGCTTGCGCTGGGTGCCGGTGCTCACTGGGGAATGCAGAGTCTGATGGACTTCTTCATCCTGATGGTTAATCAAATTCCCGAGGTGGTGGGGTGACCTATACCACCGCTCTGATCATGGAGTGGTTGTCTGCCATTCTCTGGCCACTGGCCAGAATAAGCAGCCTTTTCATGGTGATGGCGGTATTTGGCAGCCGGCTGGTCGCAGCACGGATCAGGTTGGGGCTGGCGGTAGCCGTGACGTTTCTGGTTGCTCCTCTGCTTCCTCCCATGCCTCCTGTGGAGCTCTTCTCTGCCGGCAGTTTTCTGGTCTTGGGCCAGCAACTGCTCATCGGTATTGCGTTGGGGTTGATGACCCAGTTTCTGATGGAGAGCTTCGTGATGGCGGGGCAGGTGATCGCCATGCAAACCAGCCTGGGTTTTGCCACCCTGGTGGATCCGATGAATGGCCAGTCGGCCCCTGTGGTCGGTCAGTTTTATCTGATGCTGGCGACCCTGGTATTTCTGGCGCTCGATGGTCATCTGGTGATGCTGCGCCTGGTGATCCTCAGTTTTGAGACGCTCCCCATCTCCGATAGCGGTTTGTCTGTCTCTTCGATGCAAACACTGAGCGCATTCCTGGGGGTCATGTATCAGGCCTCGCTGGTGATGGCTCTCTCTGCCATCGTGGCTTTGCTGCTTATCAACTTCGCTTTTGGCGTGATGACCCGGGCTGCCCCCCAGCTCAATATTTTCAGTATCGGTTTTGCCGTCAGCATGATGTCGGGTTTGCTTATCCTCTGGCTCACTATCGGCGGCTTCCTCGGCCATTTCGACACCTTGTGGGAGCGGGTGCAGGAGGTCAGTTGCGAGCTGATCGACACCCAATGTTTCGGAGGTGTCAATGGCTGATACCGACCAGGAACGTACCGAACAACCCACGGGCAAACGACTGCAACAAGCCCGTGAAAAAGGGCAGATTGCACGTTCAAAAGAGCTGGGAACTGCCAGCGTACTGCTGTCAGCCGTCTTTGGCCTGCTGTTGATCAAGGGTTACCTGGCGAGCGCCATGCTCAAGGTGGTGACTATGGGCTTCACGCTAAACAGAGAGCAGGCTTTCGATCCCAATGCCATGGTAGCCATGGTGCCGGCGCTGCTGGGGGAACTGGTGTTTCCGCTCGGACTGCTCTTCGCTCTGGTCGCCATCGCGGCTTTTATCGGCAATATCCTGATGGGGGGAATGAACTTCTCCACTGAGGCAATGATGCCGAAATTCAGCAAGATGAGCCCCATCAGCGGGTTCAAGCGAATGTTTGGAGTGCAGTCACTGATCGAGCTGGTCAAGTCCATCGCCAAGGTGGTGTTCATTACTCTGTTTGCCTGGTGGATGCTCTCAAGCCAGTTTAATCATCTGCTCAACCTCTCCATGGAGGGCTTTCCCGGCGGCATCATAGATGCCCTTGACCTTTTTTTGTGGATGCTGATCATCCTTTGCTGTGCCTTGTTGCCTATTGTGGCCATCGATGTGCCGTTCCAGCAATGGAACCATATGCGTCAGCTCAAGATGACCAAGCAGGAGGTGAAGGACGAGTTCAAGGATAGCGAGGGTAAACCCGAGGTAAAGGGCAAGATCCGCCAGTTGCAGATGCAGATGGCGATGCGCCGGATGATGGGGGATGTACCCAAGGCCGATGTGGTGATCACCAACCCGACCCACTACTCGGTGGCGCTCAAGTATGATGCGGGCAAACCCGGTGCCGCACCCAAGGTCGTGGCCAAGGGCACTGATGAAATTGCAATGAAGATCAGGGAGATAGCCAGAGAATACGAGATACCCATCATGCCGTCACCGGCCTTGACCCGGGCTATCTACCACTCTACCGAGTTGGGCCGCGAGATTCCGGAAGGGCTGTTTGCGGCGGTTGCTCAGGTTCTGGCCTATGTCTTCCAGCTCAAGAAATTCCGCCGTGGCCAGGGGCGTCGTCCTCAGCCGTTGGCCAAGGATCTCCCCATTCCGACCGAATATCGCAAATGACAAAGTTCTGACGCTGTAAAAGTAAATTCATTGTATTTCAATGTGTTGTATTGTTGGCTTAATGTTTGCTTTAATCTGGCACCAGCAGGTTGACATTGAGAAGAGCGATGGATTTCAAGGCAGTATTGGGCCAGTTAAAACAGTCTCGGGGAGTGTTGAGCAAAGGCCTTGGTACCCCTCTGCTGGTGTTGGCTGCGCTCGGCATGGTGGTGTTACCCATCCCCCCGCTGATGCTGGATGTGCTCTTCTCTTTCAACATTGCGCTCTCTATCGTGGTGCTGCTGGTATCCGTTTATACCCGGCGCCCCCTCGAATTTGCTGCCTTCCCGACCGTATTGCTGCTCGCCACCTTGCTGCGGCTGGCGTTGAACGTGGCCTCGACCCGAGTGGTGCTGCTGGAGGGCCACAATGGCAGTGCAGCGGCAGGCCATGTGATCGAGGCATTCGGTAACGTGGTGATCGGCGGCAACTATGCGGTCGGTATCATCGTCTTTACCATCCTGATGATCATCAACTTTGTAGTTATCACCAAGGGTGCCGGGCGGATCGCGGAAGTGAGTGCCCGTTTTACCCTGGATGCGATGCCGGGTAAACAGATGGCTATCGATGCCGATTTGAATGCCGGTCTCATCAATCAAGAAGAGGCGAAGAAGCGTCGCCTTGATGTAACCCAGGAAGCCGATTTCTATGGCTCCATGGATGGTGCCTCCAAGTTCGTCAAAGGTGATGCGATAGCAGGCATCATGATCCTCTTCATCAACATCATCGGCGGCTTCATCATCGGGATGATGCAGCATCATCTTACCTTCAGCGAATCTGCCGAGATCTATACCCTGCTGGCGATCGGTGACGGTCTGGTAGCGCAGATCCCCTCCCTGCTGCTCTCTATCGCCGCAGCCATCATAGTGACCCGTCAGAATACCGATCAGGATATGGGCACAGCGGTATTAGGCCAACTGTTCGATAACCCCAAGGCCTTGATCATCTCTGCCGGTATCCTGCTGATGATGGGGTTGGTGCCGGGGATGCCGCACTTCGCCTTCCTGAGTCTGGGGGCGCTCGCTGCCGCCGGAGCCTGGTGGCTGCTGCGCCGCGAGAAACTGGCGGTAGCCAAAGCAGCCAGTGGCGAGTTGATGCCGACCAGTGCAGATCAGCCATCGCATGAGCAGAAAGAGTTGAGCTGGGACGATGTGATGCCGGTAGACATCATCGGGTTGGAAGTGGGTTACCAGCTAATCCCGCTGGTGGATCGCAATCAGGGGGGCGAACTGCTCAACCGGATCAAAGGGGTGCGCAAGAAACTCTCGCAAGAGCTGGGCTTTCTGGTGCCTGCTGTCCACATTCGCGACAACCTGGATTTGGCACCCAACCAATATCGCATCACCTTGATGGGAGTCAGTACCGGCGAGGCCAACGTCTACCATGATAAAGAGATGGCCATCAACCCGGGGCAGGTATTCGGCCAGATCCAGGGGATTGTCACTCGGGATCCCGCGTTTGGACTTGAAGCAGTGTGGGTAGCCAAGGAGCAGGTGTCACAGGCGCAGACCCTGGGGTATACAGTGGTGGATACTGCGACCGTAGTTGCCACCCATTTGAGCCAGATCTTGACCAACCATGCGTCACTGTTGCTCGGCCATGACGAGGTACAGCAGTTGCTCGACATGATTGGCAAACATCAGAGCAAACTGGTCGAAGGGCTTGTGCCTGAAGTGATCAGCATGGGTAACCTTGTGAAGGTATTACAGAATTTGCTCAATGAAGGGGTGCCAATTCGCGATATGCGCACTATCCTGCAGACCCTGGTGGAATACGCGCCGCGCAGCCCGGATCCGGAAGTGCTCACCGCGGCTTGCCGGATTGCCCTGCGTCGCCTGATTGTTCAGGAGATTGCCGGCCCTGATCCCGAGCTACCGGTGATTACATTGGCACCTGAATTGGAACGTATATTGCATCAGTCTTTGCAAGCGGGTGGTGGTGATGGCGCCGGTATTGAGCCGGGTCTGGCGGAGCGAATGCAGCGTTCACTGGTGGAAGCCACTCAACGACAAGAATTGGAAGGCCAACCGGCTGTGCTTCTGACATCGGGGATCCTGCGCAATACCCTGGCGAAATTTGTCAAGAATGCCATTCCTGGATTACGTGTGCTGTCCTATCAGGAAGTGCCGGACGACAAGCAGATTCGCATCGTCAGTGCGGTAGGGCAGAACTAGTTAGCGGAGACGACGGGTGAAGATTAAGCGGTTTTTTGCCAAGGACATGCGAACGGCTCTGGCCGAGGTCAAGGAGACGCTCGGGCCCGATGCCGTCATCATGTCCAACAAGAAGGTTACCGGGGGGGTAGAGATAGTCGCCGCTGTTGATTATCAATCCCAGGTTCCGAGCCCCAAAGATGCGCCGGTTCGCCGTCAGCTGAACGATGAGAGCGTCAATATTTCGTCTGCTGCTCGGCAGATGACCCGTCCCGAGCCCGCAAAGGTTCAGGAACAGAACGAACATTATGCTGATACCCTGGCCGCCCTCCTCGCGCGTCAGCAGAAACTGAAGCCTGGCAATGGGGCTCCCATGGGCAACACCCAATCGGCTGGTCTGGCTGCTGCCAATGCAGTGCCCAGAACGCTGGCCGAGCAGGGACAGTGGGGCACAGTCCCGGAACCTGCCAAACCCAAGGCGCGTGTCGTATCCGGCCAACGGGCCCATCAACCTGCCCAGCGGGATCAGGAGATGGAGGGGATGCGCAAGGAGATGGCCAGCATCCGTAAACTGCTGGAGCACCAGATCTCCGGTCTGATGTGGCAGGAGGTTGAACGACGCGAGCCGATGCGTGCCCTGCTCATCAAAGAGCTCAAGAAGATGGGCTTTGACGATGCCTTTTCCGATCAACTGGCGGGGCTGATCCCTGAAGACATGCCTATCCATCAGGCGATGGCCCAGTTGGCTGAAGTGTTGACGGCTCAGCTCAAGATCAGTGAAGACGAAATTTTACGTCAGGGGGGGGCGGTTGCTCTGCTGGGGCCAACAGGGGTGGGCAAGACGACCACCATTGCCAAATTGGCAGCCCGTTTTGCCATGAAGTATGGCGCCGAGCAGGTGGCCCTTATCACCACTGACAACTACCGGATCGGGGCTCATGAGCAATTACAGACTTATGGCCGGATCATGGGCTGTCCGGTACGTCAGGTGCGTGATGCCGAAGAGCTGGCCAATGCCCTCTATCAGTTCCGTCACCGCCGGCTGGTATTGATCGATACGGCAGGCGTGGGGCAACGGGATATCCGGCTGACCGAGCAGCTCGATACCCTGGTCAAAAATGCCAAGGTGAGGATCCGCAGCTATCTGGTGATGTCGGCAACTTCCCAGCGTCGGGTAATGCAGGAAGCGGTTGACCATTTCCGGCGCATTCCCTTGAGCGGCTGCATACTTACAAAGTTGGATGAGAGTCTGAATCTGGGCGAAGTAATTAACGTGTGTATCCAGAATGCCTTGCCTATCAGTTACATCACTGATGGGCAGCGGGTTCCGGAAGATATTCAGGTTGCCAATGCGGCGCAGCTCGTCGGAGCTGCCATGGGCTCGCTGGAGCGAGAAACAGAGGAGCCCTATTTCTGGGGCACAGGCTTTGGCGAGGCCGAAGATTCGGAGTTTTATGAGTAACATGTATATGGATCAGGCGAGTGGTCTGCGCAAAATGCGTCAAAACAATCGAGTAAAAGTGATCGCCGTTTCCGGTGGTAAAGGTGGCGTAGGCAAGACCAACGTGACCCTGAACGTGGCGGGAGCCATGGCGGCCCAAGGCAAACGGGTGATGGTGCTGGATGCTGACCTTGGTCTGGCAAATGTTGACGTCATGCTGGGGTTGCGGGTTCATCGCAATCTCTCTCACGTGCTGGCAGGCGAGTGCACGATCGACGACATTATCGTTGAGGGACCGTACGGCATGATGATTGTGCCTGCAACCTCGGGGACCCAGTCTATGGTCGAGCTTTCGCCGGTACAACATGCCGGACTGATCCGCGCCTTCAGCGAGATGAAGACCCAGGTTGATATTCTGATGGTGGATACGGCGGCGGGGATCTCGGACATGGTGCTGAGTTTCACCCGCGCCGCGCAGGACATCATGGTGGTGGTGTGTGACGAGCCTACCTCTATTACCGATGCCTATGCCCTTATCAAGATCCTTTCCAAAGAGCACGGTGTATTTCGCTTCAAGGTAGTGGCAAACATGGTACGCAGCCTGCGCGAAGGGCAGGAGCTTTTTGCCAAGCTGACCCGGGTAACGGATCGTTTCCTCGATACGTCACTGGAACTGGTTGCCTGCGTGCCTTATGACACCAATTTACGCGCAGCAGTACGCAAGCAGAAACTGATTGTCGAGGCGTTTCCCAAGTCGCCGGCGGCTTTGGCTTTCCGCGCATTGGCCAACAAGGCGGCTAGCTGGCCGGTACCCAACCAGCCTGGCGGTCATCTGGAGTTTTTCCTGGAGAATCTGTTACAGACTCAGGCCACCACACAGGAAGGTTCCCGTGAATAAAGCCCAAGCGTACTTGCGTCATCAGGATTCCTATCTGCTGGTAGAGCGCCATGCTCCACTGGTCAAGCGGATTGCCCAGCATTTGCTGGCTCGCCTGCCAAGCAGTGTCTTGCTGGATGACCTGATCCAGGCAGGTATGATTGGGCTTCTCGAAGCGTCGCGGAACTTTGATGGTAGCAAGGGGGCCAGTTTCGAGACCTATGCCGGGATTCGTATCCGTGGTGCCATGCTGGATGAGATCCGGCGTGGTGACTGGGTGCCTCGTTCCGTGCATCGAAACAGCCGAGCGATTGCAGAAGCGATCGAAAATGTTGAGCAAGCCAATGGACGGGATGCTCGTGATACGGAAGTCGCAGCGCAAATGGGAGTCTCTCTCGCTGATTATCATGTCATGTTGCAGGATGTCTCCTGCGGCAAGATCATCGGTATCGAGGATTTGGGGGTCAGTGAGGATGTGATCGGTAACCCTGATGAAGCACCGTCAGGCTCCGGGTTTGATGAACTGGCCGCAGAACGATTTCAAATTCAACTGTCGGAGCAAATCGGTCGCTTACCAGAGAGAGAAGCTCTGGTTCTCTCTCTTTACTACGATGAAGAGCTGAATTTACGTGAAATTGGTGAGGTTTTGAATGTAAGTGAGTCTCGCGTGAGTCAGATACATAGCCAAGCAATGCACAGACTGCGCGCTCGTTTGAGAGATTGGCATCTATAAGTGTTTGTACTGGCTACACTGAGATGAAACTCTAAGGCATAATCCGCATGACACAACCCATTTTTAGCATCATGTAAGTGAGCCACTCAGGTGGCTATTGAGGAGGGAATTTTGGACAAGAACATGAAAATCCTCATTGTTGACGATTTTTCAACGATGCGCCGGATTATCAAGAACTTGCTGCGCGACCTTGGGTTCAACAATACCCATGAAGCGGATGATGGCAACACAGCACTGCCGATGCTGAAAAATGGTGATTTCCAGTTTGTGGTTACTGACTGGAACATGCCAGGCATGCAAGGTATCGACCTGCTGAAAGCCATTCGTGTCGATGAGAAGCTCAAGCATCTGCCGGTGCTGATGGTGACGGCGGAAGCCAAACGTGAGCAGATCATTGAAGCCGCGCAAGCCGGCGTTAACGGTTATATCGTCAAGCCTTTCACTGCAGCAACGCTCAAAGAAAAACTCGACAAAATTTTTGAACGCCTTGGCTAAGGAGCAGCAGGGATGATGGCCAAAACGAGAGCAATGATTTCGCTCGACCAGGCAAGGATGCTTGTTGCTCATCTGGAGCAAGGTGAATTCGAGCTGGCCGATGAACTGCTTGCCAATGTATGTGCCCCCAACGCAGCCGATCTGTTTGATAAAGTTGGTCAGCTGACCCGACAACTGCATAACTCACTTCAAGAATTTCGTCTCGACCCCCGAATTCCCGATTTGGCCACCCATGACATTCCCGATGCGCGGGAGCGCCTCAATTATGTCATCGATATGACCGATAAGGCTGCTAATCGCACCATGGATGCTGTTGAGGCTAGTCTGCCGATAGCTGATCGCCTGAATGATAATATCCAGTTGGTGATGCCGAACTGGAATGCACTGATGTCCAGGGATATGAGCGTGGGACAGTTTAAGTCCTTATGCCATCAACTCGATGATTTCATTAAGGCTTCTGAATCAGATGCCGATAAGTTACGACAACTGCTGACAGAAATACTGATGGCACAAGACTTCCAGGATTTGACAGGACAGATGATCCGCAAGGTCATCAAGCTGGTTCAGGAAGTCGAAACAAAATTAATAGAAATGCTGACTATGTTTGGTGAGGCTGCAGCTGAGCATGCAACTCGAACTCTCCCTGCGAACGGGATTGAAGCCGAAGGCCCAATCATGAATCCAGAGGCGCGTGCCGATGTAGTCAATGGTCAGGATGATGTGGACGATCTGCTGTCTAGCTTGGGATTCTAATGGAGTGACGCATGGCCTTCGAAGTTGATGAAGACATACTGCAAGACTTTCTGGTCGAAGCATCCGAAATATTGGAACAGTTGTCTGAGCAACTGGTCGACTTGGAAAAGCGGCCTGACGACAAGAATCTGTTAAATGCCATCTTTCGCGGTTTCCACACTGTAAAAGGCGGCGCCGGTTTCCTGTCTTTGGGTGAGTTGGTTGACGTATGTCACGGTGCCGAAAACGTATTTGATATCTTGCGTAACGGCAAGCGAACAGTGACTGCCGAGCTTATGGATGTAATCCTGCAAGCGCTGGACGCCATAAACGTGATGTTCGCCCAAGTACAAAACCGTGAAGCGCCAAGTCCTGCGTCTGATGATTTGCTCCATGACCTCCACGAGTTGTGCAAGCCTGAAGGAGAAGAGCAACTTCGAACCGCGACCAGCGGTGCTAATGGCATGGAGCCGGAGGCTGTTACTTCTGTTGTTGAGGTTGTCTCTGACCCCGAGGTCGTTGAACCGATAAACCAAGCAAGCGATCCTGCAGCTGTTAACGGGGGCGGCTCCATCGACGAGATTTCAGCTGATGAATTCGAGCGTCTGCTGGATGAGTTGCATGGCGTGGGGGGCACACCAACCAAGAGTGCGGCAGGATCATCTGTTGCTGGCCAATCTGGCGATATCACCGATGATGAGTTTGAGGCCTTGCTGGATCAACTCCATGGTCAGGGACAGCACATGGGGGCGCCAGAGGCGAATCCTCTGAAGTCGGTGCAAAAAGAGGTGGACGAGCTTATCGATGATGATGAGTTTGAGCGCCTGCTTGATGAATTGCATGGTCGTGGTCAAGGGCCTCAGAGTACGCTGGCACCTGCCGCACCTGCCGCACCTGCCGCACCTGCCGCACCTGCCGCACCTGCCGCACCTGCCGCGGTGACTCCGTCCAAACCGGCCACTCCTGTAGCCAAACCAGCACCGGCTGCTCCCGCAAAATCTGCCGAAGCAGCCAAGGCACCAGCGTCTGCCGCCAAGGCGGCGCCTGCGCCAGTAGAAAATAGTGCCGTGCAAAGCGATACGACGGTGCGGGTGGATACCAAGACTCTCGATGTCATCATGAACATGGTAGGTGAGTTGGTACTGGTCCGTAACCGGTTGGTGAGCCTGGGTATTGCCAGCAATGATGAAGAGATGTCAAAGGCGGTTGCCAATCTGGATGTGGTAACGGCTGACCTGCAAGGTGCGGTTATGAAAACCCGCATGCAGCCAATCAAGAAGGTATTTGGTCGTTTCCCACGCGTGGTGCGTGATCTGGCCAGAACCCTCAAGAAAGAGATTGAGCTGGTGATGGTGGGGGAAGAGACCGATCTTGATAAAAACCTGGTAGAGGCGCTCGCCGATCCTCTGGTTCACCTTGTTCGCAACTCCTGCGATCATGGGGTCGAAATGCCTGATGTGCGGGAGAAAGCGGGCAAACCGCGGCAAGGGACGATCACCCTTAGTGCCTCCCAGCAAGGTGACCATATTCTGCTTTGCATTGAGGATGATGGAGCAGGGATGGATCCTGAGAAACTCAAGTCCATCGCAATCAGTCGCGGTGTTCTGGATGCAGATACTGCTGCTCGCATGAGCGACAACGATGCCTATAACCTGATTTTTGCCCCGGGCTTTTCAACCAAGGCCGAGATCTCCGATATCTCTGGCCGTGGTGTCGGGATGGATGTGGTTAAAACCAGCATTGTCAGCCTCAATGGGTCGGTGCATATAGATTCCACTTGGGGGAAAGGTACCCGTCTCGAAATCAAGGTTCCGTTGACGCTAGCCATTCTGCCGACTCTGATGGTTGAAGTGGGTGAGCAGACCTTCGCACTTCCCCTTGGTTGTGTGAACGAGATTTTCCATCTGGACCTGAAAAAAGCCAACATGGTTGATGGTCAGCTCACCATCATTGTGCGCGAGAAGGCGATACCGCTCTTCTATCTGCACAAATGGTTGATTCGTGGCGCCAACAAACGTTCACGTCAGGATACCGGACATGTGGTAATAGTGCAGATTGGCACTCAGCAAATCGGATTTGTGGTAGACAGCCTGATTGGTCAGGAAGAGGTGGTCATCAAGCCTCTTGATAACCTGCTTCAAGGTACCCCAGGCATGGCTGGGGCGACGATTACCAGTGATGGCGGAATTGCTCTTATTTTGGATGTGCCGAGTCTGCTCAAAGCATATGCGCGTAGACATTAATAGCTCAGGCCCAAGGAGTTAGAAAAACAACAATGGCAGTCAAGGTATTAGTTGTCGACGATTCGAGCTTCTTTCGCCGTCGGGTGAGCGAGATCATTAATCAGGATCCCATGCTGACGGTGATTGATACGGCCCAGAATGGACGTGAAGCAGTGGACAAGGTGATGTCGCTGCGTCCTGATGTGATCACCATGGACATCGAGATGCCCGTGATGGATGGCATCAGTGCGGTGCGGGAGATCATGGCCAAGTGCCCAACCCCCATTCTGATGTTTTCATCCCTGACTCATGAAGGCGCCAAGGCGACACTGGACGCGCTGGACGCCGGTGCTCTCGACTTCTTGCCCAAGAAATTTGAGGACATTGCCAGAGACAAGGACGAAGCAGTCAGACTGTTGCAACAGCGGGTGAAGGAGATCTCCCGCAAGCGCTTCCTGATGACATCCGCTGCCCGTCCCAAAGCACCTGAACCGGTTATTCGTGCTCCGCTGGGAAGCACTGCGCCCAGAACTCCTGATCGTCAGCCTGACCTGCAACGCACTGTGCCAAGTGCTTCCTTCAAGCGCAGTGGCAAGAGTTATCAGTTGGTGGCAATCGGCACTTCTACCGGCGGACCAGTTGCTTTGCAAAATGTACTGACCAAGTTGCCGGGGGATTTTCCCCATCCCATCCTGCTTATCCAGCATATGCCAGCCACTTTTACCGCCGCGTTTGCTGCCCGTCTCAACGGGTTATGTCAGATTGGCGTCAAGGAAGCGGAAGATGGCGATGTGCTTAAACCAGGGCATGCCTATCTTGCTCCAGGTGGCAAACAGATGCTGCTGGAAGGTCGTGGTGCAGGGGCCCGCATTCGCATCGTGGATGGCAACGACAAGGTAAATTACAAGCCTTGTGTGGACATCACTTTTGCCTCTGCGGCCAAAACCTATGCCGACAAGGTATTGGCGATTGTGCTGACCGGTATGGGGGCTGATGGCCGTGATGGCGCCAGACTGCTGAAAGAGCAGGGATCAACCATCTGGGCTCAGGATGAGGCTTCCTGCGTGGTATATGGTATGCCCCAAGCGGTAGCCAAAGCGGGGATTGCCAGCGAATCACTCCCTCTGGACAAGGTGGCCCAGCGTATTCTGGTTGAGTTGGGGCGCTAATCATGGGCTTGCTCGGTCTGCTCCTGGCATTGGGGGCGATTGCCATTGCCCAACTGTGGCATGGCGGCTCCCTGTTGACGTTGGTGGACGGCCCCGCTTTTCTGATCGTGCTGGGTGGTACCGTTGGTGCCGTCACGTTGCAGACTCCAGCCAAGTACATCCTGCTGGCGTTGCGCCAGCTGTTATGGATTTTTACCCCTCCCCGCCAGGATCTCGCCACACAGGCCGAACGGTTGCAGTCATGGGCCGTCTTTGCGCGCCAGCAAGGGCTGCTGGCCCTTGAAAATCAGGCCGAGCAGGAGGAAGACAACTTTACCCGTCAAGGGCTCGGCATGATTGTCGATGGGGTATCCACAGAGGATATCCGGATGCTGCTGGAAGCGGACATCGATATCGAGCAGGAGCGCAATGAACATGCCGCCAGAGTATTTGAAGCCATGGGGGGGTACAGTCCGACCATCGGGATCATCGGTGCCGTGCTGGGCCTGATCCAGGCCATGTTTCATCTCGAAGACCCGTCAGCACTGGGGGCGGGGATAGCTGTGGCATTTGTGGCAACCATCTATGGAGTGGGGTTTGCCAACCTCATCTACCTGCCTATCGCCAATCGGTTACGCGCATTTCACTATCACTATGCACTCTTTCAGGAGATGACCCTGGAAGGGCTGCTGGCTATCGCCCATGGTGAAAACGGCTTGCAGGTTGAACGCCGGCTCAGGGCCTATTTGAAAGGAGAGTAGCCATGCGCAAGCGCTATCGGTTGCACTTGCAGGGTCGCGAGCATCTTGACCGTTGGCTGGTCTCCTATGCCGATTATATGACGCTGATCTTTGCCTTGTTCGTAGTGCTCTACTCTGTTGCGCTGGTGAACAAGGACAAGTATCGCGCGGTGATTGATGGTATGAGCCAGGCGTTCAGTGTCATGCAGTCTGGCGGCAATAGCTTGCTTGAAGGGCAGGGTAATTCCCTGCTGGATAACGCGGTATCTGCCTCTCCATCGTTGCTGGAAAGCCCAGCATCCTCCTCTCCTTCACTTGCACCCATTTCTGGTGTGCCAGTGCTGCAAGATGGCGCGACACTTGCAAAACTCGATATGCAGTTGCAACAGAGCATGGGCTCGCTGGTGGATGCCGGTATCGTCAAACTGACGCAAGACGAGAACTGGCTGACGGTTGAACTCAGTTCCGGCTTGTTGTTTAGCAGCGGCAGTGCCTTTTTGGGGCCAAACGCCGCACCGGTCATTAATACTCTTTCAAGTATTCTCAAACCGGTCGATAACTATGTAAGGGTTCGGGGTTATACCGATAACCAACAGATAAATAATGAAATTTATCGTTCTAACTGGGCGCTTTCTGCTGCTCGGGCCGAGGCGGTCCTCAATGGCTTGATTGCCGATGGGATCGCCCCCCAGCGTCTGGCGTTCGAGGCATATGGCGAGTTTTCCCCTTTTGCTGACAACGGCAGCGAGCAGGGCAGACTGCAGAATCGCAAGGTTGTGGTCGCTATCTCCAAATTTGCCTGGGTGCCGCCGGCACCTGTGGTTGCAACGCCTACGGTAGTTGCTGAACCGGTTCCTGCTGTACAACAGGCGGTGGATGCAGGAGAGATAAAGGTGATCACCTTGCCCGGTGGTGGCATACGCATAACAACAAGGCAGGACTGATACAGTGATTGTTTGGACGGTTGCCAACCAGAAAGGTGGTGTGGGTAAAACCACCACAGTGGTCTCGCTTGCGGGGATCCTGGCCCAGCGTGGCCAGCGGGTGCTGTTGATTGATACCGACCCCCATGCTTCGCTGACTGCATATCTTGATTTTGATTCAGATCGCCTGGATGGAACCCTCTATGAGTTGTTTCAAGCAGTCAAACCGACAGCCGAGCTTGTCAATAAACTGACGCTCAAGACCAAATTCGAAAATATCAACTTACTGCCAGCATCTATTACCTTGGCGACCCTTGATCGGGTGATGGGCAATCGTGAGGGGATGGGACTGGTACTGAAACGGGCACTGCTGCGCATTCAGGATCAATATGATTACGTGCTGATCGATTGCCCGCCAGTGCTGGGGGTGATGATGGTCAACGCGCTGGCTGCCTGCGATCGCATTCTGGTGCCTGTCCAGACCGAATTTCTGGCCCTCAAGGGGTTGGAGCGGATGATGAAAACATTTGAGATCATGCAGCGTTCCAAGCGTGACAAGTTCCGTTATACCGTGATCCCGACCATGTTCGACAAGCGCACCCGTGCCTCTCTGATGACCTTGAAGTCGATTAAGGATCAATATGGAGATTCAGTATGGAATGCGGTGATCCCTATTGATACCAAGTTTCGGGATGCCAGCTTGCTGCATATCCCCCCGTCTATCTATTCTCCCGGGAGTCGTGGAACCTATGCATATGAAACGCTGCTCAACCATCTGGATGCCCTTGAGCGGCAACGGGTTCATGAGGTGATGGCATGAGAGATACCATTCAAGTACGGGCGATGGATGACTATTTCCACTCCCTGCTGCTCGATGAGCCGATGGTCATGGATGAGGTGGAAGACGTTGAATCTGCCCCGGTGCTGCAGTTGCAGCGTCAGCCCCAGATCGCCCCTGATGTGGTCGCTGCACCTTACCTCGAAAGCGATCCACGTCTTGCTCAACTTAGCGAACTGCTGGCTCAGGTGGGACAAGTCCAGTTTGAGAATGATGCTTTCACCCAAGAGGTAACACTCACCGCTCCGTTGGAGATTGTGGCCGAGGAGTCACTATTGCCTGTCGAGCCTGAATGGCCTGCTGAGATGCTGTTCCCTGAGGTTGCGGAGCCCCATACTACTATCTTGACCGAGACTGCGCAGGAGGTTGCTCCGGTAGAATCCAGTGAACCTGTTACCTGGGAAAATATCGATACCGGTAAAGAGTTTCAGGCCCTCTTTTTTGAAGTTGCGGGTGTGACGTTTGCGGTGCCGCTGACCGAACTCGGTGGTATCCATCAGCTTGGCGAGATCACCTCCCTGTTTGGCCAGCCTGGTTGGTACAAGGGGATCATGACCTCCCGCGAGCAGAAGATGAATGTGGTCGATACAGCCCAATGGGTCATGCCGGGTCAGCATTTGGAGATGGATGATTACAAGTATCTGATTATGCTGGGTGAATCCCCTTGGGGGCTGGCTTGTCATCATCTCAAAGGAACTGAATTGTTACACCGTGACCAGGTGAAATGGCGCCATCAGGAGGGTAAGCGCCCCTGGTTGGCGGGCATGGTCAAAGAAAAAATGTGTGCCCTGTTACACGTTCGCGAACTGCTCCTGTTGCTGGAGCGTGGGGTTAACATAGAAGGTCGCTGATAACTTCTGCAATCGAGCTGTTTTATTGCTAGTTTTAGCAGTAGACGTTTTCATAAAAGGAATAAAAACATGACAGAAAAGCGCAATATCGCACAGAATCTGGCCGAAGATGAAGTGCTGCAATGGGTAACCTTCCAACTGGAAAACGAAACCTACGGCATCAATGTGATGCAGGTTCAGGAGGTGTTGCGCTACACCGAAATTGCACCGGTGCCGGGTGCGCCTGAGTACGTACTGGGGATCATCAACCTGCGTGGCAATGTGGTGACTGTCATCGATACCCGTTCCCGTTTCGGTCTGCCTTCCGGTGATGTGAGCGAAAATTCCCGTATTGTTATCATCGAGGCCGAGAAGCAGGTGATTGGCATTATGGTCGATAGTGTGGCGGAAGTGGTTTATTTGAAATCTTCCGAAATCGATGCGGCTCCGGCCGTGGGAACCGAAGAGAGTGCCAAGTTCATTCAGGGAGTCAGCAACCGTGACGGTCAACTGCTGATCCTGGTTGACTTGAACAAGCTGCTCTCCGATGAAGAGTGGGAAGATATCGGTTCCCTCTGACAAATAAGGTGATGTTTTGATAATCGAGATGGTTGCCTTGGGGGTGTCCCTGATTGCCTTGGTGTTTGCCTCTTATAACTGGTTCAAGAGCAAGCGTAGCAAGCAGGAGTCCGAGGCCAGTGTGGCAACGCTGCAAGGTCAGTTGGAAAGCTTGCGCAAACAGATGATGGAGCTTCATAGCGGCTCCATTGGCATGGGACAGCGGTTACAGTCGGTAGAAGGCGCGATGCAGCAGGTCAATGAACGCCAGCAAGAACTGACCATGCAAGATCCCGAACGCAGGCTCTACAGTCGAGCGGCTAAGATGGTCGAACTGGGCGCCGATCTTGATGAAGTCATGAGTGAGTGTGAGTTGCCAAAGGCAGAAGCAGAGCTCTTGATATCGTTGCGAAAAGGTCGCTCTTGATTATTCAGGGAGGCAGTCGCCTTCCTGAATTTTTTCTGCTCCTTGCATACAGCTCTCTGATGTAGCGCGATGTACAGTGAGATGATTGAATTATTATGTTTTAAGATGATTTTTTATTAATCTTTTCGATTTGATGTATTTTGAAGTCGTTGATTGTCATCATTTTTCCCGCCTATTTTCTCTTATGCGCGATCTTCTCCACAAAAACAGTGGATGATGGGCATCTTGGAAAAGACGTATTCCAATACTGTGTTAAGATGCAGGCCGCTTCATTTTCTCTGAAAAAATCTCCATGCTGCTTCAAGTTAACAATCTGAGCTGCGTGCGTGAAGATCGCACTCTGTTTGAACATCTCTCCTTTGCGGTAGTTCCCGGTGATCTGGTGCAAATTGAAGGTCCCAACGGGGTAGGCAAGACCAGCCTGCTGCGCCTGCTGACTGGGCTGTCTCAGCCGTTTGCCGGTGAAGTGTGCTGGAATGGTGAAAATATTCGCCATTGCCGTGATGAGTACCATGCCAATCTGCTCTATCTCGGTCATCAGCCCGGGGTCAAAGCTGCTTTGACTCCGCTCGAAAATCTCGCCTTTTACCAGAAGCTGCATCATGTGTCCCGGCAGACGGTCGATTTGTGGCAGGTGCTTGCCCAGGTTGGGTTGGCCGGTTTTGAAGAGAACCCGACCGGGCAGCTCTCGGCAGGTCAACAGCGCCGGGTGGCTCTGGCCAGGCTTTGGCTCAGTGACAAAGCGGCTCTCTGGATCCTGGATGAGCCCTTTACCGCCATTGACAAGCAGGGGGTCAAGGTGCTGGAGAGGCTGTTTCTGGCTCATGCCGAGCGGGGGGGGATGGTAATCCTCACCACTCATCAGGATATGACGCTGATGCAGGGGCGACTGAAGACCCTCTCCCTTACGCCCTTGCTGCAGGAGTAGTTTCGATGTTGCGTGCCGTCATGCATTTGATCCACCGCGAGTTATTGATGGCCTTGCGCCAGCGTGCAGACATTCTTAACCCGCTCTGGTTTTTCCTTATTGTCATCACCCTGTTCCCACTCGGTATCGGCCCTGAGCCCAAGTTATTGGCTCGCATTGCTCCCGGCATCATCTGGGTTGCGGCTTTGCTGGCGGCCATGCTGTCGCTGGAGCGGCTGTTTCGCGACGACTTTGCCGACGGTTCGCTGGAGCAGCTGATGTTGATGCCCCATTCACTCGGGTTGCTGGCGCTGGCCAAAGTGATTGCTCACTGGTTACTGACTGGATTGCCGCTGCTGCTGATTTCGCCCTTGCTGGCGATTTTGCTGTCGCTGGATATGGACAGTTATCTGGCGGTAGTCGCCACTCTGGCACTCGGCACTCCGGTGCTGAGCCTGCTCGGTGCGGTCGGTGTAGCCCTTACGGTCGGACTGCGCAAAGGTGGAGTGCTGCTCAGTCTGCTGATCCTGCCGCTCTATATTCCGGTGCTGATTTTTGCTACCTCTGCTATTGATGCGGCGGGGATGGGCTTGCCCTATGGCGGTCAGCTTGCCATTCTGGCCGCCATGATGGTTGGTGCCTTGACGCTAACGCCACTGGCCGTTTCGGCTGCCTTGAGGGTCAGTCTTAACTGATGGTCTATTGGTAGAACGCAGTGTGGTTTCGTGTGGGGCTTTCTTTTCCTGAAATAAAGTTGCGATGGATCAAGCGGATTGCCGCTTATTGCTTTCGAGGTATTTGATGTTATCCCGAGGTCAGTATGTTTAGGCCTCGCCAAACAATTAATAACAAAAAGGTTTGTGAGTTATGTGGAAATGGTTGCACCCTTACGCTAAACCCGAACGGGCATATCGGTTGGCAGGAACCTTGTTACCCTGGTTTGCCGTGATAAGTCTGCTGTCGTTCATCATCGGCACTGTTTGGGGGCTGGCTTTTGCCCCCGCCGATTATCAGCAGGGTGACTCCTTCCGGATCATCTATATCCATGTTCCTTCCGCCATTCTTTCGATGGGAGCTTACTCTACCATGGCTGTGGCAGCCTTTATCGGGCTGGTATGGCAACTGCGGATGGCGGACATGACAGTGGCGGCTATTGCTCCTGTCGGTGCCGTGTTCACTTTTATTGCACTGTTTACCGGTGCAGCCTGGGGCAAACCCATGTGGGGAACCTGGTGGGTGTGGGATGCACGGCTCACCTCCGAGCTGATCCTGCTGTTTCTCTATCTTGGCGTGATTGCCCTCTACAACGCCTTCAGTGACAAGGTTGTTGCTGGCCGTGCCGCCGGCATTCTGGCGCTGGTCGGGGTGATCAATCTCCCCATCATTCACTACTCGGTTGAGTGGTGGAATACCCTGCACCAGGGGGCCACTATTACCAAGTTTGACAAACCCTCTATCTCTCCCGAGATGCTTTGGCCATTACTCATCATGATCCTGGCGTTTGCTGCCTTTCTCGGGGCCCTTACCCTGATGCGTTTTCGAAACGAGCTCTTGATGCGGGAGTGGCATCGCCCTTGGGTTCAAGAGATTGCCGAGCAGGAGAAGTAAGCATGTACTTTGCCTCATTCAGTGACTTTCTGGCGATGGGCGGTTACGCCTTTTACGTCTGGCTCTCCTTCGGACTGACCTTGCTCTGTCTGGTCGGTATCATCATTTCCACCCGTATGAAAACCCGTAGTCTGTTTAATGAGTTACGCAGCAAGCAGGCACGCGAGAGCCGTCGCAAGGCAGCTCGGCAGATGGAGAACACCCTATGAACCCGAGACGCAAAAAACGCCTCACCATTATTCTGGCCATCACGCTGGGCCTCGCTACCGTGAGCGGGCTGGTGCTTTACGCCCTCAGTCAGAATATCGACCTCTTCTATACCCCGAGCGAGCTGGTGGAAGGGAAGGGGCCGGACAAGATCAAACCGGAAGAGGGGCAGCGCCTGCGCATTGGTGGTCTGGTGGTCCCCGGCACAGTCAAGCGTGATCCGAACAGCCTCAAGGTCAGCTTTAACCTGATCGACAATGGTGGTCATCAGGTGATGGTGCAATTTGATGGCATCCTCCCGGATCTGTTCCGCGAGGGGCAGGGGATTGTGGCGCAAGGAACTCTCAAAGATGCCACCACGGTCGAAGCCTTCGAGGTACTGGCCAAACACGATGAAAACTACATGCCGCCAGAAGTGGCCGATGCCACCAGTGGCATGCACTTCAAACCGGAATACACTGATGCGCAGTTGAAGGGGAATAAGCCATGATCCCGGAATTAGGACAGTTTGCGCTGATCCTGGCCTTTGCGACCTCTCTGTTGCTGGGTAGCTATCCGCTGCTTGGTGCAAGTTGGGGGCGTCTTGGCATGATGTCGGCAGCGCGTCCGCTCGCCTATGCCCAGTTTTTGTTACTGCTGCTGTCGTTTCTCTGCCTGACCTGGGCCTTTATCGACAACGACTTCACCGTGCAGTATGTGGCCACTAACTCCAACAGCCTGCTGCCGCTTGTCTATCGCATTTCCGCTGTATGGGGCGCCCATGAGGGCTCTTTGTTGCTGTGGGTGCTGACCCTGGGCGGCTGGACTGCGGCGGTGGCCATGTTCAGCCGCCGTCTGCCGCTCGATGCGGTGGCGCGGGTGCTTGGCGTGTTGGGGCTGATCTCGGTCGGCTTCACCGCGTTCGTGCTGTTCACCTCTGATCCCTTCACCCGCACCTTGCCCTATTTTCCGGTCGATGGCCGCGACCTCAATCCGCTGCTGCAGGATCCGGGTCTGATCTTCCATCCACCGATGCTTTACATGGGCTATGTGGGATTCTCGGTGGCGTTTGCTTTCGCCATAGCCTCATTGATGACCGGTCGTCTCGATGCAACCTGGGCCCGCTGGTCGCGCCCCTGGACCATGGCGGCCTGGGTATTCCTGACCCTCGGCATCGTGCTGGGCTCCTGGTGGGCCTACTACGAGCTCGGTTGGGGCGGCTGGTGGTTCTGGGATCCGGTAGAAAACGCCTCCTTCATGCCCTGGCTGGCGGGTACGGCCCTGCTGCACTCGCTGGCGGTGAGCGAGAAGCGCGCCACCTTCAAGGCGTGGACCGTGCTACTGGCCCTCTCGGCCTTCTCGTTGAGCCTGCTGGGTACCTTCCTGGTGCGCTCCGGCGTGCTGGTGTCTGTGCATGCGTTTGCCTCCGACCCGACCCGCGGCCTGTTTATTCTCGGCTTCCTGCTGGCGGTGATCGGTTCATCTTTGCTGCTGTTTGCCTTCAAAGGTTCGCAGGTGAAAAGCCACGGCAAGCATGAGCTGTGGAGTCGTGAAACCCTGCTGCTGGCCAACAACATCATGCTGGTGGCTGGCCTGCTGACTGTGCTGCTCGGCACCTTGCTGCCGCTGGTGCACAAGGAGCTGGGGCTGGGGAGCATCTCTATCGGTACCCCCTTCTTCAACCATATCTACAGTTGGCTGATCATTCCGTTTGCTCTGCTACTGGGGGTTGGTCCGCTGTTTCGCTGGCGCCGCCAGGAGCTTGGCGAGCTCAAGGGCAAAGTGATCCTTGCGCTGGTGCTGAGCCTGGCTGCAGCCCTGCTGTTGCCGCTGCTCTTGGCCGAAACCTTCAAGCCGTGGGCGGCGGTGGGGATTGGTCTGGGGGTCTGGATCATCGTTACCAGCCTGCAGGAGACCTGGGTGCGGGCCACCCACAAGCACCATTTTGCGGTCGGTGTGCGCAAGCTTGGCAACAGTCACTGGGCGATGATCCTTGGCCATGTGGGGCTGGCAGTCAGCATCATAGGCATCGCCTGTACCCAGAACTACAGCATCGAGAAGGATCTGCGGATGCAGGCGGGTGATCGGGTGCACTTTGCTGATTACGAGTTCGTCTTCACCGGTATCAAGGAGAAGAATGGCCCCAACTATGATGGCTTCAAAGGCGTGCTGGAAGTACACAAGAATGGCAAACAGGTAGCCCTGCTCAAACCCGAGAAGCGGATGTACACAGTGACCCGGATGCCGATGACCGAAGCGGCCATTGATGCCGGTTTCACGCGAGATCTTTATGCGGCCCTTGGCGAGCAGCTAGACAATAATGCCTGGGCTGTGCGGATCTACTACAAGCCGTTCGTGCGCTGGATCTGGTTCGGTGGCGTCTTTATGGCTATCGGTGGCGTGCTGGCGATGCTGGACAAGCGTTACCGTTTCGGCCGTCGTGAGGAGGAAGCCAAGGCATGAACAAAAAGGTCTGGTTGTTTCTAATTCCCTTTATCGTTTTTTTGCTGGGGGCTGTGTTCCTGTTCAAAGGGCTCTACTCCGATCCCACCAAACTCGAATCCGTGATGGTGGGCAAGGAGGTGCCGGTATTTACCCTTCAGGACATTTACGATCTGGGTAAACAGCATGATCGCACCATTCTGACCGGCCGGCCCATGTTGCTCAACGTCTGGGCTACCTGGTGTCCTACCTGTTATGGCGAGCACACTTACCTCAAACAGCTGGCAGGGCAGGGGATCCCCATTATCGGCATGAACTACAAGGATGAACGCGCCAAGGCGATCAAGTGGCTGGCTGAGCTGGGCAACCCCTATCAGGTCAATCTCTATGATCCGGACGGCATGCTGGGGCTTGATCTGGGGGTGTACGGCGCGCCGGAAACCTTCTTTATCGACAGCAAGGGGATAATCCGTTATCGCCACGTGGGGGATATCAACCCCCAGAACTGGGTATCGACCCTCAAACCCATCTTTGATGCCATGAAGTGAGGGGTGTTTCGATGAGAGTGTTTATTGCTTCCCTGCTACTGTTGCTGGGATGGGTGGTACAAGCGCCGGCCATGGCTGCTATCGATGTCTACACCTTCGAAAACGACAATCAGGAGCAGGTCTTTCGCGAACTGACCAAAGAGCTGCGCTGCCCCAAGTGCCAGAACCAGGATATCGCCGACTCCAATGCGGGGCTGGCCAAGGACTTGCGCGACAAGACCTACCAGATGGTGCGCGAGGGCAAGAATAAAGAGGAGATCGTGGACTACATGGTTGCCCGCTATGGCAACTTTATCCTCTATAACCCGCCCCTGATGGCTTCGACCCTGATCCTCTGGCTGGGCCCGCTGTTAGTGATCGTTATCGGTCTCGGCGTGGTGGTGATACGTAGCCGACGCTCTGCGGCAACGTCAGAGCCTGTGGATAGCACCCTGAGCGATGAAGAGCAGCGTCGCCTGGCCGAGCTGCTCAAAGAGGAAGAGAAACAATGACCGCCTTTTGGATTGTGATTGCGGCCCTGCTGGTGCTGGTGAGTCTGGCTCTGGTGTTACCGTTGTGGCGCAGTGAGGGGAACCAGAGCATCAGTCGTTCGGCGCTCAACAAACAGCTCTATCGTCAGCGCTTGCTGGAGATCGGCGAGGAGCGAGAACAGGGTGTGCTTGCCGAGGAGCCCGATTCGCTCATCGAGTTGCAGCGCAGCCTGCTGGATGATATTCCCGATGTGGAGCAGACCGCCCGCAGTGGCAAGAGTCTGAGCTGGATCCCGGGTGTTCTGGTGCTGGTGGTGGTGAGTCTGGGAATCTACTACAAGCTGGGTTCATGGCAGGAGGTGAGCCGCTGGCAAGACGCCAGCAGCCGTCTTGGCGAGCTCAGCAACCGAATACTGGTTGAGCGCGATGCCAAGGTAACCGAGCAGGATCTGCTCGACTTCACGCTGGCACTGCGTACCCGCCTCAAGGATGAACCGAACGACTATCGAGGCTGGTTGCTGTTGGGGCGCTTGGCACTGGATGGCAATGATCCCGAGATGGCCAACGATGCGCTGTCGCGTGCCTACAAGCTTGCTCCCCAGAAATCGCTGGTGGCGGTGCCCTATGCCCAAGCGCTGATGATGACGGGGGAGGAGGTGCAGGCCGATGCACTGCTGCGTGCAGCCATCGCGCAGGAGCCTGATAATATCGAGGCGCGCTCCGTCTATGCCTTTATAGCGCTGCAGAAAGAGGACTTCCAGACCGCCCTCGATCGCTGGCAGGCGATGTTGCCCTTGATGGAAAAAGGCTCTCCCCGTTATGTGATGGTTGAGCGCTCCATTGAGTATGCCCGCACGCAGCTCAAGCAGCGTGGCATAGAGGTGACGAATTCAGGCGCAGCCAAAACGGGAACAGAGCAGGTAAAGCAGTCTGACGTTAATGAGGGAGAGTTCCCCATCCACATCACGCTGGCTGCGGGCATCCAGATGCCGGAAGATGCTCACCTCTTCGTCTTTGCCGTGGTGCCCAACGGACCACCCATGCCCATCGCGGTGAAACGTATCGCTGGGCCAACCCTGCCTGTCACCCTTTCACTGGGGGATGGTGACGCCATGATGGAGGGCAGCAAGCTGGAAGCGTATCCAGAACTGCAGTTCAAGGCACGTCTCTCCCGCGGTGGCAATGTGATGAACAAGGAAGGAGCCTTCGAAGGGGTATCCGTGCCGGTCAAGACGGCCGAGACCCCTACTGCTCCGATTGACATCCGTATCGATCACGCCCTCTAATATGTCCTTTGAATAACCCGGCTCCTTGATAGGGGCCGGGTTATCTATACTTCTGATAAATCAAAATAAAACGTCAGGACAATCATATGTATCTTCGTTCAGGGGCCATACTGGCAGCCCTCTTGCTGGCTGGTTGTGCCGGTGGCCCGCCCAAGCCTGGCCCAGAGAGTCTGGATCTCAATCCCGGTATGAATCGTCCGGGCGCCACCAGTACGGCGGCCGACCCGCGTGATCCCTTCCAGGGAGCAAACCGTGCCATGTGGGCGGTCAATTATGATGTGCTGGAGCCCTATGTAGCACGTCCTGTGGTACATGCTTACGCTCGCTATATTCCGGTGGGGGTGAAGGATGGCATTGCCAACTTTGTTGCCAACTTTGATGAACCGAGCAGCATGGTGAACCACCTGATCACCGGTGATTTGAAGGGGGCGGGGACCAACCTGGGGCGCTTTACCCTCAACACCACCGTTGGTCTGCTGGGTATCTTCGATGTGGCCAAACATGCCGGTCTCGAGCGCAACAAGCTGGAGATGGACACAGTGCTGGGCAGGGCCGATATCGGTAATGGTGCCTACATCATGGTGCCTGTCTACGGCCCGACCACCACTCGGGAGCTGGTTGGTGACACCATTGACACCATCTACTTCCCCTATGCCTTGCTGACTATCCCGTTAAGGGTTACTCATTGGGTTCTGGATGGCTTGGGCAATCGCGCCAAGCTGATCGATCAGGAGCGGATCATCGACAACTCCCTCGACCCCTATGCGCTAACCAAGGACTTCTACCTGCAATATAACCAGGGCAAGGTGACGGGCAAGCAGACCGAGCTGAAAGCGTCTCAGCAAGAGCAGGCCGACGATGCCAATCTGGATGAATACATGGACGAGCTGGACCAGTAAACTGGCTATCTCGATATGTAAAAGGCGCCTGCGGGCGCCTCTTTCATTTACGCAGCCATCTAGATATAAAAAAACGCCCCGCAGTGCGGGGCGTTTTGGCAAGCGAGGCTGATTAGGCAGCCAAGTTCTTGGCCACGAATTCCCAGTTAACCAGAGCCCAGAAGGTTTCCATGTACTTCGGACGCAGGTTGCGGAAGTCGATGTAGTAGGCGTGCTCCCACAGGTCAACGGTCAGCAGCGGGGTGGTACCGGCTTCAGTCAGCGGGCAGCCAGCGTTGGAGGTGTTGACGATAGCCAGAGAGCCGTCAGCTTTTTTCACCAGCCAAGTCCAGCTGGAACCGAAGTTGCCGATGGCTGATTTGGTGAAGGCATCTTTGAACTCGGCGAAGGAGCCGAATGCCTTGTTGATAGCATCAGCCAGGGCGCCAGTCGGCTCGCCACCGCCATTCGGGGAGAGGCAGTGCCAGTAGAAGGTGTGGTTCCAGATCTGGGCGGCGTTGTTGAAGATGCCGCCGTTGGAGGTCTTGATGATCTCTTCCAGAGACTTGCCTTCAAACTCGGTACCCGGCACCAGATTGTTCAGGTTGACCACGTAGGTGTTGTGGTGCTTGCCGTGGTGATATTCCAGAGTTTCCTGGGAGATGTGCGGTTCCAGAGCGTTGATTGCATAGGGCAGAGCGGGAAGTTCGAATGCCATTTTCTACTCTCCATTGGCTGGACCGTGCGAAGGCGACGGTTGCAAGACATTGCGTACTCTTTTCTATATGTGAAAAGAGTTGTTTTTAAAATGATGGGGCTGGGTAGCCCAAAGCCAAGGGATTGTAGCAGTATCAAAGATGGCCTAACAACTCTTGATTGGCGCCATGATCGCGATCAATCCTGTGTGGGTTCTTTGCACAATTCGAGCCGGGTCACCCCTTTGTCAGTTTGTGCTCGGGCAAGATTGCAGTAGAATGGCCGCCGAAATCGCTCTAGTGAGGCACCTATGGAAACTATTGAAAAGATTAAGCAGCAGCTGGCTGACAACCCCATCATCATCTACATGAAGGGCTCCCCCAAGCTACCCAGCTGTGGCTTCTCTGCCCAGGCCTCCCAGGCTCTGATGTCCTGCGGCGAGCCGTTTGCCTACGTTGATATCCTGCAGAATCCGGATATCCGCGCCGAATTGCCAAAATTCGCCAACTGGCCGACCTTCCCGCAACTGTGGGTTGAAGGTGAGCTGATCGGTGGCTGTGACATCATGATCGAGATGTTCCAGGCTGGCGAGTTGCAGGCTCTGATCAAAGAGACTGCTGCCAAGTACAAGAAAGATGATGCAGCAGCCGAGTAATCGGTCCTGTGTTGTCGATAGGGAGCCACATCGGCTCCTTTTTTATTATCCCGGTTCTGGCAGGCAAGCAACTGATTGTCGGTTGCAAAAAGCAACGCGTTCGCCCTGAAAAATCTAATCTTTGCCGCTTTGTTTTGGAGTTGTTAACCATATTGATTTCCCAATCTGCGATTACTTTTTTTAATCATTTTGGATTCAAGTGTTGCTGTCATCACATTTTTTGATAATTTCACCGTAACGCAGTCTCTTTGTAGATTTTTTTGTGTTTATGCTCACATTAATTGCAAGTGATAGAACCTAGTATCGCTTCGCCCAGTGAAATAAAACCCTACAAATTAATAAATAAAAAGAGATTTGCGATGAAGATGTATAGCAATCTGCCCATTGGTCTTCATGATATTACCGAAGCCAAAAAAAGACTGACCAACCATATATACAAGACCGCGCAATTACCCTCTAACTACATCAGCGAACGTTGCCATGGCGAGGTTTACCTCAAGCTTGAAAACATGCAACGTACAGGCTCTTTTAAAATTCGCGGTGCCTTCAACAAACTCAGTTCATTAAGTCTGGAGGATCGTCAAAAAGGTGTTGTCGCCTGCTCTGCCGGTAATCACGCGCAGGGGGTATCTTTGTCCAGTGCCATGCTGGGAATTGATGCCAAGGTGGTCATGCCTTGCTGCGCACCCAAATCAAAAATTGCTGCAACCAGCGATTATTCGGCGGAAGTTATTCTGCATGGCAATAGTTTCAATGACACCATTGCCAAAGTCAGCGAAATCGTGGAGATGGAAGGCCGCGTATTTATCCCCCCCTTTGACGATGCAAAAGTGATTGCCGGCCAGGGAACCATCGGCCTAGAAATTATCGAAGATTTGTATGATGTCGATAACATCATAGTGCCGATTGGCGGTGGTGGTCTGATTGCCGGTGTCGCCATGGCCATCAAATCCATCAACCCGACTATCCGGGTGATTGGCGTGCAGTCGGAGAATGTCCACGGCATGGCGGCTTCATACTACGCAGGCACCATTACCAATCACAGAACCAGCAGTACGCTGGCCGATGGCTGTGACGTGGCAAGACCCGGCACCCTGACCTTCGAAATCGTCAAACAATTGGTGGATGATATTGTACTGGTCACCGAGGATGATATTCGTCACAGCATGGTTGACCTTATTCAGCGCAACAAGGTGATTACCGAAGGGGCGGGAGCTCTGGCCTCGGCAGCGCTGCTGAGCGGCAAACTCAAACATTATGTCGAAGGCAAAAAAACCGTCAGTATTATTTCTGGTGGCAATATTGACCTGACCCGGATCACCGAAATTATCGAACAGAACAATATTCGTCAATTTAGCCTGTAAGGAATGCAGTCATGATATTAGACAGTGTTGTCACCGGCAGTAAAGAGAATACACGTGCATGGCGTAAATCGGATACCACATGGGGATTAGGTCTGTTTGGTACAGCGATCGGTGCAGGTGTTCTATTTTTCCCTATTCGGGCCGGATATGGTGGCCTGATCCCAATATTAATCATGCTGGTGCTGGCTTACCCTATTGCATTTTATTGCCACAGGGCGTTGGCCAGATTATGTCTTTCTGGCAGCAATCCATCGGCAAATATTACCGAGACCGTTGAAGAACATTTTGGCAAAATGGGTGGGGTAGTGATTACCTTCCTCTATTTCTTTGCCATCTGCCCACTGCTGTGGATATATGGTGTGACGATCACCAATACCTTTATGGCATTCTGGGAGCATCAACTGCAAATGGCGCCGCTTAATCGGGGTGTTGTCGCCCTTGGGCTGCTGCTATTGATGGCATTTGTGATCTATTTTGGTAAGGATCTGATGGTTCGCGTAATGAGCTATCTGGTATTTCCTTTCATCGCCAGCCTAGTGGTCATCTCTCTCTCCCTCGTTCCGTACTGGAATAGTGCCGTCTTTGATCAGGTCAACCTTAGCGAGATATCCATGTTCGGTCACGATGGTATTCTGGTCACCGTCTGGCTGGGGATCTCCATCATGGTTTTCTCCTTCAACTTCTCGCCGATTGTCTCCTCTTTCATCGTCTCCAAGCGGGAAGAGTATGAGCAGGAGTTCGGTCGTGATTTTACCGAGAAGCGCTGCTCGAAGATTATCTCCGGTGCCAGCATGCTGATGGTGGCCGTGGTGATGTTCTTTGCCTTCAGCTGCCTGTTTACCCTGTCGCCGCAAAATATGGCGGAAGCCAAGGCCCAGAATATTCCGGTGCTCTCCTATCTGGCCAACCACTTCTCCTCGATGACGGGCAGCAAGTCTGCGTTTGCCACCACTCTGGAGTATGCGGCGTCCATTATCGCGCTGGTTGCTATCTTCAAATCCTTCTTCGGCCACTATCTGGGGACGCTGGAAGGGTTGAACGGCCTTATCCTCCGCTTTGGCTACCAGGGCGACAAGAGCAAGGTTTCCAGTAAAAAACTCAATATGGTCAGTATGTTGTTCATCATGGGCTCCACCTGGCTGGTCGCTTATGTGAACCCCAACATCCTCGACCTGATTGAGGCAATGGGGGCGCCGATCATCGCTTCCCTGCTCTGTCTGCTGCCGATGTATGCCGTCAACAAGACACCGGCACTGGCAAAATATAAAGGTCAGGCCAGCAACCTGTTTGTCACCATCATAGGTGTGCTGACCATCCTGAATATTGTTTCCAAGCTGTTCTGAAAACCTTTTCTGCAAGTCATCAGCCATTCAGATCCCCTTGGCGGGGTCTGCATGGCGTAGTCAGAAGCGCGCAATAACCGGTTCTTGGTTGGCCCAATTATTTGGGCCGAGGGCAAGGCTATCCGTTATTTGGCCACTAAACACAGTGGTAAATATGTTCTGACAGCAGTGACTCGACAGCATAAATATCGAGGCGATGTAATGAAGTTTGATTCGTTGGTTCTGGTTATCAATTGCGGCTCTTCGTCGGTCAAATTCTCGGTACTGGATAGTAAAACCTGCGAGGTGGTGATATCCGGTATGGCGGATGGTATTGAGACGGCCCATCCCCAATTGCAAGTGGGTAAAGAGCCCGCAATGTCATTAGCTGAAAATAACCACACCTGTGCATTGGCTGCCATCGCGGCGGAATTGAAAAAACGGGATCTGCTGGATGCCATTGCACTGGTGGGTCATCGAATTGCTCATGGTGGCAGTGAATTTAGCGAAGCCGTGATCATTGATGAACATGTATTGGCCAAAATAAAGCAGGTGTCACCCTTGGCTCCCCTGCACAATCACGCCAATTTGAGTGGTGTGATGGCGGCTCGTCAGCTATTTCCCACACAACCCCAAATTGCGGTATTTGATACCGGTTTTCACCAGACCCTGAAGCCGGAAGCCTATATCTATGGGCTGCCTTACCAATATCTGCAGGATTATGGCGTGCGCCGCTATGGCTTCCATGGCACCTCCCATCGCTATGTCGCCGAGCAGGCGGTCTCCTTCCTTGGGTTGAATGGCCACGATGCCGGTCTGGTCATTGCTCATCTGGGTAATGGCGCCTCTGTTTGCGCAGTACAGGATGGCAAGAGCGTCGATACCTCGATGGGGATGACGCCGCTGGAGGGGCTGATCATGGGCAGCCGCAGCGGTGATATCGATTTTGGCGCGCTGGCCTATATTGCCAGCAAGACGGGGCAATCCATCGAGGATATCGAGCGGGTATTGAACAAGCAGTCCGGCCTGCTGGGTATTTCGGGGCTCTCCTCCGATATGCGGGTATTGGAAGCTGCCTATCACGAAGGACATCCCGGGGCAAAATTGGCCATTCACGCTTTTGTCCATCGTATTGCCCGCCATATCGGCGGCCATGCCACCTCATTGCGCCGGCTGGATGCCGTTATTTTCACCGGCGGGATCGGCGAGAACTCGGCCTTTATCAGAAAGCTGGTATGCGAACGACTTCAGGTATTTGGCGTAGCGATCAGTGAGCCGTTTAACCAGCGTCCCAATAGCGAGGGCTGCCGGGTGATTTCGGCGGCAGAGTCCATGGTGCTGGCGGCGGTTATTCCCACCAATGAAGAGAAAATGATCGCACTGGATGCCATTCGTCTGGGGCAGCTGGTTCGTCAGGCCGAGTGCGTCTGACATCTTCCACTGTAGTGTCATGAGTAGTGAATGAGGTTTATTTGATGAAAGTTGATATGCAATTGGATCAGGATAAATTCCGTCAGGCATGGCAAGGGTTTGCCGGTGAAAACTGGAAGCACGAGATCAACGTCCGTGATTTTATCCAGCAGAACTACACCCCCTATGAAGGTGACGAACAGTTTTTAGCAGATGCGACCGAAGCGACCACCACTTTGTGGAATAAGGTGATGGAGGGGATCCGTATCGAGAATGCCACCCACGCACCGGTCGATTTTGATACCAATATTGCCACCACAATCACCGCCCATGGGCCGGGTTATATCGAGCAGGGGCTGGAAAAAATCGTTGGCCTGCAAACCGACAAGCCCCTTAAAAGAGCTCTGCACCCGTTTGGCGGCGTAAATATGATCCGCAGCTCGTTTGAAGCGTATGGCCGGGAGATGGATCCCGATTTTGAATATACCTTCAGCGAATTGCGTAAAACCCACAATCAGGGGGTGTTCGACGTCTACTCTCCCGAGATGTTGCGCTGCCGAAAATCAGGAATTTTGACCGGTTTGCCGGATGGTTATGGCCGTGGTCGCATTATCGGAGATTATCGTCGGGTTGCGCTCTATGGAATAGATTATCTAATCCGTGAGCGGGAGCTGCAGTTTGCCGATCTGCAACCGGCGCTTGAGCGGGGAGAGCAGCTGGAGCAGGTGATCCGCCAGCGCGAGGAGCTGGCCGAGCACAAGCGGGCACTGGTGCAGATCAAGCAGATGGCGGCCAACTACGGCTTTGACATCTCCGGGCCGGCACGCACTGCCCAGCAGGCAGTGCAGTGGCTCTACTTTGCCTATCTGGCGGCGGTGAAGTCGCAAAATGGCGGGGCCATGTCCCTCGGTCGTACTGCCACCTTCCTCGACATCTATATCGAGCGGGATCTTAAGGCGGGGCTTATCAGCGAGCAGGATGCCCAGGAGCTGGTCGATCACTTCATCATGAAGATCCGCATGGTACGTTTCCTGCGTACCCCCGAGTTTGACTCCCTCTTCTCCGGCGACCCCATTTGGGCCACCGAGGTGATTGGTGGCATGGGGCTGGATGGTCGCACCCTGGTGACCAAGAACGCCTTCCGTTACCTCCACACCCTCAAGACCATGGGGCCGGCGCCCGAGCCCAACCTCACCATCCTCTGGGCGGAAGGATTGCCGCGGGCCTTCAAGACCTATGCCGCCCGTGTCTCCATCGATACCTCATCCCTGCAGTATGAGAACGATGATCTGATGCGCACCGACTTCGAGAGCGATGACTACGCCATCGCTTGCTGCGTGAGCCCTATGGTGATCGGCAAGCAGATGCAGTTCTTTGGGGCCCGTGCCAATCTGGCCAAGACCCTGCTCTACTGCATCAACGGCGGGGTGGACGAGAAGCTGAAGATTCAGGTTGGCCCGAAAGTGGCGCCCATCATGGACGAGGTGCTGGATTACGAGACCGTCATGGCCAGCCTCGACAGCTTTATGGATTGGCTGGCGGTGCAGTACATCAGCGCGTTGAACCTGATCCACTACATGCACGACAAGTACAGCTATGAGGCCTCGCTGATGGCGCTGCACGATCGCGACGTCTATCGCACCATGGCCTGCGGCATTGCCGGTCTGTCGGTGGCGGTCGATTCGCTGGCGGCCATCAAGTACGCTCGGGTCAAGCCGGTGCGCGATGCTGACGGGCTGGCGGTCGATTTCATGATTGAGGGGGAGTATCCCCAGTACGGCAACAATGACGAGCGGGCCGACTCCCTCGCCTGCGATCTGGTCGAGCGCTTTATGAAGAAGATCCAGGCGTTGCCGACCTACCGCAATGCGGTGCCGACCCAGTCGATCCTGACCATCACCTCCAACGTGGTCTATGGCCAGAAGACTGGCAACACCCCGGATGGCCGCCGCGCCGGTGCCCCGTTTGCACCGGGAGCCAACCCGATGCACGGTCGGGATCGCAAGGGGGCGGTTGCTTCGCTCGCCTCGGTGGCCAAGCTGCCGTTCAAATACGCCAAGGACGGGATCTCCTACACCTTCTCCATCGTGCCGGGGGCGCTCGGCAAGGAACCTGCCAATCGCGAGAACAATCTGGTGGGGCTGATGGATGGCTACTTCCATCATGAGCGGGATGTGGAAGGGGGCCAGCACCTCAACGTCAATGTGATGAATCGCGAGATGCTGCTGGATGCCATCGAGAATCCGGACAAGTATCCCAGCCTGACCATCCGGGTCTCCGGCTATGCGGTGCGCTTCAACGCCCTGACCCGCGAGCAGCAGCAGGATGTGATTTCAAGAACCTTCACCAACATGATGTAACTCTCATACTCGGGGTGAGCAGGCTTGCTCCGGGCCTACTTTTTGTTTGTCAGTACGAGGAAGTAACAGATGCGACAGGTTATCACTACAAAGGCGGCGCCGGGCGCCATCGGCCCCTATGTGCAGGCCACCCGGATTGGCAACATCCTCTACACCTCCGGTCAGATCCCGCTGGACCCGGTGAGCGGCGATATTGCGGAGGGTATCGAAGCGCAGACCCTGCGTTCCCTGCAAAACGTTCAGGCGATTGTCGAGGCGGCAGGCGGCGAGGTGCGCAACATCTTCAAGACCACGGTGTTTGTCTCGGATCTGAACGACTTTGCTGCGGTTAACCGGGTCTACAACGACTTCTTCACCCGGCACGATGCCATGTATCCGGCTCGCTCTTGCGTGGAAGTGGCCCGCTTGCCCAAGGATGTGAAGATCGAGATAGAGGCGATTGCTGCGCTGGAGTCCTGACGCGGCGATCCTTATCAATAAAAAGAGCGGCAGCCTGAGGGCTGCCGCTCTTTTTTCATCGAACCCGCCGTGCGCGATAAGGGCGCAAGGAGCAGGTCATTCTGGATCAGGCGATCCGTTCGATACGAGCCATGTAGAAGCCGTCGAAGCCGGTCTCGGACGGGCTCACGGTGTGATCGTCACGTAGACGGAAGTTCTCGTTGGCGGCGAGGAACTTGTCCACCTGCTGGCGGTTCTCCTCGGGCAGGATGGAGCAGGTTGCATAAACCAGCAGACCACCCACTTTCACCATCTGGCTGTAACGCTGCAGGATCTCTTCTTGCAGCGCGACCAGCACCGGCAGACGCTCGGCGGTATCACGCCACTTGGCATCCGGATTGCGCTTGAGTACGCCAAGACCGGAGCAGGGCACGTCCAGCAGTACACGGTCGGCGCTCTCTTTGAGGCGCTTGACGGTCTTGCTGCTGGTGATGACCCGGGTCTCCACGTTGTGGGCACCGGCGCGACGAGCGCGTTGCTTGAGGTTCTCCAGCTTCCACTCTTCCACATCCATTGCCAGCAAACGGCCTTTGCCCTGCATCATGGCGGCGATATGCAGGGTCTTGCCACCGGCACCTGCGCAGGCGTCGATGACGCGCATGCCTGGGGTAACCTCCAGAGCCGCTGCAACCAGCTGGGAGCCTGCGTCCTGCTGTTCGAAGCAACCATCGGCAAAGGCCTTGGTACGGAACAGGGCGGCGTCGGAGGTGACCTGCAGGGCAGTCTCCACACCTTCAACCGGAATAGTGGTGACCTGCTCTTTGGCCAGCATGGCTTGCAGCTCATCACGGGTGCACTTGAGGGTGTTGACCCGCAGGTAGCGCTTGGGCATCCAGGCCAGCGCTGCACGCTCGGCAGGCCAGGCTTCACCCAGCTGCTCGCTGCCCAGTTTCTCCAGCCAGCTCGGGCAACCATCCATCAATACCGGGTTCTTCTTCGCCTCGGTCAGACGGCGGCGGAAGGCCTCTTCGTTGAAGCGATCCAGCGTCGGGTTGTTGGGCTGGGCGATTTTGTGGAAGGCGTGCCAGCTGTGCAGCAGCGGCCAGACATTCTTCTCGGCCTGACGCACCTGAATACCTGTCAGAGCACAGTAGAGGCTCAGCCGACGCAACAGGTCGCCGGTGACCAGGGCAATCCTTGCCTGTTCTTGCGGTTTGAGTTCGATGCCTGAGAAGTGACGGGCATAGGCACGGTCGAGGGTAAGACCCTGACCGAGCACATCGTCAATAATGGCAACGACCAGATCCCCGAAACGGGGCAACAGTGGGGATTTGAGCATGAGATTAACCTTGGCCAGATAAAGATGAACTGCACCTTTGTGAAGAGGGGCTGTTCTAAAATTGACAAATCCGCGCAATGATAGGGGGTAGACGGGGTTGGCGCAACACTCCCACTCGGGAATGGTGGAAAGGGTTGCTTCAGCTTTGTATTGATGTGGCCGAATAAAAATAAAGTACAGGCCGCAATTCAGGCGATTGCATTAATACAAGGACTAAAAACAATGCATGTGACGAAATACTCTAGGGTGGCCTTGCTGGTTGCCAGCATGCTGGGCTCAACCAGCCTGATGGCCAGCGAATGGAGCACGGTTGCCGCCAGAGCAACAGCTGACGAGGGTTATGAGGTACGGGCTCATCAGTTCCGGGTCGCCAAGGTGCCGCTCGACTATTTTGCCGGGTTGCAAGCGGGGGCCAGCAAGCTGACCTTGCCACTGCCTGATGGGGGGGAGGTTACCTTTGCACTGGAAGCTTACAATGTACTGCCCGCAGACCTTGCAGCCAAGTATCCTCAGATCCGCACCTTCAAGGGGTACAACCCGGCTCATCCGGTTGATACTGGACGCTTCGATCTGGGGCCGCAAGGTTTTCATGCCATGTTCAGCCATCAGGGCAAGATGGTGTTTGTCGATCCGCTGCGCAATGCCGAGGGGTATGCAATTTACTACCAGCAGGATGCCTACAGCCGACTGGAAGAAGACGCCGACAAGGTGATCGGGGCTGACGCCAAAACGTTGGCTCGCAAGGTGCAAGTGGATGGTAATGTTCGCAAACGTTACACCATCGCTATCTCGGCCGCAGGTGAGTACACCCAATATCATGGCGGCTCCCAAGTGCTGGCCCTGGCGGCCATTACTACCCTGCTCAACCGGGTCAACGAGGTGTACCAGCGAGATGTGGGGGCCGAGTTCGTGCTGGCCAGCGGCAACGATTCTGTGATTTTTACCGATCCGGTAACAGACCCTTTCTACAACGGCGATAACCCTGACTACGTGAGCGGCGTGAGCAGCATCTATGAGGCTGATGACACCAGCAAGAACGTCCTGGTACAGGGAGAAGCCTTCGCCAATGGTGAGCTGGGCGCATTCGATATCGGGCATGTGGTCAATACCGGGGGAGGTGGCCTGGCCGGGCTCGGCGTGCTGTGCACCGCGGACAAGTCGGCCGGGATGACGGGCTCCGATAAGCCGGTGGGGGATGCCTTCTTTATCGACTACGTGGCTCACGAGATCGGCCACCAGTTCGGTGCCGACCACACCTTCAACGGCACCACTGGCAGTTGCGGCGGTGGCAATCGGGAGGCGGCACAAGCCTGGGAGCCGGGCAGCGGTACTTCTATCATGGCCTATGCCGGGATCTGCGGGGACGAGAACATCCAGCCCCACAGCGATCCCTATTTTCACAGCAAATCTATCGAGCAGATGCGGGCGCACATGGCGACCGTGCCGGCCTGTGGCACCACCCTGAATCTCGTCAACAACACGCCCCAGGCGGTGGCCGGAGCCAGCCATATCATTCCCGCCAACACGCCATTCGTGCTCAAGGGGGCCGGCGCCGATTTGGACAAGGATCCCCTGACCTACACTTGGGAGCAGATTGATCTGGGCGACCCGTCCAGCAGTGCTCTTGACATGATCGATGACGGCTCCCGTCCGTTGTTCCGCTTCGTGTCGCCGACCGGCTCGCCGGAGCGGATTTTGCCGAGCTTGCCATCCCTGCTCTCGGGCTCGCTCGCCAAGGGCGAGGCATGGCCCACCACTAACCGGGATCTCAACTTCCGATTGACGGTGCGTGACGGCAAGGGCGGTGTCGCCAGCGACGACATGAAGGTCCAGGTGATCAACACTGGCAGTGCCTTCCGATTGACCGCCCCGATTGGGGTGGCATTGACGCCGGGGGCAAGCCTGGCTGTCAGCTGGGATGTGGCCGGCACCACGCTGGCGCCGATCAGCTGCAGCAAGGTAGACCTGTTCATCACCCAAAACGAGGGAACCAGCTGGAGCAATCTGGCGGTCAGCCAGCCCAACAGCGGCGCCGCCACTGTCACCCTGCCGGCGGATCTGGCCAGCTCTGCCCGCCTGAAGGTGGCCTGCAGCGACAACATCTTCTTCGCGATCAGTCCCTCCAAGCTGCCGGTTGTCCAAAGCGGCGGCAGTTCGGGCGGTAGCGGCGGCGGTGGTGCCCTCGGTCTCTGGACTCTGGCGCTGGCTCTGCTGGGTTGGCAACGGAGGCGCGGATGAGGGTTGGCTGGCTGATGCTGGTGTCCCTGCTTGGCGGCTGTCAGGCCGACGCCGATACTCTGGAGCAGGCGGTCAGCGCCAGCCTGGCAAAGCAGGATTACCGGTTGATCGTGCGGGCCGGGCGCGGCGAGGTGGCGCCCGGCATCGCGCCGGAGCAGCAGGCCTCGGCCAAGGCGCGCTGCGGTGTGCGCTACCTCGACGGTCTGGGGGATGTCATCAAGCCCGGACAGGAAGAGGCCCAGGCCAAGCTGGCGGCCTATGCGGCCGATTACAACCGGCGCATGCTGGCGCATTGTCCTGCTGTCGCTGGCAGGCAATAAGCCTGCGCGTACCAAGATCGTGCGAAGGGTATATCAAGGAGGGAGGCGTGAGCCTCCCTCTTTTTTTGCAGCAGCCATTTGCTGGTCACAAGGCTTGTACCCATGGCGTGCTCGTCGCACAATGCCAGCACGCATGGCCGCATGGGCGGCAAAGAGAGAAGGAAAATCAAGATGATGGATGTTGCTGATCTGCGCCGTGAGTATACCCGTGGCGGGCTGCACCGGGCCGATCTGCCGGCCGAGCCGCTGGCGCTGTTCGAGAAGTGGTTGGCGCAGGCTTGTGAGGCCAAACTGACCGATCCTACCGCCATGGTGGTAGCGACGGTGGATGCCGATGGTCAGCCCTGGCAGCGCACCGTGCTGCTCAAGCACTACGACGCCCAGGGGATGGTTTTTTACACCAACATGGGCAGCCGCAAGGCGCAGCAGCTGGAAGGCAATCCCCGTATCAGCCTGCTCTTCCCCTGGCACACGCTGGACAGACAGGTTCATGTGACTGGCCAGGTGGAGAAGATGAGCACCTTCGAGGTGATGAAGTATTTCCACAGCCGCCCCAAGGATAGCCAGATCGCTGCCTGGGTCTCCAAACAGTCGACCCGCATCTCGGCCCGCGGCGTGCTGGAGGCCAAGTTCCTCGAGCTCAAGCAGAAGTTTGCCAATGGCGAAGTGCCGCTGCCGAGCTTCTGGGGCGGATTCAGAGTGGTGATCGAGACGGTGGAGTTCTGGCAGGGGGGCGAGCACCGGCTGCATGACCGCTTCTACTACACCCGCGACGGGGATGGCTGGCATATCGAGCGTCTGGCTCCCTGATCGCGCTGTTCAAATCTGTTTTCACAAGGAGTGTGTATGCGTCTGTATGGTGATCTTCGTTCCGGCAACTGTTACAAGGGGTGGCTGCTGGCCCGCTGGCTGGAGCTGCCCCTTGAGTGGGTAGAGGTCGATATTCAGGCGGGGGATACCCGTACCCCCGCATTTCTGGCCATGAACCCCAACGGCAAGATCCCGGTGCTGGAGATTGGCCAGGGCGACATGCTGGCGGAATCCAATGCCATCCTCTTCTATCTGGGGCAAGGCAGTGCCTTGTGGCCAACCGATCCGCGCCAGCAGGCAGAGGTGCTCAAATGGATGTTCTTTGAGCAGTACAGCCATGAGCCCTACATCGCGGTGGCCCGCTTTATCGTTCACTATCTCGGCCGACCCGAGTCCCAGGAGGCGCGGCTCGACGGTCTGAAAGCCGGTGGCGAGAAGGCGCTGGCGGTAATGGAGCAGCAGTTGAAACAGAGCCCCTATCTCTGTGGTGATGCGCCGACCATCGCCGATATCGCCCTTTATGCCTACACCCACGTGGCAGAGGAGGGGATCTTCTCTCTGCAGGGGTGGCCAGCTATCCGTAGCTGGATCGCCCGTATCGAAGCCCATCCCCGCCATCTGACGCTGCCAGTGGCCTGTCAGGCCAGCTGATGGAATTGCTGATCGAGGCCAGTCTGTGGCAACCGCAGTGGGCTGCGCTGTTGCTGCACTGGCAGCAACAAAGTCATCGCTGGCAGCTGCTGCTGGGCAAAGAGGCGGCGGCCGCCCTCGATCAAACCGATGCACCCTGGGCGAGCAGCCCTCCAGACGGGGTGCTCTGCCCTGGAGCCCTGCTGGCTGCCTGGCTCGATGGCGATCTGCTGGCGGATTTTCATGTTGATCCCAGCCGCCAGGTTCTGATCAGTGCCTCTACCTCCCTATTGACCCTCGCCAAGGAGCAGGGACTGCTCACCCTTGGCCCTGTGGGGGCCGATCTGCCGCTCACCCCCGAGGCCGATTTGGGCGCCGTGCTCAATCGCCTGCTGGCGCGCCGCGTGACGGTGCCGACCCTGGCTGAGGGGCATTCGCTATCAGGTGTCGTATTGCGACAACTGCAGGCCGACGATGAGCGCGAGATAGTGCGCTACTGCAGCGACGAGGCGCTGGCGCGCTACACCCTCAATATTCCTCACCCCTATCCGCCGGAGGGGGCCCGCGACTGGCTGGCGCTCAGCTGGCGCAAGGCGGCGCTTGGCCTTGGCTGGAGCTGGGCCATCACCTTGCCAGAGGAGCAAGGTGCGGCGTTGCTTGGGGTGATCTCCCTGCACTGGAATGGCGAGCTCGCCTGGTGGGTGGGCGTGCCCTGGCAAAATCGCGGTCTGGCGACTCGGGCCGCTGGCTTGGTCAAGGGGTTCGCCTTTGCCCAACTGCAACTGCCTGCGCTGACGGCTCGCCATATGCCAGACAATTTAGCCTCCGGCCGGGTGATGGCAAAACTGGGCATGCACTATCGTGGGCGGCGCCATATCAGCGGTCGCCAGCCGTGTGAGGTGAGTTACTGGCGACTGGATCGCGCTCCCTCCTTACCCAATCCCTTTCCCGAGGAGATTGCCCGCTGGCTTGCTGATGAGCGGATTGCTGTGGTGATCCTGTGTGATCCCGCAACGACCAATCGGCAGAGCGCCAACGGCAAGCTGGCCATCTCGCTCTTTGTGGATGAGAGGGGCGCGGGGGAGGAGTCCTGCTCTATTCGCTGCCCGCCGCATCTTGAGAGGTCTCTGGAGCTGCACTGTTACCCCGTCGAACTGCTGGAGCAGGCCGAACCGGAGCAGTTGTCCCATCTTGGCGGCGTCTTGCTGAAAGACAGGGATGAACAGGGGCTGGCGTGGCTGCTACAACTGGCCGCGCAGCAGCGTCAAGGGCCCGACCTGCTCAGCCGCGAGGAGCGCGCATCACGGTTCCACTGGTTCAACCAATTGATGGCGCAGGCGCTGGGCGATCAGGGTGACTCTTCGCAGATGCGCTATCAGCAGTTATGGCTGCTGGTGGAGCTGCCGGAGCTGGTTGATGAGCTGGATGGCTGTTGGCATCAAACGCCCGAACTGACCTTTGATCGGTTGGCGCGGGAGGCTCCCGCCCTCTGGTTTGCCTACCGTGAGGCGATGAACAGGGTCACCCCGGCTACGCTAACCGCCTTGCAGCAGCAGTTTGCAGCTCGTTTTCCTGAGTGCACCCTCCCATTTTTGGACAAAGGTACTCAGAATGACCAGCCGTTGTGTGGAATAATGCCCGCTCTGCTGTACGAGGAGTAATACCTGATGTTGAGAACCGAGCGCCCCGGTGACATGCTGCCGGTTTATGAGCTGCTGAGTGCCGCCTTCGGTCGTTCCGATGAGGCCGAACTGGTCAACCGCCTGCGCGAATGTGGGGCTGCCGTAGTGACCATGGTCGAAGAGGAAGAGTACGAGTTCATGGGGCACCTGATGCTAAGCCCGATCACCATTAACGGCATGGAAGGGCCCTGGCTCGGTCTGGCGCCGGTCGCGGTTCATCCCGACTGGCAAGGTCAGGGTATTGGCTCGGATCTTATCCGTGAAGGGCTTGATACGGCGCTTGAGATGGACTGGAAAGGGGTGGTAGTACTCGGGGATCCGGCCTATTACAGCCGTTTCGGTTTCCGCCCGGCTAGCGAGTTTGGCCTGCACTGCATCTATGAGGTGCCTGCCGACTGCTTTATGGCGATGGAGCTGCAGGAGCGCGGTTTTGCGGGTGTGCAGGGTGAGGTGCTCTATCACCCCCTGTTTGATGAACTTCCCGACGAGCTGCCGGACGCGCAGGCAGAAGAGTCCCATTTCTAGCGAGACGTTGCAGCGACAAGCTATAACGAAAAAGCCCTCATCGAGGGCTTTTTCAGTTTATATCAGTCCCTGCCGGGCTTATTCGAGCAAATAGGCTCAGGCAATGATATCGAGCTGGGTGCCCTTGCGATTATCTTCGCCCACCATGTCACCCATCTGCTGGGCGAGCGGGCTCTGCTGGAATTGCATGTAGTCGCTCAGATTCTGCTGGCGCTGGTAGCGATTCGCAGCCTGATACATATCAGCCGTGCTCGGGCCCGACTTGCTGTCGCTCTCCTGACCGCTGGCCTCCAGGTAGCGCTCCACCACGGCTTTATCTTGCTGGTTAGCCGTATAAGAGACCGCCAGGGTTCTGCGAGCCGTTGCTTTCTCTTCGCTCTGTGCCTGCAATTCATCCTTCTTGGTCAGTGCTTCGTTACGGGCCTGACTGACCTGCTCGGGTGTGACAGCGGGAGAGGAGGGGTATTTGCCGTAATCGGGCAGCGGCATGGGCCGGGAGGTGATTTGCATGGTGGCGCTTCTCTTGTGAACAGGGACGGACGCATGATACCCATCCATGTTAGCTCAATAAATGACCACATGTCGGTTCATCAAGAGTAGGTTCAGCTTCGCGCATCGATTGTTAATTGAACCGCCTCTGAGTGACAAAAAAGGCGCCATAAGGCGCCCCTTTATCCTTCGGTTACTGCAGGATCAGTTGAATAACCAGTACCCTCGGTTGACCAGACGGGTCAGCAGTTGCAGGAAACCGGCCTGATCGGCCAGCTCCACCATGTCGGCCTGAGTGATTATGTCCTTGTCACACAATAGGGAAATGGCGGCCGCGTCTTCGCTCTGCAGAGTCCAGGCTTCGCCGTCGATGAAGCATTGTTGGCTCTCGCCGCTAAACCAGACGGTGCGCAGACCCGGCACCTTGATGGCAGGTTCGCCCTGGGTCAGCAGGTCGGCCACTTCCTCGGCGCTGTAGTCCGGCTCGACCGGATTGACGTCCAGATCGTGCTTGGCCTCGGAGATCATGGTGCCGAACCACTCCTTGAACAGGGTCTCGTCATCGAGGGCCTGTTGCATCAGCTCGCGCAGACGGTGCAGCTCGTGGGGCTGGATCTCGCCGTGACGGGCACGGGGCTTGAGATCGGCATCGCCGTAACGCTCGGTACGCACCTCGTTGTCGATCAGATGATCGGCAAAGGAGGAGATAAGCGCCTTGGCATCCGGCGCGCGGAAGCCCACCGAGAAGTTCATGGAGGGCTCGATGGCGTAGCCTTCGTGGGGGAATCCGGGTGGAATGTAGAGGATGTCACCCGGCTCCATGATGACGTCGATGATCGCCTCGAACGGCTCGCAGTGGAGCAGTGCGGCGTGGGCGGCGAACTCGTTGAGCGGCTTGGCATCGCCGACTCGCCAGTGGCGTTTGCCCAGACCCTGGGTGATGAACACATCGTAATTGTCGATGTGGGGGCCGACACCCGCGTGAGGGGTGGAGAAGCTCACCATCACATCGTCAAAGCGCCAGCCCGGGATGAACTGGAACGGTACCGCCAGCTCGTTCACCTCGGGGGCCCAGTGGTTGCATGCCTGTACCAGAATGGTCCAGTTCTCTTCGCCCAGATGGTCGTAGGATTCGAAGGGGCCGTGGGCCGCATCCCACTTGCCGTCGAAACGGGTGACCAGACGGGACTCTACCACCTCTTCCATGGCCAGACCCGCCAGCTCGTCCGGGCTGATGGGATCCTGAAAGTCTTTGAAGCCACCCTTGATAAGGAGCGGGCGCTTCTGCCAGTAGTGCTCGAGGAAGTGAGCGATATCCAGATTGAGTTCGTACATGCTGTTTCTCGTGTCTCGCAAAGAGGTTTTGCCCAAGGCAGGCTTGGGAAAAGCCACTCGGGATCCTGCCGTGGCAGGGAAAATAACAGGGGCCCTGTGGCGTATCGTGCACAGGGCCCCTTCGTCACTGCCGATTGGCTTACTTCAGCAGATCGACCAAACGCTGGGCATCACCGATGTAGTTGGCCGGGGTCAGCTTCTTCAGCTCAACCTTGACCGCTTCCGGCAACTCCAGGGTGTCGATAAAGGTACGCATCCCTTCGGCATCGACGCGGCGACCACGGGTCAGCTCCTTGAGCTTCTCGTAGGGCTTCTCGATACCGTAGCGGCGCATCACGGTCTGGATCGGCTCGGCCAGCACTTCCCAGTTGGCATCCAGATCGGCGGCCATGGCGGTGTCGTTGGCTTCCAGCTTGGAGATACCCTTGAGGGTCGCCTGATAGGCAATCAGGGAGTAACCCACCGCCACACCCAGGTTGCGCAGTACGGTAGAGTCGGTCAGATCACGCTGCCAGCGGGAGATGGGCAGCTTGCTCGCCAGATGCTGGAACACGGCGTTGGCCAGACCCAGATTGCCTTCGGAGTTCTCGAAGTCGATGGGGTTGACCTTGTGCGGCATGGTGGAGGAGCCGATTTCCCCCGCGATGGTGCGCTGCTTGAAGTGACCCAGGGAGATGTAACCCCACACATCGCGGTCGAAGTCGATCAGGATGGTGTTGAAGCGGGCCATGGCGTCGAACAGCTCGGCGATATAGTCGTGCGGCTCGATCTGGGTGGTGTAGGGGTTCCAGGTCAGGCCTAGAGAGGTCACGAACTCCTCGGAGAACTGGTGCCAGTCCACATCCGGGTAGGCGCTGAGGTGGGCGTTGTAGTTGCCGACCGCACCGTTGATCTTGCCGAGGATCTCCACCGCCATGATCTGCTTGAACTGGCGCTCAAGACGGTAGGCGACGTTGGCCATCTCCTTGCCCATGGTGCTCGGGGTGGCAGGCTGACCGTGGGTACGGGAGAGCAGCGGCATGTCACGGTACTCGTGGGCCAGACGCTTGATCTCGCTGATCAGCTTCTCGCAATAAGGCTTGATGACCTCTTCGCGAGCGGTTTTCAGCATCAGACCGTGGGAGTTGTTGTTGATGTCTTCCGAGGTGCAGGCGAAGTGGATGAACTCGCTGACAGCCGCCAGCTCCGGGTTCACTTCGACTTTCTCTTTGAGGAAGTACTCCACCGCTTTCACATCATGGTTGGTGGTGCGCTCGATCTGTTTGATACGGGCGGCGTCACTCTCGTTGAAGTTGCTGACGATGCCGTCGAGCAGGGCGTTGGCGGCCGCGCTCAGGGCAGGGACTTCCGGGATCCCGGCGTGGCTGGCCAGTTTTTGCAACCAGCGCACCTCGACTTCGACGCGAAAACGCAGCAGGCCGAATTCGGAGAAGATAGGGCGCAGGGCATCGGCCTTGTCGCCATAACGACCGTCAATCGGGGAAACAGCAGTCAGCGCGGACAGCTCCATGGGGTGAACTCCTGATGATTTGTGTGGGGGATCCGTATTCACTTGCACGCCGGTCGGGGTGTATCAAGGCTGATGTGCGGCTGTTCACCTTGTCCTCCCTCTGCCTGCGCGCAAGCCAATGATTAGTAACGCTTGGCCAGCTCCACCATCTTCTTGCGAGCGAAGATGATCTGGGTCCGGCTGCCACCGAGCTGGCGCCACAGCACGCAGGCACGAATGCCCGCCAGCAGCAGGGCGCGCACCTTGTGCTGCACCAGCGGCTGCTGCAGGAACAGCGGGGTACCCGCCACCTGAATGCGCGGCCCGATGGGGCTGATAAGATCGCTGTAGATGCTCGCCATGTTGGCCAAAATCTGCTCGTCGAGCAGATCGAAGTGCTGTTGCTGGCGGCCAATCTGGCTGATCCGCTCACCCAGCATGTTGAGAATGTCCTTGCGCTTGGCCAGCTTGCGCTCCAGTGCAATCAGGCTTACCACGTAGCGGGTCAGCTCGGCATTCTTCTGGCTGCCGTCGGCACCCAGCTGCTCGACCAGCGCACGGTAGCCGTCGCGAATGGCCAGATGGGTGTTGTTGAACACCTCGAGCGGCTGGCTCGGGTTGGTCACCAGAATGCTGGAGAGGCTCTCGCGCAGGGCGGCCTCGTCACAGCTGCCGTCTCGGGCCACCTTCTGCACCAGATACGCGGCCTGGCAGATGCCGGCAAAGGCCATTGTTCTGTCTTGGAATTTATCGCTCACGTCTGCTGCCTTCTGTTAAGGATTCAAACCGGATGGCTGAAACGTTGTTCGATGATGCCACCGCCCAGACACACTTCCCCGTCGTAGAAGACGGCGGATTGGCCCGGGGTCACCGCAGCCTGTTTCTCGTCGAAGATGACCCGGATGGTCTCGTCGTCGATGGGCTGGATCAGGCAGGGGATATCCTGCTGACGATAGCGGGTCTTGACGGTGCAGCGACGTGGCTCGCGAATGGGAATGCGATCCACCCAGTGCAACTGGCTGGCAATCAAACCATCGGAGTAGAGGCGGGGATGTTCGCCCTGCGCCACCACCAGCACGTTGCGCTCGACCTCTTTGTCGACCACATACCAGGCCTCTTCGGTGGCATCTTTGCGACCACCGATACCGAGCCCCTTGCGCTGGCCCAGGGTGTGATACATCAGCCCCTGATGCTCGCCGATCACCTTGCCATCCACGGTCTCGATGTTACCGGGCTGGGCGGGCAGGAACTTGGCCAGGAAGTCCTTGAACTTGCGCTCGCCGATAAAGCAGATACCGGTGGAGTCTTTCTTCTTGGCGGTGATGAGATCCAGCTGCTCGGCGATGCGGCGCACCTCGGGCTTCTCCAGATCGCCAACCGGGAACAGGCTCTGACCCACTTGCTTCTCGCTCAGGGTATAGAGGAAGTAGCTCTGATCCTTGTTGGTATCGAGACCGCGCAGCAGGCGCGGGCGGCCGGTGCTGTCGTCACGGCGCACATAGTGGCCGGTGGCGATGTAGGTGGCACCCAGCTCTTCGGCGGCAAATTCGAGGAACGCCTTGAACTTGATCTCCTTGTTGCAAAGGATATCGGGGTTTGGCGTGCGGCCAGCCTTGTACTCTTCGAGGAAGTGCTCGAACACATTGTCCCAGTACTCGGCCGCGAAGTTGATAGTGTGGAGTTTCATCCCCAGCTTGTCGCAGACGGCCTTGGCATCAGCCAAATCCTGGGCGGCAGAGCAGTACTCGTCCGTGTCGTCTTCTTCCCAGTTCTTCATGAACAAGCCTTCGACCTGATAGCCCTGCTGCTGGAGCAGGTAGGCCGAGACGGAAGAATCCACGCCGCCGGACATGCCGACGATCACCTTGATTTGGCTGTTGTCTGTCATTAGTCGAAGTTACCAGTTCGTTTAAACGGGGCGTATTCTACCAGAGTTTTGCGCCCCCGGTCACATATCCATGCCGCAGTTCCCATCAGGAGTCTGATAGCAGGAAATCGTTTTTCTGTTATTGGCCAGCGTGGCCGTAAAAGAGTATCAAATGGCCTCAAATAAAGGCCTTGAGTGCCGACAGTGGCAGCCGTGTCCCTGTCAGATAATCCTGAATGCACTGCCACACCAAGGGGCTGCGCAGGGCCGGTTTGCATTCCGCAATTTCTTCCAGCGTAAGCCAGTGGCAAGCCAGCACATCGCCGTCAGGATCCTCTGGATGGTGCTGACCCGGCGCTTTTTCAAGGTCGAAGATGATGGCGGTGCGCACATAGGTGGCCTCGCTGTCGGCCGGTTTGAACAGATAGGTACCAAGCCAGGCGGTCGGCGTGGCGGTCAGACCCGTCTCCTCTTTCAGCTCACGGCAAGCCGCTTCAAGCAGGTTTTCCCCCGGCTCCACATGGCCGGCGGGTTGGTTGAAACGGCGCTGGCCTTTTATCTCCTCTTCCACCACCAGAAAGCGCCCCTGCCACTGCACCAGGGCGGCGACCGTCAGGCGCGCCTCCATGCGGGCGTGGCTGGTGGCCGATTGCTCTGTCTGATTGCTCATCATGACTCCTTGTCGCTGCTATTGGGATTGCCCGCACGGGCCGGTCGGCGTGCCGTTCCTCGCCCGCTGCTGCGGGGTTTGCTGCCGGTCGGGTTCGTGGCTGCGCGCTCGGTTGGGTGAATGCTGCGGGGGCGTTCGTCCCGTCTCGGCTGGCTGGCCCGCCGTGGCGCATCTCCTGCCGGTTTGGCCGGTTTGGCGGTATGAGCACCTGAACGGGATGAGGAGGGACGCGTGCTGCGGGTGGAGCTCGGCTCCAGCTCGGGGGCGGGCAGGCTGCGGCTCTCACCGGGTGCCAGACCATCGAGGGTCCAGTCACCGATGGCGTAGCGAATAAGGCGCAAGGTGGGGTGGCCGATATGGGCGGTCATCCGCCGCACCTGCCGGTTGCGCCCCTCGATGATCTTGATCTCCAGCCAGCTGGTGGGGATCTCCTTGCGCTCGCGAATGGGCGGATTGCGCGGCCACACCGCAGGTGCATCCATGATGCGCGCCCCGGCGGGCAGGGTCATGCCGTCATTGAGCTCCACACCGGCGCGCAGGGCGGCCAGTTTCTCCTCGCTCGGGAGCCCTTCCACCTGCACCCAGTAGGTCTTGGGGGTCTTTTCCCCCGGCTGGGTGAGGCGTGCCTGCAGCTTGCCATCGTTGGTGAGCAGCAGCAGCCCCTCGCTGTCGCGATCGAGCCGCCCTGCGGCATAGATGCCGGGCTCTTTGATGTAATCCTTGAGGGTCTCGCGGCCCGCCTCGTCGGTGAATTGGCAGAGCACCATATAGGGCTTGTTCAGCAGGAGCAATTTGCGATCCGCCGGGGCCAGCTCCGGTTTGCGGGGGGATGCATGGCGGGGTGCGGCTGGTTTGGCCGCCGTGCGCGGGGCGTTATCGCGCGGCGCGCGGCTGACAGAGAGACGGGAGCGGGGAGATTTCATCGGATACACACTTCAGACAGACGATGGCAGCGAGTGTACCACAGGGTGCTGAGGGCTGGATGAATGGCTGGCGTTACAGCAAGCAGTGCCCGGAGCCAATTCGCCTAGCTTAGCAGGCTCTCTATGACGATAGCCTGACGGGCGGGGGCCGAGCCCGCCAACAGCAGGGCGTGGCTGACCGCATCGTCGATCATCGCCTGCGCCAGTCGGGTGAGGGGGCGCAGGGTCTCCCGTCCACTACCAACCGGCACCGCCAGCAGAATAATGGTCTGCACCGGCCCGATTTGAGAGCCCCACTCAATGGGCTCCTTGCAATTGAGCAGGGTCAGCGCTGGCTGGCTGATCCCTTCGCTCAATACATGAGGCATGGCAAGGCCGGGGCGGATGATGGTGGCCGAGACCTGCTCGCGCCGCTCTACCGCAGCGGTCAGTGTGGCGCGGTCGGTGATCAGCTCGGCGGGCAGCAGATCGATCAGATGCTCGAGGGCCTCGACCTTGGTCAGCGGTTCGGGGCTGTGGGCCAGCTGGCGCAGGGCAAAATGGTAGTCGGGCAGGGCGTTGGCCAGTCGCAACTCCGCCAGCGCGGCGGTGCTCGAGCGCACCAGCGGTTGACCCAGCTCCCCGCACCAGCAGGTGAATGCCATGTGGGCCAGCTCGGCATCGCACCCTTCAATTTGCAACTGGCAGAGATCGCCGGGCTGGGTGGCGAGGGTCAACAGGGAGAGCTTGTTGCTGGCGGCAACGGTCTGGCGCCGGGTGAGGTTGGCACAGCGGATGGTGGATTTGAACATCCCCGCCAGCCGGTTCAACTGCTTGGCCTGGGTGATGCTCAACCCCTGCTGGCAGTAGAAGGTGATTTCGCGGGTCAGCATCAGGCCGGGAGCGGCAGAGCCTTGAGTACGGCGTTGGCATCCAGCAGCACGGTTTCCAGTCTCACTTGATGGATGGTGCAGCCGAGGAAGCGCTCTTTCTGCTCAATCTCGATATCGGAGGCAATCAGCACCAGGTCGGCGCTGGCAATATCGCGGGCGGTCAGCATGTTTTCCATGCCCATGGCGCCCTGAGTTTCGACCTTGATCTTGAGTCCCAGCCCAGTGGCGGCTTTTTGCAGGGCATCGGCAGCCATATAGGTATGGGCAATACCGGTCGGGCAAGCGGTGACGGCGACGATCTTCATCTGCTCTCTGTGATGCTGACAAGGGGGAGCAACAAGATAGCGCCTGCGGGGGGCTTTTACCAAAAGTCCATATGAAAAGTGGGATCTTGATGGGGATATTCCCGTCCCTTGAACGGGAGTGCAGGCTCATGCCGGGCCAGTCGGGTGTCTGGTTGCTCTAAACAACAAGGGCCACCCCTGTGGGTGGCCCTGAACAATCTGCGTCTGTTGTTATGGCTATCAGGCGGTCTGGGCGGCCAGTTCGGCGGCTTTCAGTTCGCGCTTGATGCGGCGGATCTTGCGCTCTTCGGCGACCGCGACACAACCCATCAGCACCAGACAGGCGGCTGCTGCGATATCCAGCGCCGCGAAGGTGCCGGTCCAGCCGGTCAGACCGAAGATGGGGGTGCCATCGGCGATCATGCCCAGACCCAGTTTGGCGAAGCTGTCACCAATCAGGTAGGCAAAGGTGCCCTTGACGCCATCGGCCACACTGATGCCCTGCTTGGGGACGAAGCCCACGGCGGCGACGCCGATCAGCAGTTGCGGACCAAACACCAGGAAGCCCAGGGTGAACAGGGAGCCCAGGAACATAAACTGGGTAGTCGCATGCTGGTAGAGACCCAGGGTGGCGATGATCAGCGCCAGCGCCACGCAAGCCACCAGACCACGACGGCCATTGGCCAGATCGGAGAGGTAACCCCACATCAGGGTGCCGACCAGTGCGCCCACTTCGAAGAAGGTAAAGCCCTGAATAGCCACGTCTTTGGAGAAGCCCAGCTCCTGGTGGGCATAGACGGTAGACCACTGGTCGATACCGATACGCACCACGTAGAGGAAGATGTTGGCAAAGCAGAGCAGCCAGATCACCTTGTTGAGCAGCACATACTTCACGAAGATCTGCCACTTGGTCAGCTTCTGCTCTTCGGTGGCGATATCTTCTTCGCTCGCCACTTCGTCAAACAGCTCTTCCACCTTGCCAAGGCCGTAGGCTTCCGGCGAATCGCTACCAAAGCGCAGGCCGATAAAACCGACGATCAGCGCGATGATGGAGGGGAAGATAAACATGCCGAGCACGTTGCCATCAAACAGGTAGTTGGCACCGAACAGTGCCACACCGGCCGCACCGGCACCGCCCACGTTGTGAGAGAGGTTCCACATACCCAGATAGGTGCCGCGCTTGTTGCGAGGGGTCCACTTGGTGATGGTGGAGTAGCTGCAGGAACCGCCACAGCTCTGGAAGAAACCGCTCAGGGCGTAGAAGAAGATCATGAAGTAGAGGCTGAAACCTGTGCCGCCCATGCTGGCACTGAAGCCCAGCATGCAGAGTGCGGAGAGGATCAGCATCAGCGGCAGGAACTGCTTGGTGTTCTTGCCGTCGGCATAGTAGGAGACGATGGTCTTGCCCACCCCGTAGGTGATGGAGAAGCCAAGACCGATCATGCCGAGCTCGGTCATGGAGAGACCGTACTCCTGGATCATGTCGTTCTGCGCAATGTTGAAGTTCTTGCGGATCAGATACATGGTCAAATAGCCAATAAATACAACCAGATAAGATTGCATAAACGGCTTGAACCAGAGCTTGCGCCGGGCTTCGACCGGCAGGTCCAGGGTGGGGACCCGAACCTGTTGGAGCAATTTCAACATCTTCGTTCATCCTCTGCGAGATAGACGGTATTTCCGCCGCGCCCCTCATTTGTAGATAGGTTGTAAGAGGTCACGCCACGGAAGGGGGAACGGAACGTCGTGGCTGTCAGCCGTTGCTGCGCTCGACGCTCCATCCATATAAACCCGGGCCCGGCACGGGATGACGGGGCACATTGCCCGTCGCGGTGCGGGTCACGACATCAGGTGGAGTGACTCTAATAAGAGGGGCAAAAAATGGCTTGAGAGCCATCCCTAGTGGGGCTAGGAAATTTTCCTAGTTTTTGCGCTTTCGCGGACAAAGCGTGAGAAACATCACACCGCTGACGCCAGATTGCTGCCATTTCAGCCAGTTTGGCGCTCTGTGTGAGGTCTGGGCTGGTGGGATGGATAGGCCAGAAGGGAGCCAGGGAAAGGAAAGGGGATAGACGAGGAAGAGTACTTATCGACCACCATTTCGTGAGTGTCGATATTGGGGAATACAGCCCGCCTGCCATCCCAAAAACAAGAGGCCACCCCGTGGGGTGGCCTCTTGTCATGTTTTACGAGCCGCGATGGCGAGGGGGCACTCAGGCCGCCTTGGCCAGGGTCACCTCGTCACTCTTCTTGACCCGCAGCTTTTTCAGGGCAACAGCGACCACGCCGGTGACGATGGCGCCGCAGATCATGCAGAGCAGGGCCAGCAGCGGCTTGTTGACGGCACCCAGCAGAGCCACGATAGGGCCACCGTGGGCAACGCTGTTGGTGATGCCGAACAGGAAGGCCATCACAGCGGCGGTCATGCTGCCCAGCACGTTGGCCGGAATGACGGCCAGCGGGTCACGGGCGGCGAACGGAATCGCACCTTCGGAGATACCCACCAGACCCATGGCACCGGCAGCTTTACCCGCTTCGATCTCGGACTCGTCGAAGATGCCGAGCTTGCGACCAAGTACGGTAGCCAGCGACATGCCAAGGGGCGCAGCCGGGATGGCGCAGGCCATGGCACCCATAAACTGGGTCTGACCGGAGGCGATCATGCCGACGGAGAAGAGGAAGGCCACCTTGTTGACCGGGCCACCCATATCAAAGCCGGCCATACCACCCAGCACGATACCCAGCAGCACCAGACTGCCACCGCTCATGGAGAGCAGCATGGCGTTGAGGCCGGTCATCATGTCGGCAATGGGAGCGCCGATGATGAAGATGAATACCGCAGCGATAAACAGGGAGCCGACGATGGGGGCGATCAGGATCGGCACCAGCGGTTGCACCATCTTGTGGTACTGACGGGTGGCAATCCAGCGCACCAGATAGCCGACCAACAGGCCTGCAATGATGGCACCGATAAAGCCGGTACCGGCGTCAGCGCCGTAGAAGCTGCCGTTGTTGGCGATCCAGCCGCCGATAAAGCCCGGTGCCAGTGCCGGACGGTCACCGATTGCGTAGGCGATATAGCCCGCCAGAATGGGGATCATCAGGGTGAAGGCGGCCACGCCCACGTTGAGGATCTGGTTCCACATGCTCCCTTCCGGGATCTGCATGCCGCTCGGGGTCGGGTTGCCGCCGATGGCCAGTGACAGGGCGATCAGCAGACCACCGGTCACCACGAACGGGATCATGTGCGATACGCCGTTCATCAGGTAGCGGTAGAGATCCGAGCTGCCGCCGCTGGCGCGCTTCTCGTCACCCTGCTTCTCATCCTTGTCTGCCACATAGGCGGGGGCTTTCAGGGCCTGCTCAATCAGACCCTTGCCATCCTTGATGGGGGCTTTTACGCCGGTCTTGATGAGGGGCTTGCCAGCGAAGCGGGCCATGTCCACCTGCTTGTCGCAGGCAACCACGATGGCGGTGGCGCGGGCGATCTCGTCTGCGGTCGGGCTGTTCTTGACGCCGATGGAGCCGTTGGTCTCCACCTTCACCTCATAACCCAGCTCCTTGGCGGCGCGCTCCAGCGACTCGGCCGCCAGATAGGTGTGGGCGATACCGGCCGGGCAGCCGGTGACACCGATGATCAGCCCCTTGTTGGCCGCAGGTACGGCAGCCGCTTCCTCTTTCTTGGCCAGCAGCAGCGCCAGCGCATCGGCCGGGGTGTTGGCCGCCAGCAGTTTGGCGATAAAGCCCTCTTCGATCAGCTTGCCGGAGAGCTCGGCCAGCACCTCGATATGGTGGTTGGCGCCGCCATCGGGAGAGGCGATCATAAAGAAAATATGGGACGGCTTGCCATCTTCGGCGCCGTACTCGATGCCGTTGCGGCTGATGCCGATGGCGACCGCCGGGTTGCATACCGCTGCACTCTTGGCGTGGGGCAGGGCCACGCCCTCTTCAAAGCCGGTGTTGCCCAGCTCTTCGCGGGCCCACAGATCCTTGATAAAGGCCTGCTCGTTGCTGACCTTGCCTTGCGACGCCAGCAGGCGGGCCATCTCGGTGAAGACCTCTTCCTTACGCGTCGCTTTCAAATCGAGGTTGATCAGATGTTCATTGATCAAGGTGGTGATCATGGCGCTCTCCCCGCTTCCGGTGACGGAAGCTATGCGTGAGTACGTATCGACGTACTGGATAAAAATGACCTGATCATTATCGCGGCTCGCCCGCCCCCTCCCTATCGGACAAATGTGTTAATCACTGGATTTTTGTGCGCAGCAAAACGCGATGTGATGAAGATCCCGTTTCAGGCGGGACTCGCCATTCTCAGCCGATCGTCCATTTTTTCTTTAAAAACAGATAAATGTATTGATGTCAGGCTCGCCGTCAGGTTTGTGATGCGCCATATCAATAAATTAATCATCAGCGGGGTCTGGATTTATATGTGGTTAAACGGTGCCATCAGATGTGACCCTTCTCACAAAAAGTCGCCATTTCGTCGGGCGGATTAGGATTTTTATGCGCCTGATGGCGGAGGCCAATCGCATTGGCTGGGCGAGCGCAGAGGGGCGTTGTTTGGGAAGAAAGTGTGGTGGCAAGAGAGGGATGGCTGAAAAGAGAGAGGTGATAACGCGAACGTCCGAATACGCTCCGCTATTCGAACCTACGAACTACACAATATGCGCCACCGACCCCAGCCAGTTGGGAACTTGTTGCCGATACCACTCCATATATTGCTGTACCTGCGGCTTCTCTCTTCTGGTCAGCAGATTGGTGACCTCAATAATCAGCCAGCACTTGGCCATGACGAGATGGCGGAGCAACCGGTCGCCAGAGAGCAGCGAACTGTGGCACAGATAGCGTTCAATGATGGTTTCATATTCAGCCAGCGAACCCATCAGCGGCACCAGCGGGGCCAGATCGATGGCCGGACTGCCATAACCAAATCGCTCCCAGTCAAACAACACCAGCTCACCATTGTTGCGGGTGCCCCAGTTGCCCTCATTGCTATCTCCCGAAATCAGGCATGACTCCTCGAATAGTTCGTGACCAAGTTGCTGGATATGGCGGATCTTCTCGTTTACCGCTTCCGGCAGGCAGAGTACAGAGAGCGCCTCGTTGGTGTCGGCGAGCGACCAGCCGTGAGTTTTAACCGCAAAGTCGGGCTGATAGTTGGCGCTATGCAGGCTGGCCAGCTGAGCAAAGGTCTGTTCGTTGCGGTGCAGTTGCGTGAGTGTGACCGGATGAGGGATCTGCTCAAGGAACAGGATCTCTCCTTCGGCCTTGAGCAGGGCAGGTGTGTTGAGCCCGCTCAAATGCGGGGCTGCACGTTGGTAGAAATGGCGCTCGACCGGTGATGCGCCGCTTTTTCTGATACAGGGTTTGCCATCCAGCAGCTGGATATTGACCGAAGCGCCCCCCATTTTCGCCAGCTCCTGTTGCGTCATCCTCTACCCCGTTAGCTATGAGTGGTCAGTTGAGTGAGATAGTTACTCATATACAAATCGATAAATATGCATTGATATTCTATGCTCACGGAGTAGAAGTATTTTACCCAAGCACACTCTAGACATAGGGATGATCATTTAAGGAAATTAATCTAGCAAGAAAAGAAACAAAATTATTTATTTGTCATTACTTTCAATAGCATCATTTTTGGCTTTCTTATAGACGAGGGAATTAACGGTTGTGCTATATTTATCTTTCATTTCTTTAGCTATTGATTTATGTATTTGTTCAATCTGAATATCCATTTCCACTGCTGTCTTTTCAAATGCTTTTTTCAGTTGAGCTATTCCTGGTATTAATTCCAGTGACTCCCAAAGAGAGTTTTTTATGAAGCCACCAATAAATTCCCAACTCGCCATCATAGAAAAATATGATCCTTCTTTATTTTGTTTTAAAAGAGATAGTAGCTGATTAATACTTGACATTGCTTTTACACTATCTATTTCACCACTTTCAATCATTTTCTCTAAAATATCTATGAGAGTGTTAAAAAGAGAGGGGAGTTGGCTTTCTGATTTAAACCTTTCGTAAATCTCGTCAAAATTATAATTGGTACTGACATCATTCTCACCAATGCTCCATTTATAATTTATTATCTCATTGTAATATGGATAAAGGTTTGAAAAAAGAATGTTATTACAATCATCGCGTCCTATATTTTGGGTATACCACGCACAATACTTAATAGTTTCAGTTAGCCATATAGGTCGGTCTGGTTTAGCTAATATATTAGATATCGCCTCTGCTGAGTTAAGAACTTTTTGACATGCAACTTCCTTTTCAGATTTGTTCTCATTAACTAAAACATTAAATAAAAAACCAGTATTCTCTTTTAGTTCATTATGTTTTTCTTTTATAAGTCTCATAAAAAACAAAAAACTTTGATTTTTATCCATAAAACACCCGTCATATTGTGGTTGAAGATCTGTTAAAGCGGTGGCCAAAAACGTTTTAAAAGAAAGTGATTTTTTAAATTTTGCCATGTATTCGATTGACGAAATGTAATCGGTTGTTCTTAGGCATATCACCAAAATGGAAAATGATTTATCTCCTATCATATGTTGGTTAGAAAGGGTAGGAGAGACATTGGGTTGTCTTTGGACTTCACTCACCAACGTCTCTAGCTGTGCTATGCAGAAAAAATAGACGTAATTCCACGCTACCGCCCATGGATTACAGCCTCCAGCCTGCTGCGGTTATCCGGCGATGTGGTGGATGGCAAAACGGCTGCACAGATGTGTCTCTGCAAGAATGGTTGCCAAGTGGGAATCTTAACCAAGGTGATTGGAGGGTAAAACAGGCAGCTGAACAAAATCAGCCTCAGATCAACAAATTACCTAATAAGGAAGGAGGTTGATTGTCTGCCACCCACAGGTAGCAACGGGTTACTGGCCGCTATGGAGTGGGTTATTGGGTTCCAGCATCAGCGAGAGTCGCAGCATGTCCTTGTGCTGGATACCGTGCTCTATCAAGGGGTCTGGGTAGTGGATAAGGAAGTGATCCTTGATGACGCCATCCACGCGAAAGCCGTGGCGTTGGTAGTAGGTGAGCTGGTGGCCGAAGCTGCCGGTACCGAGCTCGACGCGGAATACCCCTTTCTCGGCCAGGCTGGTCAGTACGAAGCGCAGCAGGCCGGAGCCGATGCCTTGCTGCTGGCGGTTAGGGGCAACGGCGATGTTGAAGATCTCGGCCGTTTTTTCCCCCACCAGACCCGCCACGCAGGCCCCCACTACCTCGTTGCCCGCAAGGGCGGCAAAGCCCCAGGCGCCGGGTAGATAGGCGGCAATGCGCTGCTCTGCGGGGTCTGCCTCCAGCAGCAGCGCCAGCGGCAGTTGGTTGGGGTCCATCTCGACAAACTTCATCTTTATTTCTCTTTTATCTCGCTCTGACTGTCTGAGGCGCGCCGTCTTCTGGGCCTCAATACTCCAGAAACTTCTCCCCGCAGCGTTCGCAGATCAGATGTTTTACATGGGTGGCCTGATAGGCGAGGGTCTGGCCGAATACCACATTGGTCTGGCTGCTGGAGCGAAAGGCTTGCCAGAAGGCTTTGCGCGGATCCTTGGGCATGATGTCCTGGCTGTGATCGCGGGCGACCAGCACCACGAGATGGCGGGTACGCTCGCCGCATTTGTCACAGCGATGGATTTCACTCGGTGGGTTCTGGTCGTGCGGGTTGCTCATAAAGGGGCTCGTGAAGAGAAGGGGCTCCCATCATATGCCTCTCCACTTGACTCTCAATTCCCTCGCTGCAAAGAGGTGATCAGGCTCACCTTCTATCTTGGGGGGCTGGGTCTGGAGTGGGAATTTACTGTGCTTTCACCGGTACCGAAGGCCAGAACCTGTGGTAGAAATCCAGTGAACCCTCAAAATGGCCCTGCAGTATTTCCGGGTGAGGCGACTGTTGAAAAATGGCGATATGGTCGGGGGTCAGCTTCTTCCAGCCATAGTTAAGGGGCATGGTGAAGCTGCCATGCATCTTGTTAAGGTCACTCAAAGGTGATTTGGTCTGGGGGGCTTCAACCTGAGAACGTTCAGTGACGAAGAAAATGAGCTGGCTACCCAGCACAGCCTGATATGCCGTGACCATCCAGGTCGCTTTGGAGCCGTGTTCACGTTCGATGACGGTAAATTTGCCAGCTCGGCAAACGGCATAATAATCAGCCTCTTTGGATGACAGACGCATTTCATAGTCACAACCCAGACTATTTAGCAGTATCAGCGAGACCAGCAGCATCCCCAGCGAACTCGACACATAGAGCAGCCGAGTCAATAAACTACGTTTCATCGCTGTTTCTCCTGAAATTTTGCCTGCTCGTCACCCACCATCAACCAGATCTCCCCCTGTTTTGGGGTCGGCAGTTGGCTGGCTGGCTTCTGGGTATGGCAAAGGATCCCTTCTCCGGCCGGTTCGCATTTGACGGTGACCCAGGTAGTACTCAAGTAAATGCCTGTCAGCAGTAGCAGGAGCACAAATCCCCCCATCATGATCAGCATCAGATTTTGCTGCCAGCTGGACAGCGGGAGCGGCTTTGGCTCTTTGCTTGTCGTTGCAGATACCGGATGGGTTGGGTCATCCGCGGTTGACATGACAGGCGTGGCAGCAGCCTCTTCTTCACGGGCTGCTTGCGGTTGGGCCAGCTCGGCCTCTTGCATAGCGACAGCGCCGGGGGCAAGCATGAACAGATAGCCTTGCCGCGGCAAGGTTCTGATCACCGCCTCTTGTTCCGGGGTATCGAGATAGCGGCGCAGGTTGGCGATGGCGACTGGCAGTGAACTGGCGCTGACCGGTCGACCCAGCCAGCCGGTTTGCAGCAGCGTTTCTTTGCTGAGCAAGGTGCCAGCATGCGTGAGAAAATAATGCAGGAGACGCGCTTCAGCGGCAGAGACACGCATGACCGATGGCTCGCCATCCTGGCGTCGGGTCAACGTAAGTTGTTTGGTGTCCAGCACGAATCGGCCGAAAGAGTGCAAATGGGAATCCTGATCCGGAAGCATGGCGTGGTGAGCGTCTCGAGAGTCATGATGCTGAAGGTCAACTTGATAGTGAACTCTGACGGGGGAGGCTCTTTTTTGTCAAGGGACATATGTGCCTGACAGGCTTCTGTTGTTGCTGATCGTGTCGTTGCTGCTCAAATCGATGCAGCTTGAATGGGAATAACGTAGGGCGCAGCGGGCTGATCACCACCATTCTCCTTCAAGTCTGCATCATGTGCACGCTGCTCCACCCCATCACCAACTGGCCTAAATACAACAACTCCTTGATTATCAAAGTCTCACTCACCTTCTTGATGTTCAAGGTGATGTTTAGCCTCACTTTATATAGCAATTCGGGGGCTTATCGGGGGCTTATCGGGGGCTTAATAGGTGGTGCAGTTCATGGTGTTATTGAATGGGCCTTGGCGGCAGATGGTTTGTCTTGGTCTGGTGTTCTGCAATACCTGTTGTTGCTGGCGCCCCATCTCGGCGCCTGTAGCCGACAACTGATTGCCGCTGTCGATAAGTGCTTGCCAGCGTGCTTGGTTTGCCTGCTCAAGTGATATGCAGGCGTTGCTGTCGTGGTAGGTTGACATGCACTCAGCGAAACGTGAGGAGGGGGTGCTGCACCCAGTCAAGGTAAGCGCAATCAAGGAACAACAGATTACTGCTTTACGAGTGTTTTTCACGGTGTTGTCTCTCACTTAATGGATAGAAATGTGAACAAGTTCTTTTTCGCACGCAGCTAGGCGTTCACGGGCATCCGTCAAGCAAGCCCTTTAGTGTCTAGCCAGCCTGATAGATAGAATGACGCCACTTTTTCGTTGTCGAAAATCCAGAAACTAAACTGCTAGACGTCAGTGCGCTGTACTTGCATTGTTGGCTCCTGATTAATGTAAAGGCAGGAGCCGTCACAACAGACTCCCGCCCTGAGCAGAGGAAGAGGGTGGTTAGCGTTTGAGGTTCATGCCGAGGAATGAGCCATCTTTGCTAAAGGTACACTCGAAGAAAATCTCGTCACTCTGCCCCGGCACCACGTATTTGCCATGGCTTTTTTCGGCGGGCAGGGTGCTGACATCATCCTTGTATCTTCCCAGATCTTCGGCAGCAAAATTCAGGCAGTAGTTGGGCATCTGGTTGACGGCAAGTCGCTGTTTGTGGTCATGACTCGGGGTTGAAGAGTGAGAGCGTTGTACGACAGCGCCACACTCATCACGTTGCTCGTCACTGATGTCATTGACCTTGCCATGTTTGACGGCCAGGCGGATGCACTGCTGATCTTGTTGGTTCCACCAATATTCGACGGTACTGCTGGGGGCAGAACCTTTTACAAAACCGCGGTCACTCAGTTCCTGTTTGACCCAACCAATATCCTGATAATTAAGATCGGCCGTGTCGGCCGCCATTATCGGCAATGCACAACCAGAGGTGCTCAGCAAAACAGCGATAGCAATATATTTAGAAGATTTCATTTTCATGGGGATGTTCCTGTTAATCATGATAATTAAATTAGGCGTGGCAATTTTCATTGCGTGTGTCAGAGGCATTTTTTACGTCACCATGAACACTTTTCAACTGCAAACATTGATGAGAGTTGTCGTTATACCAGATGGCAAAGGAGGCATGGTTACCGTGATCATTTTGCCAGCCATCGACCATATGAAATCCATGTTGCTGCAATTGATCACTGGCCTGGCTTTCACGCATGCCGGTCAAATCTTGCTGCTCGAATTGTGCTGAGCCGCTCTCTTTTCCTGACTTTTTATGATGCCCGGCATAATAGCCAATCGCACCGGCTGCACCCAATGCTGTTGCACCAATCAAGGCATCACGGGTACTGATATTCGAGCAGCCTGTGGTCAGCAAGGTCATGGTAACAAGGATGGCTAAACTTTTTTTCATATCTCACCTGTTTGGCATTTGTGATGTGGAACGTTGCTTTCTGACCTGAAGCCTAACTGGCCAGTCCAGTGAGATGCCAACCAAAAATAATTATTAAAAACTATTAAAATAAATTAAATCATGAGGTTAGTGAGTGATGTGGGCGGCCAAACGCCCATTTTCAAGCACGTTCGCTGATGCGGTGAGCAAGCCACCTCTCTCAAACTGCGAGGCTCCCATCCAGTACGAAAGGGGAGGCAGGCAGCAAGTGAGCCATCTGCCAAGACAAGCTCCGCCATCCTCGTTTTTTATATTTTCGCGTTAATATCTTTTAATAATGTTTATTGTGTTGGTACGGCTAACGCTATTGGTTATTGTTGAACTGCTCCGGCCAATTGCGACATAACGCATTAAAATTGGTACAACAACATTTTTGTTCAGGGACTTATATCGAGGTGTGTGATGAACTTTTATTTTAAAGCATTCAAAAACTACTTTAATTTCCACGGGCGTGCATCACGTCAGGAATACTTTATGTTCTTGCTGTTCCATACCGTGATTGCTGTGATTTTAACGCAGTTATTCAACTCCCCGGATCATATAAATTATGAGCTTGGCGTGTATGGCTTGCTGACCATTATTCCTTGTGCAGCGCTGGCGGTGCGTCGGATACATGATACCAATCGCACTGGTTGGTATTTGCTGCTCGGTGCTGTCCCCATTATCGGATTTGTGCTATTGCTGCTGATTAAATTGCAAAAAGGTTCTGATGAAGCCAACCGCTATGGTGAGGCGTTGCTGTAAATAGATGGCACGGCTTCTTATAGCAATGACAAAACACCGCCAATTGGCGGTGTTTTGTCATATATGGGGATGCCATGAGTGATGGGGTGGGCATCGGCAGATAAGGCCGCTTTACTCATCCAGCTTGTGGTTCAGGCCCCCTTTACTACTCTGCAAGCCTCCTCGCTCAGGCTGACTCACGCTTCTGCAAGTTGGGGGTGATGATATGGCGGTTGGGGGCGAGCTCGGGTTGCTGCATCCGGGTCAGCAGTCGTCTCGCCGCCTGTCGGCCGATTTCGCGGGCCGGTGAGCTGACAAAGGTGAGGGCGGGGGAGGTGAGTTCGGCCTCTGCCACATCGTCAAAGCCGAGCAGGGCCACCTGCTGGCCGATGTAGTTGTCCTTGCCCACGGTGCGGCCGCTCGCCTCGACGCCATAGATGGCGCCGAGCGCCACCTCGGGGTAGTGGCAGAGCACGGCGGTCACCTTGGGGTGCTGGTGCAGCAGCTGGGCGATGGTGTCGGCGGCGCTGCGCTGGGTGCGCTCGCACTCCAGTACCCACTCCGGTTTGAAGGGCAGGCCATATTGCAACAGGCTGGCGCAGTAGCCGCCGATCCGCTCGGCGCGGGTGAGGGAGTCGGCCCGCCCGCCGACGTAGGCGATATGGCGGTGGCCCTGCTCGATAAGATAGGTGGTGGCCTGCTTGGCGGCGTGGGTGTTGTCGGGACCGATAAAGTCCACGTCATCCCGATAGTAGGAGCGGGCGGCGCACACCACCGGCAGCTCGGAATCGAGCAGGGTCTCCAGGGTTTTGGCCGCCGCGCCGCGCACCGGATTGAAGATGATGCCCGCCACCCCTTGCCGCGACAGGGAGTGGATGCTCTGCTGCAGCCGCTCCGGGCTGTGGCCGCACTGGGTCAAAAACAGCAGGTAGCCCTGCTGCTCAAGCACCTCGCTCACCCCGGCGGTCACTTCGGTATAGAAGGGGTCGGTGATGTCGCGCAGGATCAGCCCCACCAGATTGGATTGCTGGCTGCGCAGGTTAGCGGCGGCGCTGTTGGGCACATAGTCGAGCTCTTTTATCGCCTGCTGCACCCGCTCGGCGGTGGCGGGGGATATGCGCCCCTTGCCGTTGAGCACCATGGAGACGGTGGTGACCGACACTCCCGCCCGCTGGGCGACATCGGTGATCTTGGTGGCTTTGGCAGAGAGGGATTTGGGCGACATAGGGCGAATGGACGACGGACAGTTGAAAGCGAGGCCCCAGCATACCTGCTTGGGTTGCCAAGTGAAACGTTACATCACCATCTGGCCGATCCGGCTCACAAATTTGGATCCTGCTGCCAGCCAGCCCCCTTATTCTGTGATCCTGTCGGCACTTGCAAGCTGATAAAACGTTTTATCATCCAGCAAAACCTGATGCTGACCCGCGCCTTTTGCTTCGAGATTGCCTCGAGCGGGGGAGGGCCGCCGCAGATATTGCTGTCTATTCACAAGGAGCCGTTTCATGGCCAAGCCTCAAGCCAAATCCACCATCTGGGAGTTCCTGCAGAGCCTCGGCAAGACCTTTATGTTGCCGGTCGCCCTGCTGGCCTTCTCGGGCATCCTGCTCGGTGTCGGCAGCTCGCTCACCAGCGACGCGGTCAAGCAGAGCATGCCCTTCCTCGACAATACCGTGCTGCAACTGCTGTTCCTCTGGATGACCAAGGTGGGGCTGGTGGCCTTTATCTACCTGCCGGTGATGTTTGCGGTGGCCATTCCGCTCGGGCTGGCGCGGGAAGAGAAGGGGGTCGCAGCCTTTGCCGGTTTCGTCGGCTATGCGGCGCTCAACCTCTCCATCAACTTCTACCTGACCGTGGCCAACGTCATCGGTGACGCGGCGGCGGAGAAGGCCTACGGGGTGAAATCGATCCTCGGCATCAGCTCCATCGACACCGGTATTCTGGGGGCCATCATCGTCGGGGTGATCGTCGCCAAGTTGCACGCCCGTTTCTACACCTACAAGATGCCCGATGCGCTCGCCTTCTTCGGCGGTGCCCGCTTCGTGCCCATCATCACCGCGCTGGTGCTGGGTGTGGTCGGTCTGGTCGTGCCGTTCGTCTGGCCCTGGTTTGCTGCCGGTATCAACGGCATCGGGGCGCTCATCTCCCACGCCGGTCCCTTCGGCCCCTTCCTGTTCGGTACCGGTGAGCGTCTGCTGCTGCCGCTCGGTCTGCACCACATTCTGGTGGCGCTTATCCGCTTTACCGAGGCGGGCGGCACCCAGCTGGTATGCGGTCACGAGGTGAGCGGCGCCCTCAATATCTTCTACGCCGAGCTCTCCTGCGCTGACACTTCCGGCTTCTCGGTCTCTGCCACCTCCTTCCTCTCTCAGGGCAAGATGCCTGCCTTCCTCGGCGGCCTGCCGGGTGCGGCGCTCGCCATGTATCACTGCGCGCGCCCGGAAAATCGCGGCAAGATCAAGGCGCTGCTGGTTTCCGGCGTGGTGGCCTGCGTCATCGGTGGCATCACAGAGCCGCTGGAGTTCCTGTTCCTGTTCGTGGCGCCGGTGCTCTACGTCATTCACGCCATCCTGACGGGTCTGGGCTTTATGACCATGGGGCTGCTCGGCGTCACCATCGGCAACACCGACGGCAACCTGATCGATTTTCTGGTGTTCGGCGTGCTGCAAGGCGCCGCCACCAAGTGGTATCTGGTGCCGGTCGCGGCTGCGATCTGGTTTGCCATCTACTACAGCGTGTTCCGCTTCGCCATCGTGCGCTTTAACCTGAAAACCCCCGGCCGCGAAATCGAAACCAGCGAGGCTGCCCAGCCCGCGGGCAAGAAGGCTGGCAACAGCGGTTACAACGGTGAAATCATCCTTAACGCCCTGGGCGGCGCCGATAACATCTTGGCGCTCGATAACTGCATCACCCGCCTGCGGATGTCGGTGCAGGACATGAGCCGGGTCGATGACAAGGTATTGAAAGCAAACGGCGCCATCGGGGTGATCAAGCTCGACGAGCACAACCTGCAGGTGGTGATCGGCCCGCAGGTGCATCTGGTGAAAAACCAGCTGCAGAGCCTGATGGGGGCCTGAACCGGCCAATAAGAACCGAACGGGGGGCGCAAGCCCCCCTTGTTTGCCTCTCCCAATATGTCTCCTGTTTATGGAGGGAGAAACTTCATGCACGATATTTATGACTTCGACCATGTGGTCGACCGCCACGGCACCTACTGCACTCAGTGGGACTATGTAGCCGACCGTTTTGGCCATGCCGACCTGCTCCCCTTTACCATCTCCGACATGGATTTCGAGACCGCCCCCTGCATTCGCCAGACGTTGGCAACCCGACTTGAGCACGGGGTATTTGGCTACAGCCGCTGGAATCACGACGACTTCAAGGGGGCGGTGAGCAACTGGTTTGCCCACCGCTACGGGGCGAGCCTCGACCCCGAGACGCTGGTGTACGGCCCCTCGGTCATCTATGTGATTGCCCAGCTGGTGAGCCTCTGGTCGGCGCCGGGGGAAGGGGTGCTGGTGCATACCCCCGCCTACGACGCCTTCGGCAATATGCTGGCTGCCAACGACAGGGTGCTGCTGCCCTGTCCGCTCAAAAAAACAGAGGGGAGTTACCAGATCGACTGGCAATGTTTCGAGCAGCAAGCGGCCCGCTCCGATTGCCGGATTTTGCTGCTCTGCAGCCCCCACAACCCCACCGGCCGGGTCTGGACGCGGGATGAACTCGGCCGGATGGCCGCTATCTGCCAGCGCCATGGGGTCAAGGTCATCTCGGACGACATCCATATGGATATGAGCTTTGCTCGCTACCTGCCGTGGAGCGAGGTGGCGCCGGACGATCACTGGGCGCTGGTTAGCTCGGGCTCCAAATCCTTCAATATTCCCGCCCTTGGCGGCGCCTATGCCTTTATCGCCAACGCCGAGGCGCGCGCCGCCTATCTGCAACGGCTCAAGGCGGCCCACGGCCTCTCATCGCCGCCCATTCTCGGGGTGCTGGCCCATATCAGCGCCTATCGCGATGGCGCTGGCTGGCTCGATGCGCTCAAATCCTACCTGCACGGCAATCTCGCCCATGTGGCGGCGCGGCTCAACGCGGCTTTCCCCGCCATCGACTATCGGGTGCCCGAGGGAACCTATCTCGCCTGGATTGATCTGCGTGGCCTTGGCATCGACTCCCCCGAACGGATGGATGCGCTGCAAACTTTGCTGGTGGAGAAATACCGGGTCGCCATCATGCGCGGCGACACCTACGGCCCGGAAGGCACAGGCTATATCCGACTCAATGTCGGCTGCCCGCGTTCAAAGGTCGATCAGGGGCTCGACGCTCTGATCGGCGCGCTGGGGGAGCTGGTGTAAGGATTGGTACATCTGGCTGGATGAGCTGTTGATTCATCCAGCCCGGTTGCCGCTGGTTCAGAAGGTGGCAATTAAGGGGCTATTGCAAGCGACCTGAGCCTGAATGTCCTGACACAACATCTGAATGTGAGGATCATCAATCTTCTCGCGGGGAATATAAATTCCGATCGTCCCCTTGTTGTACTCTTCGCTCATTTGCAGCGTGCCGATGCCGAATCTGGAAAAATAACTGGCCATGCTCACCGGATATGGCATGACAGCATTGCTGCTATTGATAATATCAATGCTAGTGAGCAAGGAGTTGCTGCTATAAATGATTTTATCATTCAGTTTCATGGCGGCGCGTTCCTGTTTTTTGCGCGCCAAGTCCTCGACCAGATGAAGATATTTATCCTCATCCGGGGTCACCAGCAGGCTGGGATAATCAACCAGATCCTGCTTGCTGCATATTTTCCCTGTGAGGGGATGGCCCGCTCTGACAAATACCCCATCGTGAGAAATAAAAAGCGGAATAAATATCAGGCTGTAATTTTTGGCCAGCCCGTGAATCTCATGTCCGAGAAACAGATCGATATGATTGCCGAGCAGCAGATCGAGCAGGCGCAGATGGTTGCCGACTTCAATGTTAATGGCGCAGGATGGATTGGCTTGCTGATAACGGGCGGTGACAGGTTGCAATACCGGTTGCCACCACGCATGTCCGGTGCCCACGTTTAGTGGCCGCGCGGCTCGCTCGTGCAGGCTGGCCAGTTGCCTGAGGGTATCATCGTAGATCCGCTGCATTACGCGCGCCTGCTCCAGAAGCAGCTCTCCGGCGGCGGTGAGCGTCACGCCGCTGGCATGTCTGACCAGCAAGGTTGTGCCCAGACTCTCCTCAAGTTTTTTCATGTTGTGTGTCAGCGTCGGCTGGCTGAGTCCCATTTGCCTGGCGGCCAGACTGACATTTTTGTGGGTGGCTACTGCAATAAATTGTCTTAGATGCTTGTCCACAAATATGGCGTCCGGTCATGGGCGGGTGGTGCGCCAAGCTAGTGTAATCACCATGGGCTGTCAAATAATCCTCTTCGCTGACAGGCTATTTTATGTGGCTCCCTTCACGTTGTTTTCAATACATTTTTACCGCCTGATAGCCGGTTTGGTGCTGGGGATCACGTAATTTCATCTGGTTATAGATGTTATCTATGTCGATGGTGACATGATCTATTTTTCTGGCGAATGCTGACCACGTAAACTGACAAAAACAGTTTTACTCAATGCTGTATCAATAACAAAACAAAAAAGTAACGAAGGGAATATATGAAAATTCGTCCATTGGCTTTATCCGTGGCGTTATGCTGCGGCGGGGTTCTTTTGTCCGGTTGTAACGACAGCGCATCCAGCGGTAACGATAACGGGGTCAAACCCGAGGTGAAAGCGCCCTGGAATTTTGATCTCTATCTGGTCGGTGAATTCAGCGGCTGGGGTCGTGAGGAGAAGTTCAAACTGACCTTCAAGGAGGGCGTCTATCGTCTGGACAACCTGAAGATGAACTCTGGAATGTCTCCCTTCAAAGTGGCCGGCCCCGAGTGGACCAAATATCCCGATTTTTCTGCGGACTCCCGCAAGGAGACCAGCATCTTCCCCGGTCAGGCCTACCCCATGTACTACCAGAACAACGGGCAGAACAACCGTCTGGTGGTGACGGAAAAGGGGCTGCTCGACATTCAGGTCAAGGTGACCAATGCCGATCTGGCTGCACCGGCCATCGAGTTCTCCATGGTGCGTGATGATCCCAATTACAGCGAGAGTCTCTACCTGAGAGGGATTGATGGCAATCTGGCGCCCGTGCTGCAGATGATCTATCAGGGGGACAAGCAGTATGTGATGGTGGCCAAGCTGACGACGGGTGAGCACAAGATAAAGATTGCCTCCGCGCAGGAGGGGATCGGGTTTGGGCTCAATGGTGCCATTTCATTGAACAACCCAGTCAAGATGCAGCGCTGCGATGCCCAGTGCCAGCTGGCAACAGTGCGGGTAGAGCAGGAGGGGTATTACAAGTTCCTGCTGGATGCCAGCCAGGATGAGAATGCCCCCCTGTTGCAGGTTAGCGTCGCCGGAGAGGGAGACCTTGGCATGATCAATCCCCATGAAGGGCATGAGCTGATCGAGAAGCGCGAGTATGAGACTTATAAGCCCGGGGTGACGGAGACGGCCACCTTCTCGGTCAAACAGGTCAGTGACGAGTATCGCAGCTATGCGCAGTCGACCACTCAGGAGTTGCGTGATCCGGGCGAGAACTTTACCACCTATCAGGAGCTGTCCGATCTGCCCCGCTTGCGCTCCGGCAACATGGTATTTGATGCCCTGTTTGCACTGGCCGCTCACGAGATGCGCCAGAACAGCGTGGCTCAGGTCAAGGATGGCAGTTACAACGGGGGGCAGGCGATCCCGTGCGACTGTTTTGAAACCGGCGCCAAGTGGCATTACGTATGGACGCGGGATCTCTCCTACGCCACCGATCTGGGGCTGGGGGCGCTTGAGCCCATGCGTGCGCGCAACTCCCTGCGCTTCAAGCTCTCTGATTTCAGAGCCGAGCTGACAAGCGATCTGGACAGCTTGATCCCGCAAGGACGCCAGATCATTCAGGATACCGGTACCGGGGGCAGCTGGCCCATCAGTACCGACCGCATGAGCTGGGCCCTGGGGGCCGAGCGGGTGCTGGCCGCCCTGCCTGATGCCGAGCGCAGTGCGTTCTTGCCCGAGGTCTTTGAAGGGTTGAGCAACACCATAGAGAGTGATCGTCTGGCCGCCTTCGATAACGCAGATGGTCTCTATGTCGGCGAGCAATCCTTCCTCGATTGGCGCGACCAGACCTATGCCAAGTGGATCACCGCCGATATCGCCCACATCGGCATCAGCAAATCTCTCTCCACCAACGTGACCCACTATCAGGGGTTGCTGCTGGCCGCGCGGGTGGCGGGCGAGCTGGGGCAAGATGAGCTGGCGATCCGCTATAACCATTGGGCGGGGGATCTGAAGCTGGCGATCAATCGTGCTTTCTGGCTGGCGGACGAGAAGATGTATGCCAGCCTGATCAACACCAGTACCGATCAGAGCCCGGCCTACAAGTTCGATCTATTGGGGGAATCCCTCGCCATTCTGGCCGGTGTTGCCGATGAGGCGCAGGCCAAAGAGATCATCAGTCGCTATCCCATGGGCCCTTATGGCGCGCCGGTCTACTTCCCGCAGCAACCCGATATGCCGGTTTACCATAACCGCGCCATTTGGCCCTTTGTCTCCGCCTACGGGCTGAAGGCGGCGGCCATGGTGCAGAACGTTGCCGTGGTCGATCATCATATCGACTCCCTGATGCGCGGTGCCGCGCTGAACCTCTCCAACATGGAGAACCTCGAGTGGCTCTCCGGCCAGCCCTCCCTGATGGATCTGACCCATCCCGATTTGACGGGACCGGTGATCAACTCCCAGCGCCAGCTCTGGTCTGTCGGGGGCTACCTTGGCATGGTGACCGACACCACCTTCGGCTACAAGGTGCAAGAGGGGGGGATCCGGATCAAGCCGTTTGTCACCGCTCACTTGCACAAGCTGATGGGGGCCAAGCCCGAGGCTGCACTCAAGGGATTGAACTATCGTAGCAAGCAGATTGACATAGTGCTGCAACTGCCGGAGCTGGGCGGGGAGGGCAGTTACTATCCGGTGCAGAGCGTGACGCTCAATGGCGTTCCGGTGGGGGAGCAGATAAGTGAAAATATGCTGGCCCCTGGCAACCGGATTGAGGTGACGCTCGGTGCCGCCGTGGCTGATGATCAGGAGATCCGCCTGATCAAGAATGTGGCGCCGCTGGATGTCGAGAACCGGCAGGTGTTTGCACCGACCGAGCCGACCCTGCTCGGGGTTAGCGAGCAGAGTGGCAAGCTGGTTGTTGCCCTGCAGGATAGTGTCAACAAGGGGGCGCTCAGCTACAACATCTATCGGGATGGCAAGCAGGTGGCCTCCGGGCTGGATCGGGCGACCAGCTGGGTCGACGACATGGTGTTACAGCCGGGCCAGGCCTATTGCTACAGTGCCGAGGCGGTCTATCCGGAGTCTGGCAACCGCTCCCATCATGCCAAGCCGGTTTGCTATCAGCCTGCGCTGCAACATATCGCCATCGATGGGGCCAACGTCTCCCATACCGGCAGCGTGAGCGCCGCCGATGGGGCCATTCCCGTCCCTTACCTCAAGGATTGGGGCCGCCCCGACGACAGCCTGCTGGTGCAGGGGGTCAAGCTGGATGGCAAGCGTACTATTCGTTTGCAATACAGCAATGCCCAGCATGCCATCAATCTGGGGGTGACCAACGGGGTGAAACGGATCTCGGTGCTTGGTGGTGGCAAGGTTGTCGCCAGCGGCATGGTGCAGATGCCCCATGTGATGAAAGAGGGCGACCTCAAACCGTTGCGTGACTCGACGCCGTTCGTGGTGGATCTGCCCGCCGGAGAGTATGACATTCGGGTGAGCGATTTTTACAACATGAGTTACCTGAAGGCGAACGACACCTACAACGATGCAGGCGGTCAAAAGGGGGCGGTCAATCTGATCGATCTCGCCAGCATCACCGTCTCGGCTCGCTAGGTAGCCAAACAAAACGGCCAAGCAAAACCGCCCCGGAGGTCCGGGGCGGTTTTTTATTTGGTGATACCGAGACGAGTCGTCTGGGTGGGCAGGGGCTCAGCGATAGCGGCCACGTACCGAGCTGCTGGCGCGGCCGGCCATCTTGATCAGGCTCTGGCGGGTGTGCAGGTGGCAGAGCGCGACGCCGAGGGCATCCGCCGCATCCGCCTGCGGGGTGGCGGAGAGTTTCAGCAGATGGGTCACCATATGCTGCACCTGCTCCTTGGCGGCACCGCCAGTGCCCACCACTGCCTGCTTGATCTGGGTAGCAGAGTATTCGCTCACCGGCAGATAGGCGTTGACCGCGGCGACGATGGCGCTGCCCCGGGCCTGCCCCAGTTTCAGGGCCGAGTCGGCGTTGCGGGCCATAAAGACCCGCTCGATAGCAAACTCGGTGGGTTTGAACTGGGTGATGATCTCGCATACCCCGTCATAAACCTGCTTGAGGCGCTCCGGCAGCTCGCCGCAATCGGTGCGGATGCAGCCAGAGCCCAAGTATTCGGCCTTGCCGCCCACGACCCGGATAACCCCGTATCCGGTGATCCGCGAACCCGGATCGATGCCCAAAATAATGCTCATGGGTGTTGATTGCTCTAAACGCGAGTGATGGCCGCCAAGATAGCAAACTGTGGCCCGTTTGGCTGTATGTCCTGGGTCAAGCGGGCAAAGATTGGCCAGCTTGCGTCGGGCCTGGTTAGCCCTTGAACAGCGCTATGGTGTCGCCATCCTGCAGGCTGCCTGCGCCACGCACCACCACCCGATCCCCCTGCTTGAGGGCGCCGCTCACCGCAACTTGCTGGCTGTTGCCAAACAGCACGGTGACCGGCACCCGATTTACCTTGAGCGCCTTGCCGCTTCGCGCCACCTGATAGACCACGCTGCCATCGGTGCCGAGCACCAGAGCGTCCCTGGGCAGCAGCATGCTCTGCTGATCCCCCAGTGGCAGGGCAACCCGTACCGGCGAGCCGATGATGAAGGTGCCCGCTTCCGGTTTGAGGCGCAGCTCGATGAGGCGTGACTTGGGATCGGCGCTGGCGGCTCGCTGGTAATAGACGCCGTGACCGCTCAGCTGCTCCCCCTCCACCCGCAGCCGGGTTTGCGGCGCCAGCTGTTGGGCCCAGAGGATGGGGGCCTGCAGGCGGATATCCGGCTGATCCGGGTTGACCAGCTCCAGCGCCTGCTCGCCCGCGTCCACATGCTCGCCGGGCTGGATGAAGTGGTTGTTCACCACCCCGTCGAACGGGGCATAGATGTGGCTGCGGCGCAGCTGTTCTTCAATCTGGTTCACCTGTATGGCGGCCAGCCGCTCGGCCAGCGCGGCCTGCTCCACATCATAACTGGCCTTGTCGTACTGGCTTTGGGAGGCGCTCTTTTGCTGGTGTAGCCGGGTGATCCGCTGGGATTCGGCGCGGGCGAAGCGCAAGTTGCTCTGCCATTTCGCCTGCTCGGCGCGAGCCTGCTCCAGCGAGAGGCGCAATGCCGCGCTGTCGAGGCGCAACAGCTCGTCCCCTTTTTTGACCCGGCTGCCAAATTCGGCGATCCACTCCACCCGGCCGCTCACTTCGGCGCTGAGCGCCGCCTGCTGGCGACTCGCCACCGTGCCGCTGACCCAGATATTGGCGGCCGCTTCCCCTTGGGTCACATCCGCCAGGGTGACCATCTTGCCCTGATCGGCCAATACCGGTAGCGCACTGCCTGCAATCAGCACCGCGCCAGCCAACATTCGGGTAATCATATGTTTCATCGATGAGCTCCTTGCTCAGGCCCGCTGGCGCAGGGGTTGTGGGAGCGCCACCTGCTCCCCGAGACGCAGGAAGGCAGGCAACAGGATCAGGGTAAACAGGGTGCTGCAACTCATGCCGCCGACAATGACGGTGGCGAGCCCGCGGTATATTTCGCTCCCCTCGCTCGGGCTCAGCATCAGCGGCAGCATGCCGAAGATGCTGGTGAGGCTGGTCATGGCGATGGGACGCATCCGGCTTTGCAGGGCATCGGCCACCGCCAGCTGGCGACTCATGCCGTCCCGCTCGGCGGTGCGGGTCTGATGCACCAACAGGATGGCGTTGTTGACCACCAGTCCCAGCAGGATGACAAAGCCGATGATGGTGAGCAGATCCATCGGCAGCGGCACCAGCAGCCCGCTCAGTTGCAGTGCCAGTACGCCGCCAACCGAGGCAAGGGGCAGGGTGAGCAGCACCAGCAGGGCATCCTTGAGGGAGGCAAACACTCCCCACAGCAGCACCAGCAGGATCACCACGGCGAACAGGAAGATGGTCCCCAGATTGTCGAGCGCCTGTTGCAGGCTGTCGGCGTTGCCGGCAATGCGCAGCTCGCCACCAGCGGGCAGCAGGGGGCGGATGGCGGCAAAACTGCGGTTTTTCAGGGTGTCGAGCACCTGCTCCATGGTCATGCCCGCCGGAGGCGCTATCTGCAGGCTGATGCTGCGCCGCCCATCGGCCCGGAAGATACTGGCCGGGCCCATGTCGTGCTCTACCCGCAGCAGTTCGCCAAGGGGGACGATGCGCCCGGAGGGGGTGGCCAGCGGTACTGCCTTCAGTTCATCCGGATTGGCGGAGCTCTGCCCCATCAGCATGATGTCGAGCCGATCTTCGCCGTCGAAATACTCGCCAACCCGCAAGCCGTCGCCAAAGGTCTGGATGATGGTGGGCAGGGGCGTGCGATCCCAGCCCACTTCGGCGAGGCGCCGATCTTGCGGCACCAGTTTGAGCTCGGGGGCGGTGAAGTCGAGACTCGGTTCGGGCCGGATCTGTGCTCCCGGCAGGTCCTTGCTGAGGATCCCCATGCTGGCACGGGCCGCCTGATAGAGCTCGGGCAGGTTACCCCCCTGCAGCAGCAGGGAGACGCCGTTCTCGCTGTCAAAGCCGCCAAACAGCGACCCCTGACCGCCGAACACCCTGGTGTCGGGAATACCCACCAGCAGCTGTTTCATCAACAGGCTCTCCAGCTCCTTGATGCGGTTTTCGTCTTTGGGGCGCACGCCAATCTGGGCGCCCCCCGGGTAGCGCAAGATGTAGTAGTTCTTGAGGGCAGGCTCTTTCTCCCCCTTCATGTAGGGGGCGAGGCGGGCGATCAGGGTATCGATCACCTCTTCGCGCTGGGCCTTGAGGTTGACCCCGGGGGTGAAGTTCATCCAGACATCCACCGCGTCCCGTTTTACGTCTGGCAGATAGTCCATCTTGGGCAGCAGCGCCCAGGTGGCCAGTACCGGCAGACTCATCATCAGGGTGATGACCGTCCAGCGCTGGCGTGAGGTCGAGGTCCAGCGAATCACGTGACGGGTGGTGCGCTGCCACAGCGACGCATAGGGGTCGGTCAGCGTTTCATGTCCCATCCAGCGCGCCGCCACCGCAGGCAGCACGATGACGGCGACCAGCATGGAGACCGTCACGGCGCAGGCGATGGTGAGCGCCAGATCGGCAAACAGTTGGCCCTCCACATCGTTGAGCAGCAGCACCGGCAGGAAGATGGCGACCGTGGTGAGGGTGGATGCCACCAGCGCCGTCCACACCTGACGGGTACCTTCGAGCGCCGCCTCCGCCTTGCTCAAATCCCCCCGCTCGTGGCGCCGGTAGATACTCTCCAGCACCACGATGGCGGCGTCGAGCACCATGCCGACGGCAAAGGCGATGCCCGCCAGCGAGATGATGTTGAGGGTGCGATCCATCACCTTGAGCAGGCAGAAGGTGAGCATGATACTGATGGGGATGGCGAGGGCAATCATCAGGGTCGCCTTGAGCTGGCGCAGGAAGAGCCAGAGGATGGCGCAGGAGAGCAGCACCCCGAGCCCCAGGTTGGCAGTGACCATGCTGACGGCGCGATTGATATAGAGGGAGGCATCGAATGACTGCTCCATGTGCAGCCCGACCGGCTCCAGCACCTCGCGGTTGAGCTCGTTCACCCGAGCCTTGATCGCCTCAAGGGAGGCCAGGGCATTGGCGCCGCTCTCCTTGAAGATCTGGGCGGCGATGGCGGTATTGCCGTTCTGGATCCGTAGCACCGGGTTCTCTTCCCGGGCCACCCTTACTTCTGCTACATCCCGCAGATAGATGGGTAGGCCATTGCGCCAGTCCACCACCTTGTCCCCCAGCGTCTCGACATCGTAACGACCGGCGAAGCGCAGCTTGTACTCCCAGCGACCGATGTCGAGGGTACCGGCCGACACGTCCCAGCCGGTGGTGGCGCGGCTGGCCAGTACCGGGATCTCCACTCCCAGCTCGGCGGCGCGGTAGGGGTCGAAGCGGATCTGGATCTGGCGCTCGTTGATCCCCTCGACTGCGACCGTCGAGACCCCTTCGATGCGCTCCAGCTCGGGTTTGACCCGCGCCTCGATCAACGCCTGATGATCATCGATCACCCCCTTGGCACCGGGCAGCTGCTGGATGAAGAAAAAGGTGAGGGTATCGTTGCTGCTGTAGTTGTTGACGTAGGGGCCGCCGATCTTGTCCGGCAATCCCGAGACCCGGTTCAGTCGCGAAATCACGTCGAGTTGGGCCCGTTGCATGTCTGTGCCGAGAGCAAACTCCATGTCGATTTCGGTAAAGCCGGGATAGCTGTTGCTGACAAGGCTCTTGAGCCCTTGCACCCCCTGCATCTCCTGTTCGATGGGGTCGGTGATCTCCGACTCCATCTCCTGGGGCGAGGCTGAACGCCAGCTCACTGAGATGTTGAGGTGTGGACGGTCGATGTCGGGGAACAGCTGGATCGGCAGTCCCCGGATACTGAGCAGGCCCAGCAGGAAAATAAGTACGATCGAGACCGCCACCCAGATGGGGCGTTCGATCGCCGTTTTGGCGAGGTTCATTCACTCTTCCTGAGTTGTTGTTATCGGCCATTCCGCTGGCCTTGCTTCCAAAGCCCCTGCAACAGGGACTCAAGCATTTAACTGGAATTCTCCTAGCTTGTAAATGCATGGTTAACAAACAAAAAACCGGCCACGAGGGCCGGTTTGGTACTGGTTTGCCAAGGGATCAGGCGGCGTGCTCGACCTTGTTTGGCTGCTTGCTTGGTTGCTGGGAGAAGCCTTCCAGCTCGCCCGGAGCGAAGTTGTCTACCTGGATCGCTTCGTAGCGCAGGGCATCGGCGGCCAGCAGCTTGTCTGCCTCGTCCTTGCTCAGGATGGAACCGGCCAGCGCAGCGGCAACCAGCTCCGGCAGGGCCAGTTTGCGGGGCAGTTTGCCCTCTTTCTGGGCCTGCACCAGTTTCTTCTCGTAGGGCTGCACGGCGACCATGGCCTGGAAGGCGCGCTCCATCAGACCGACCGGGTCCGCCTCGTCCTTGCCGACGTAGCAGAGGGCGGTCAGACGGTCGCGGAACTCGCCCGGTTTCATCATGGCCAGACAGATGGCGTGGCAGCGATCGTCGGCCGGCATCTTGTAACCCACGCCAAACGGGAACACCACGCGCTTGAGTACGGCACCCACCACCTTGTTCGGGAAGTTCTGGAAGAAGCCCTCGAACGCCTTGCCAATCAGGTAGAGGTTGCGCTCCACCGCGTACTGCACGAACGGCAGATCGGAGACCATACGGCCCTGATCCTCGTAGTGCTTGAGGGTGGCGGAGGCCAGATAGAGGTGGCTCAGCACGTCACCCAGACGGGCGGAGATCATCTCCTTGCGCTTGAGATCGCCACCCAGCATCAGCATGGAGACGTCGGCGCACAGTGCCAGTCCTTTACTCATGCGAGACAACTGCTTGTAGTAACGGGCGGTTTCGCCGGCCACCGGCGCGCTGTTGAATTGACCCAGAGTCAACCCCTGGAACAGGGAACCGAAGAAGTTGCCGGCGCCAAAGGCGATGTGTTTCATCAGCAGGGTGTCAAACTTCTCGAGACCGCGCTCCACGTCGGTATCAGCCGCCGCTTCCAGCTCGGCAAAGACGTACGGGTGGCAGCGGGTGGCCCCTTGCCCGAAGATCATCAGGTTGCGGGTCAGGATGTTGGCCCCTTCCACCGTGATGGCGACCGGAATCCCCATGTAGGCGTAGCCGGTGTAGTTTTTCGGGCCCAGCTGGATGGCACGACCGGCGTGGATGTCCATGGAGTCATCCATGATCTGGCGCGCCATCTCGGTCATGTGGTACTTGGAAATCGCAGTGACGATGGCCGGCGCCTGACCCAGGTCCAGGGAACCGGCGGTCATGCGACGGGCCCCTTCCAGCTGATAGGTGAGGCCGCCGATACGGGCCAGCGCCTCTTGAACACCTTCAAACTTGCCGATGGACATGCCGAACTGCTTGCGCACATAGGAGTAGGCGCCCACGGTGCGGCTCGCCATGTGACCGCAAGCGGTGCCCAGAGCAGGCAGCGAGATGCCGCGACCGGCGGAGAGGCACTCCACCAGCATACGCCAGCCGCGACCGGCGTAATCCGGGCCGCCGATGATCCAGTCGAGCGGAATGAACACATCCTTACCGAAAGTCGGACCGTTCATGAACGCCAGACCCATGGGGTAGTGGCGATCGCCAACGCGCACACCCGGGTGGCTGGTGGGGATAAGCGCGCAGGTGATACCGAGCTCTTCCTTGTCACCCAGCAGCTTTTCCGGGTCATAGAGTTTGAACGCCAGCCCCAGCACGGTGGCTCGTGGCGCCAGGGTGATGTAGCGCTTGTTCCAGTTGAGGCGAATACCCAGCACCTCTTCACCCTTGTGCATCCCCTTGCAGACGATCCCCTTGTCAGGAATGGCGCCGGCATCGGAGCCCGCTTCCGGACCGGTCAGGGCGAAGCAGGGCACCTCTTTGCCACTGGCCAGCCCCGGCAGCCAGAAATCTTTCTGGGCCTGGGTGCCATAGTGCATCAGCAGCTCGCCCGGGCCGAGGGAGTTGGGCACCATGACGGTGACCGCCACGCTCAAGCTCTTGGTGGCGATGCGGGTGACGATGGTGGAGTTGGCAATCGCCGAGAACTCGCGGCCGCCATAGGATTTCGGGATGATCAGGGAGAAGAAGCCTTCCTTCTTCAGATAGTCCCACACCGGTTCCGGCAGGTCTTTGGTTTCGTTGACGATCTTGAAGTCATCAACCATGGCGAGCAGGGTTTCGACCTGATTGTCGATAAAGGCCTGCTCCTCCGCGGTCAGCTCGGCCTTGCCGTAGCCGTGCAGTTTTTTCCAGTCGGGGTTGCCGCGAAACAACTCGCCATCCCACCAGACGGAGCCGGCTTCCATGGCCTCCCGCTCGGTGGCTGACAAGGGCGGCAATATCTTTTTGAAGATGCCGAACACCGGACGGGTTACCACCTTTTTACGGATGGAGGGTACGCCGAGCACAACGGCTATCGCCAGCACCAGCAGGACAAGCAATGTGATCATACCGAAGTTCCTTCTATTTCACTGTTTCCGTTGATTTATTGTTGGTTGTTACACGGCCAGGGAGAGCCTGGTCGACTCCACGGGCGCCCCGACTCCGGACGCCAGATAAGGAATAACGTTGCGCACCAGCCCTTCCACATCGAGCTGCTGGCCAAAGTCGGCCAGGGCGATGTCGCGCAGGGCATCGGCGGAGGCCATGGTGAATACGACGGTGCCCAGGGTGAAGTGCAGGCGCCAGAAGAGATCCGCTGGCGACAGGGCCGGATTGGCCTTGGAAATGGCCTGGGTGATCCGCATCAGAATGGGGCCGTAGTGGGCGGTGATAAAGCGGCGCAGGTGGCCCTGGCTGTCGATATAGCCGCGTCCCAGCAACTGCATGAAGATGGCCGGGCCGTTGGCCCGCACCGCCGAGAGCTTCATCAGCGGTTCGACAAAGCTTTCAAACAGTTGCAGCAGGGTCAGCTGTTCCTGCTCCATCAGTACCCGCAGGCGCGCATCAAGATCCGGCATAAACAGGCTCAGATAGCGGTCGAGCACCGCCTGGATCAGCTCCTTCTTGGAGCCGAAGTGATAGTTCACCGACGCCAGATTGACGTCGGCCTCGCTGGTGATCAGACGCAAAGAGGTATCGGCGAATCCCCGCTCGGCAAACAGCACTTCAGCGGCGTCGAGAATACGGTTTTTGGTATCGATTTTACTCACTGGACACCTCACTTAAACGAATGTTTAAAAAGTACGTTTCATATCGCGAGGTGTCAAGAGATTGTGAGCTGGTGTTATCAGAATGTTTTTTATGAAAAAGCGCAAAAAGGTCGGAACTAACTCCACAGCGCGAGACTCTATATCTATGCCACTGCAATTAAACATTAAGTCTCGCCCAACCTGCTTCTTGCTAGTTGGGCATTTTTTTGCCCGGTTGACGGTGGCAGAGGGTAACAAACAGGCAAAAAAAACCGCCGCGGGGAGCGACGGTGGGGAAAGTGAGTTTGCATCATCCTGACGGCAAACTGTCGATGCGAGTTCAGGCATGTATCGACGGGAGCCAGTATGCCAGTCAGTCCGGCTTAGACTATGTCAGTTCCTCGGTATTTTGTGACAAAGTGTGGCAAGTGCCGGCGTGGCCCAATTCCCCCTACTTTGTTATGCTGCCCCTTCAAAATATGAGGGGAGAGAAGATGAAGTACCCGGTCGATACCCACACTCACACCATTGCCAGCACCCACGCCTACAGCACCATCCACGACTATCTGCCCATCGCCAGAGCCAAGGGGATCAAGCTGTTCGCCACCACGGATCACGGCCCCGAGATGGCCGATGCCCCTCATGTCTGGCATTTTGCCAACTTGCCGATATTGCCAAGAGTGGTGGACGGGGTGGGGATCCTGCGGGGTATCGAGGCCAACATCAAAAACCTCGACGGGGAGATCGATTTCCCAGAGCGCTATGAGTCGCGCCTCGACATGATCATGGCGGGTTTTCATGAGCAGGTATTCCCTCCCTGCGATCAGGCAACCCATACCCAGGCGATGATCAACGCCATCAAGAGCGGCCGGGTCGATATGATCAGCCACCCGGGCAACCCCTCATTTCCCATCGACATTCAGGCGGTGGTCAAGGCGGCTGCGGACTATCGGGTGGCGCTGGAGATCAACAACTCCTCCTTCATTCACTCACGTCCGGGTAGCGAAGGCAACTGCCGCGCCATCGTTGAAGCCGCGCGAGATCTGGGTGCTTACCTTACTTTCGGCTCCGATTCTCACGTCGCTTTCAGCCTCGGCGATTTTGACCATTGCCACCGTCTGGTGACCGAAGCGGGCTTTCCGCTGGAGCGGATCCTGGTGCGCTCCCCCCGGGCCCTGCTCGATTTCCTCGAGAGCCGCGGCCGCGCCCATATCCCGGAGTTTGCCGATCTATAAATCGGGCGCTAACACCATGAGCCAACTCATAAAATTGAGTTGGCTCGATTGACACGCCAGCCATTTTTCATGAATCTGACTGGCAACAAGCCGGTATAGCTCAGTTGGTAGAGCAGCGCATTCGTAATGCGAAGGTCAGGAGTTCGATTCCCCTTATCGGCACCATATAAAACAAAGGGTTAGCTTCTGGGCGAAGCTAACCCTTTGTACATTTTGGTTGGTAGCCCCTTCTCATACCCCTCTTTTGCTATCGCAATACCAAGGATGAAGGCCTGCGGGCCAACTCTCCCGGCAGGCGGCTACTCAGGTTTTGCTATTCCCCTCAGGCAACCTCGATGTCTGGCTTGGCTGGCTCCTTCTGCATGGATAGATCTCCAGCTTGCGACGGGGATTCCAGCTTGTCGATGCGCACCGCTGCCACCTTGAATTCGGGGATCTTGGCGTGGGGGTCGGTGGCATTGATGGTGAGCCGGTTGGCTGGGGCTTCGGCGAAGTGGAACGGGATAAAGACCACGCCCGGCTGCATCCGTTTGGTGACGAAGGCGGGGAGTTTGATATGGCCGCGGCGGCTGGTGACTTTCACCCGCTCGCTGTTGCTGATGCCCAACCGCTGCGCATCCGCCACACTCATCATCACCCGCGGGCCAGCCAGCTTGTCGAGCCCCTTGGTCTTGCGGGTCATGGTGCCGGTGTGGAACTGCTCCAGCAGGCGGCCGGTGGTGAGCACGATGGGATAGGTCTCGTCGGGCAGTTCGGCTGCATAGCGGAACGGGGTGGCGACCATCTCCCCCTTGCCACGGGTGAACTGCTTGCCATGGAGCAGGCGAGTGCCTTCGGGCGCCGCATCGTTGCAGGGCCACTGTAGCCCTTGTGCTCCCACCTTGTCCCACTGGATGCCGGCGTATTGCGGGGTGACCCGGCAGATCTCGGCGGTGATCTCCTGCGGGTGTTGATAGCGCCAGTCGCCGCCCATGGCGTTGGCGATCTGCTGGATGATCCACCAATCCTCCCGCGCCTCACCCGGCGCCTTGAGGGCAGGGGAGATGCGCTGCACCCGCCGCTCTGTGTTGGTGAAGTGGCCACTCTTCTCGGCAAAGGAGCAGGAGGGGAGCACCACATCGGCGAGCTGGGCGGTTTCCGAGAGGAAGATATCCTGCACCACCAGAAACTCCAGCTGCTTGAGCCCTTCGATGACGTGGTGTTGATCCGGATCGCTCAGCACCGGGTTTTCCCCCATCACATAGAGCCCCTTGATGCTGCCCGCGCAGGCGGCATCTATGGTTTCGGTGAGGGTGAGGCCGGGTGCACGCGGCAAGTCTGGTTGCTGCCAGGCGGCTGCGAAGCGGGCATGCACCTCGGGGTTGGCCACCTTCTGATAGCCGGGCAGGCAGTTGGGTAGCGCCCCCATGTCACAGGCGCCCTGCACGTTGGATTGGCCCCGCAGCGGGTTGATGCCGCCCCCTTCGATACCGATGTTGCCGCACAGCAGTTGCAGGTTGGCGATGGCTCGCACGTTGTCGTGGCCGGTCGTGTGCTGGGTGATCCCCATGGAGTAGTAGATGGCGGTACGCTCGGCGGTGCCGATGAGGCTAGCGAGCTCGATCACCTGCTCGGCCGGTACGCCGGTGACGAGGGCTACCTTGTCCGGTGCATAAGCGGGGGAGAGCACCTCCGCTTGCAGCGCTTCGAACCCTTCTACTCGTGCGGCGATATAGGCCTTGTCGTGCCAGCCGTGCTGGATGATCTGCTGCATCAGGCCGTTGAGCAGCATCACGTCGGTGCCGGGTCGGTGAGCCAGATAGAGGCTGGCGTGGTCCGCCATCTCGATCCGCTTGGGATCGGCCACTACCAGCCGCGCCTTGCCCGTGATGACGGCCCGCTTGATATGGGAGCCGATGATGGGGTGGGCCGCCGAGGTGTCGGAGCCGATGATGAAGATCAGATCCGAGTGATCAATGCTCGGGATGTCGTTGGTCATGGCGCCACTGCCTAGCGACGCCTCCAGCCCGGTAACGGTGGAGGCGTGGCAGAGCCGCGCGCAGTGATCCACGTTGTTGGTGCCCAGCTCACGGCGCATGAACTTCTGGAACAGGTAGTTCTCTTCGTTGGTGGTTTTGGCCGACGAGAAGCCCGCCAGTGCATCGCTGCCATAGCGCTGGCGCAGGGCGGTGAAACGCTCGGCCACCAGGGCGATGGCCTCCTGCCAGCTGGCGGGCACCAGCTCGCCATCCTTGCGGATGAGCGGGGTGGTGAGGCGCTCCTCGCTCTGGATAAAGTCAAAGCCGAAGCGTCCCTTGACGCAGAGCAGCCCCTGATTGACCGGCGAGTTGCGATTCCCCTCCACATAGCGGATGCGGTTGCGCGCCTCATCGACGTAGAGGGTGACGCCGCAGCCGACCCCGCAGTAGGTGCAGATGGTATTGACCGGCGTGAGCAGTTCTGTGCGCCCCTGTGACTTGTCGCGGGCATCCACCAGGGCGCCGGTGGGGCAGACCTGTACACAGGCGCCGCACTGCACGCAGTGGGAGTCGCCCATCGAGAGTCCCGTGTCGAACTGCGGCCGGTTCGATAAGGTGCCATCGCTGTTCTTGGGAAAGCTCAGCACCCCCTGCACCGCTTGCTCACCACAGGTCTGCACGCACTGGCCACAGCCGATGCAGCGGTTGGCATCAAAGACAATAAATTCGCTGCTGTTATCCACTGCAAACTTCTGGCACTGGCTGGTATCGAGAGCGCTCTGGTCGACCTTGTATTCGGTGGCGTAGTCGCGCAGTGCGCAATCGGTGTTGGCCTGACAGCCGCACTCGAGGCAGCGGCTGGCTTCGCTGCGGGCATCGGCATCACTCAAACCACGCTCCACCTCGGCAAAGCTGCCCTCGCGATCCTGCTCTGCCAGATGGGGCATGATGGTGCGGGCGACTTTTTTCAGGTGAGCAAACTGAGCGGGATCGACCAGCTTGAGTTTGGGGGCCTTGCAGGCGTTGAAGGGGCGAACCGGATCGATCATGTCACCGTGGAGGAACTGGTCGATGGCCAGCGCGGCCTTGCGACCATCGGCAACCGCCTCGATGGCGGTGGCAGGCCCGCGGCGCAGATCGCCGATGGCGAACAGGTTGCCGTGGCCGCTGTGCATGGTCTCGGGGTGGGATTCCAGTGTCTGCCAGCGGGTGAAGGGGAGGGTGAGGGATTCCCCTTCCATAAAGCTGAGATCCGGCTGCTGCGACACTGCCGCAATCACGGTATCAAACTCTTCAATGAGGTACTCGCCGGTTGGCTCCGGGCGGCGGCGACCGGAGGCGTCCGGCTCGCCGAGGGCCATCTTCTCGAGGCGCACCTGACAGACGCGACCAGCCTCATCGGCCAGATTTTCTACCGGATTGGTGAGCATCAAAAAGCGCACCCCTTCGTGCTCCGCCTCGTCGATCTCGTAGGCTTCGGCGGGCATCTCGGCGCGGGTGCGGCGATAGATAAGGGTGGTTTCAGCCCCCAGCCTGACCGCCGTGCGGGCGCAGTCAATGGCGGTATTACCACCCCCGATCACCGCAACCTTCTTGCCAGTGGTGAGCCGCTTGGTGAGCATCTGATCCTTGAGGTAATCGACCCCAAGATAACAACCGGCCAGGGTGCTGCCCGGGTAATCCATCGGTACCGCCTTGGAAGCTCCAACCGCCAGACAGACCGCATCATAGTCGCGGCACAGCGCCGAGAGAGTGATCTGGTGGCCCAGTCGCTGCCTGGTGTGGATCCGCATGCCACTCTGGCACATCAGCGCAATCTCCTGATCGAGGATCGCCTTGGGCAGCCGGTATTCGGGGATGCCGTAGCGCAGCCAGCCACCCGCTTCTGGCATTGCCTCGAACAGATCGACCTCGAATCCCTCGTAACCCAGATAGTAACCGCAGGTGAGGCCGCCCGGGCCGCTGCCGATAATGGCAACCCGCTTGCCCTTGGCGGGCTTCTTTGCCGGTTGATAGGGGGCAACCTCTGCCAGATCGAGATCGGCGGCATGGCGCTTGAGCTGACGAATGGCCAGCGGCTCATCCACCAGCGCGCGGCGGCACTCCGCTTCACAAAAAGCGGGGCAGACCCGGCCAATGGAGAGGGGCATCGGCAGGGTCTGTTTTATAACGGCCATGGCCGCTTCGTGCTCCCCTATGGCGATGTGATGCAGATAGGATTGAATGTCCACCCCGGCCGGACAGGCGCGCTGGCAGGGGGCTTCGCAATCGGCGTAGTGGTCCGAGAGGATGCGGCCGAGCGCCTGCTGGCGGTGCGCACGCAGGACATCGCTTTGGGTCGTGATCACCATCCCTGCCTCGGGGCGCGTCTCGCAGGCGCGCCGGATGCCGAGACCGGCAATCTCGACCACGCAGAGATCGCACGGCGTCTTGGGGGCACTGGTGTTGTCACCGCACAGGGAGGGGATGTCGATCTGGTGCTGTTTGGCTATCTGGAGCAGGGTCTGGTTCGGGTTAACCGTCAACTGAGCCCCATCGAGGGTGATGGTGATCATAGCGTCATAACTCGGTTTCAAGGCGCAGAAAATGCTGCATCTGGCTGGGCCAGCAGGGAAGCGATAGAGAAGACCGCTTGGTATGACTTCACCATACCAAAGATGATATGCAACTTTATTTGATTTAACTCAGGTTATTTGTCTAAAAAGAAAACGATTTCACTGGTGGTGATATCCGTGGAGGACGATCTGGATTTTGACTACCTATGTCTAGTTAAAACATCGTATTACCTGCAATTTTATGGCCATTAAAGCAACCATAAACTGTGTGTCATGTGGATCTTGCTCATGATGGCACGATGAGAGATATCCTAAAATATGCAACTTTTGTTTCGGTTTGTGGCGAGGAGCAAGCAACATTGGAAATAGCCGAACTGGCAGCACCTTGCGATCGGCAAAATGAATACAGATATGGCTCTGGATGGGCCATCTGATGAAAACTGCCGCTGGTCACCGTTTTGCTGTACTAAGACCTGATGTTACAACTCCAACTCAATGATTGGGATCTCCCAGCGCTCGCTGCATATCTGGGGTTGATACTCTTCTTTCTCCTGTTCTTTACGTCGTTCCACCAGAGCAATCACTCGGGCTTCACGGATGCTATTCATGTCGAATTTCCAGGTCTCTTCGCCGAGCAGGGAGAGGCGAGCTATTTCGTGATTCTGGTGATACACATGAAGCTTGTTGTTTTTATCGGGAGCGATACGCACGGCATCGCCAACCTTTATCTGACTGAGCAGGCGGTGGATACGATGAGTCTCGCTACTGCGTCCGGCATAGCCCAACACCAGTTGCGACATACCCATCATGGCGAAGCGGCGTAGTCTGTCCGGTCGGGTTGCGTTAGGTCTCTGCACGTAGCAGTGGGAGGCGATCAGTGGAATATGGGGATTACGATGATCGTGGCGAGCCATGAGAACCAGCCTTTCGATAGTACGTGTCATCCCCAAACAGAGCCACGACATCAGTCGAGTTCATTAATAGCCATCTCCATCTGGCGCTGACCTATCATGGCGATAATAAGTGCCAAGAGATCAGTGAGTTGGACGAATATTACCCGAAATGTTGAGCGCTGGCATCATTCAGAGCCCTCTGGCCGCGCTTCTTTTGGCTGGCATCCCGTTTTTGTAAATGCCTCTGCCCCCTTAATCGTTCATGTCTGTAAAGTGTCGTCCTTGTCATAGTCAACCCACTGATCTTGTGAGACTATTTCCCTTTATTTTCCGATTGGAACGCATTGTGTCCCTCGACTACTACCAGCGCCACGCCACCGAATTGGCGACCCGTTACCAGCAGGTATCTGCTCGCGCCGTTCATTGCAACTGGCTTACCTTGCTGGAGCCTTTGCTCGTGGCCGCGCCGCGTCGGTTGCTCGATGTGGGGGCTGGCAGTGGTCGGGATGCCGCGTTTTTAGCCGGGCTCCATCAGGGCCACAGTGTGGTCGCTGTCGAACCCAGTCAGGCACTCGCTTCGCTGGGACAATGCCATACCCAGGATGTTGCAGTGGAGTGGGTCAATGATGCTATGCCTGCACTTTCTCGTGTGGCAGGCGCTTTTGATCTGGTTTTGCTCAGTGCAGTCTGGATGCATCTCCCCCCGGAGTCTCGTCCCTTGGCGCTGGCACGTCTTCATGAGCTGCTCTCACCAGATGGTTATCTGGTACTGAGCCTTCGTCTGACTGTATCGGAGCAGGATATGCGGGAGCGGGCCATGTACCCGGTAGCTGTCGATGAAGTGGAGCGGCTTGCGTTGGAGGAGGGGATGACACTTCTCCATGTGTCAGAACCACAGGGGGATGCCTTGGCGCGTAGCGGGTTGAGTTGGCAGAGTCTGATCCTTGGGGGCGAGCATGCACGCTTCCCCTGAGCAGCAACTCTCTTTTATTGCCTATCTGCAACGCATCTTTACCGAAGGCGATTTTGTTGCCACTTACAAGTGCGCCTTGCTTTACGGGATTGCAGATATCGCAATTGAGCGCAGTACCGAGACCCATGAGCTGATGGCTGCGCGCACTATTACGCTGGACGAACTGGCCACCAAGTTTGTGGAGCTCTATTGGCAGCACAGTCTGCCCTACTCGGCGACGGGAGAAACGGCCACCTTGCTCAAACAGAGCAGCGGTCGTCAGGCCATCATGCTGACGGAGTTGTCCCGGCTGCGTGAAGAGGGGGTCCGCTCGGTAACTGCACTGCGTCGTCACGACGCCTGGCGGCCTCTTCTTGCCCGAGTTCGGCGGATCCTTGTTGAGGGACCCTTGTGGCGTCTGCAGATCCTGGGTGGGCGAGAGGAGTGCCACCTTTATCCTCATCAAAGGGGCGCGGATCATATCTGCCTGAACCCCGGCATTCTCTACTGTCTCCACCGCTTTTACGATCTGGTGGTCTCCCTCTCCCGACAGCATTGGTTACAGCTTATGTAACCGACCACAGAGAATGAAAAAACCGGGAGCAGCCGAAAGTAAGTGGGAATTCGTGGGACAAACTCAAGGCTGACAAGGCTTAGAAGGCGATCCGAAGGTGCCAGGCGCGCGCGGCGCCAAAATGAAAGACGGCGCATGAATATGGTGTTTAATGCGCCGGAAATGATAAACGAGATTTACCCTTGAACTGGTGGTTTAACCGGGTGTTTAAATGCAGCGGCCAAATAGCTTGGCGAGGCCACATCACAATTTCAGATAGTCGCAGTTAAAAAAAATCATGCCCGAGCCAAACCACCTTGCCAATGATGCTCAACGAGTCCAGCTCGTTCGGCATAACCGCCAGGGTGTCGTATCCGGTTTTATTGTCGCTGATGATGTTCACCCCGCCATCAACCCGCTTCTGCAGCCGCTTGGCATAGAGTTCATCCCCCAGACGAAGCACGAACAGGCCGCCATCCTGGATCTGGTTGCGGCTTATATCCACCAGGATAGAGTCGCCAGAATGGATGGTTGGCTCCATGCTGTCCCCCTTGGCAAACACCACTACCAGGTTATCTGGGTTCAACTGGCGGTATTTGAGCCACTTACGGCGGAACGCCAGCCTGCGTTTAACACTATGGTCATCATTAAACGCGCCATGCCCGGCACTCACCGAGATGTGGTAGCCGTCGATCAGCACATACTCTTCATCAAACTCCTCCCATTTGTAACAAATAGAAGGCTCTGATATCACCTTGATATTGTTGTCTTTTTTATATTCTTCGTTGAGCGTGTGAGTCGATGGATTTGCTGATGCTGGCTCATCGGCTGAGCTACCTGACAGCAACCAAACCAAATCCACGCCTTTTGCCCGCGCGATGGCGAGAGCGTCATCAGCTCTGGGAATGCGGCCTTTTAAAAAGGTGCGGACAGCGCCCTCTGAGAGTCCGATCTCTTCTGCGAATGAGCGCACGCTTTGGGTACCAATGACCTCAGTTAAACGCTCAGGGAAGGATCCGATCCCACTCCTAAGAAACGGATCTGCATTTCCGATCTGGTTCTCGTTTTCCGATTCCATCATATCCCTTTTAAATCAAGCAGTTAAAAGCGCATCTCATTATGCGTACATTTGTGAGTGTCGGAAGCGTACATTTATCATTTCCAGTGATTGGCGTGCGTACGAAACGGATCAATAATCACGAATGTTCGCAGTGCGTATAAATGTAAAGTGTACGCAATGCGAATAACCAACGGATATTAACACGGAATGAACCGATGGAAATACGAAGCGCGAAACACATACATGCACACCTTGTAGCCAAAGGCTCAAGCTGTCGTGCATGGGCCCTGTCTCGTGATTACAACCCACGAACAGTCCAGCTGTATGTTCAAATGTACGCGCCTGACACTAACCGGTTACCACGGGATGGATCCCTTGCCGACAGGATCATGAAAGAGCTGTATGAGTTCATTGGTTACCAGCAAGGGGCCGAGTCAGGTGAGGAGCATGACCATGAGTGAGTGGTTTACTTCGATTAAACTGGCCGGTTTGCCTGGTCTGCCTGCAACAGATCGCGCAATTCGGATCCGGGCTAGCAAAGAGAATTGGAAATCCAGACCAAGGGAAGTAGGTAAAGGCAGCGAGTTCCACATCAGTTCACTGCCAGCAGAAACCCGCCGTTATCTGGCTGAGCAGGCTGTGGCTGAGCAAGGTCAGGCCGTGACCGATCACAGTGCTGGCGGCAAGGCGATGGCCAAGCTATTGGAGCGGGAGCGCCCGGTCAAGCCTGATGCTGGCCGCAAACTGCTGACCCTGAGCGAAGCCCCACGCAAAAAAGTAGATGCCAGACTGCTGATTTTGCAGGCCGCCGATATCTTTCTGGCGCCCTATCACGCCTGCCAGCAAGGGGAGGTTGGTCGCCGGATCTTTATCGAGGCATACCGTACCCGCAGCCTGCAGTTGCCAGCCAGCGTCTATGAGCGGCAAAAACCGTTCAGCCTGATCACGCTGCGCCGTTGGCAAAGCTCGCTGGCTAATGAAGGCCCAGCTGCACTGGCTGGCAATTATCAGCGTGAACGGCCCTCAACCGTTGAGCAAAGCCCTGAGTTGGCCCAGTTCCTCACCGCATTGGTGACGGCCAAGCCACACCTGGCCAACAAGTGGGGCGCTCTGCATGAGCTTGCCACCGAGTACAACGAGATGAACAAGCTGGGATGGCATATCCCCAGCCAGTCATCCCTGCGCCGCTGGATGGTCAAGTGGTTGGCTGAAAACAAAGTGGCCTTTACCTATGCCACCAACCCGGATGCCTACAACAACAAATACCGCACAGCTATCGAGGAAATGTATCCCTGGATGGGTCAGCCGAACGATGTGTGGGAGTTCGACAGCACTCCGGTCGATGCCATGTTGGTGGATGGCCGTCACAGCATTATCGCGGTGATCGACGTGTATACCCGTCGCGTTCGTCTGCTGGTGGCCAAGAGCTCATCCAGTGAGGGGATCTGCCTGTTGCTGCGCAAGACCTTGTTGGCCTGGGGCACCCTCAACGACAACGGTGTGATGCGTACCGATAACGGCTCTGACTACGTGAGTCAGCGGGTCATGTCGATCTGCACCCTGCTGGATATCAATGTCAGCCGCTCCAATGCCTATTCGGGTTGGGAAAAGCCCTTTATCGAGCGATTTTTCCGCACCCTGAGCCACGGTCTGATCGAGTTGTTGCCCTCCTATATAGGCCACTGCGTGGCTGACAGGCAGGTGATTGAAGCCCGCAAGAGCTTTGCCCAGCGGTTGGAAGAAAAGCGCAAACCGGATGCGGAAAAAGAAATTTATGAGTTGGCGATGACTGCCCAAGAGCTGCAGACCCTGCTCGATAACTGGCTGGATGCCCGCTACCACAACAAAAAGCACAGCTCACTGGGGATGACCCCAAACGAGAAGTACCAGAGCGCCCGTTATCAGCGACGCGCCATTACCGATGAGTCTGCGTTGGATCTGCTGCTCAACCATATCGGTGAGGCGACCGTCTCCAAGGGCTTTATCAAGGCCGGTGGCCTCAAATACAGCGCTCCGGAGCTGTTGGAGCATACCTGGAAGGGCCAGCGGGTCAGCGTGTTTCTCGATCCGAACGATGTGGGCCGGGCCACCTTGTACCGCACCGGAGATTGGGGAGAGCGAGTGGAGGCAATCAATACCGAACTGCTCGGCAATGGCATCAGTCCAGACGCATTCCGTGCCGCCAAGCGTGAGGATGCCAAGGTGCTGGCCCGCTTCCGCCGCGAGATGCGCAATGTGGCCAAGACATTTGGCATCGACCAGTTGCATCAGGATGTGGTCACTCACTTTGTTGAGCAGGCCAAGGATGTGGCCCAGTTCAAGCGCTCGGATCTGAACCTCGACAACCCGGCGTTGGCCGCCCTAACAGGGGTTGCGGCACCCACTGAACCGGTCGGGTTCAGCGCGGCAGAACTGGCTGCCATCGAAGCAAGACGCGAGGAGAAAGCCAAGCGACTAGAAGCGACGGCAGGGCAGGAGTCTCGGGCGCTTAAAACCGAATACGAACAGGCCATCCATTTGGCCGAAAAAGAATTGGATTCACCGCTGACCGAGCGGGAGAAGGAGTGGCTGACCAAGTATCTCTACAGCCACAAGCTGATGGCAAAACGGATCAATCGCCATCTGGATGAAGTTAGGGCCACACGTCAGAACCAGGCAAATGGATAACGTGCAGCCCTGTTTAAACCATAGATAAAGGACATAAACACTATGAAACACAAGATCGTTGAAGTCAAAAACATGATCAAGACCGAGCAACTGCTCGACAACTTGCTTAACCGCTCCAGCATCGTGCCGGGCATTGGCTTGATCCATGGCCCCTCCGGCTTTGGTAAGACCACCGCCGTGGAGTGGCTGTTCAACCAGGACGAAGTAAACGGCATCTATGTCCGCTGCTACAAGGCCGATACGGTGACCAGCCTGCTGGAACAGATTGCCAAAGAGATTGGCATCCCCCAGCGCCATAACCTGCGGGCCCAGGTCGATAGCATTGTCGAAGCCGTGCGGGCCGAAGAGTTGGCCATCTTCGTGGACGAGGCCGATTACGTGGTCGGCAATGCCCGCATCATGGAAACCCTGCGCGATATCTACGATGCCACCGAACAACCTCTGATCCTGGTCGGGATGGAAGAGATTGCCCGCCGTATCAGCCAGCGCAAGCAGCTGTTTAACCGCATCTCCCAGTGGATCGAATTCAAACCGGCCGATCTCGATGACGTGTCCCTGATTGCCAGCGAAATGCTGGAGGTGGACGTGGAAATTGATGATGCCTTGCTGGATCTCATCCGCAAACGTTCCAACGGGGTGGTTCGTACCATCGTCTCAGCCCTCGACAAGATCGAGAAGATGGCCATGGCCTCTGACGCTCGCATCATCCGCCTGGAGGATGTTGACGCCAGCGAACTGCTGCATGACGTGCGCCGCAGCCGTTAGCTGCCAGATATACCCCAATAACAACAAAGCACGGGAGGGATACCAGTGGTTGATATGAGTGGTAAATCCAAGACGGAAATTGCGTGGTTGTGGATGTGTGAGCAACCCCAATTTTCAATAAAGGAAGTTATCGATGGTGTCGGGATCAATAAGCAGCAGATTTATCGGACTGTCAGTGCTTGGGTTGATAACGGATTTTTAAAACTCATTACCCCGATAGCGAAGAAACGTGAACGGATCTATCAAGTGGCGGACACGTCTGTATCACCCCGCCTTGGGAGTGGCGTTAGACAGGCTGACTCAAAAGGGAATGAGCGTAAGCGCACTTATAAAAAGCGCAGAAATCGCAAGAAAACGGTTCAGCAAAAGATATGGAACACCATGAAGATTAGCCGCCGCTTTACCTTGGCTGATTTGATGATTACCGCGAATACCAATCGTAATACCGCATGGCATTACACCAATGAATTGGTACGCGCTGGATATGTGAGGCTGGCCGTTCATGTTAATCCCAAGATGTCAGTACAAGACAAATATGGGTTGGCAAATATTTACCAGCTAATTCGAGATACAGGGCGATTTGCTCCAATCAGAAGAGATAACGGCTGTTGGGATCAGAACCAGCAACGGCTTTATCCGTTCCTGGTTGAGGAGGGTGAACATGGAAACGTGGCTTGAGGTGTTAAAGGCAGAGGTCGCAGCCACTTCATTGGCGGTGGTGGCTGAAAAGCTCGGCTTGTCGCGCACCCTTATCAGCCAGGTGTGTAACGAGAAATACCCCGGTGACTTGGAGCGGGTGCAGATGCTGGTTGAGGGCAACCTGATGGGTCAAAAGGTGATTTGCCCAATTCTTGGCGCGATCCCTGTTCATCAGTGCCTTGCCCATCAGCGCCGTGGCCCTAGTGACGTGGGTAGCAGCCCGATGGATATCAAGCTCTGGAAGGCTTGCCGCTCAGGCTGCCCCCATAGCCAGCTGACGGAGGAGCAGCAACTGCGCCGCCCGATGCGGTTATCGGTAGAGCAGGGCAAAGGGTCACAGAAAACGGCTCGCTATGACGCCGAGGCCACCCTCTCCAGGTTACGTCGTCAGGCCAAGAGCGATGGCGAGAATGCCAGTTCGTCGTTGCGCATCCTGAGTGAGTTGCTGGCGGAAGAACTGAAAATCATGGGTATCAAATACAACCGACTGCTCGACAAGCAAGAAGGCAAATAACGGTTGGCAGGGGTTGGGCTCGGAATAAACAGTGGGCCCGGTGATGAATCACAAGGAGAACGGGATGAAAAAGAATCTGCGCAGCAATTTGCACAAGACTGCCGAACAGCTCAGCCACTGGTTGACGGCCAGAGGATATGAAGTCCGCACCAGCCAGGTGCGCCACACCCCGCTGCTGGCCGTCACTGGCCCTCTGCCACAAGCAATGAAGGCCCGCGCCGTATTAAGCCGCGAATGCCTGGCTGGCGTGGTTCGAGAGGTCGCCCTGGTGCGCTTTGGCGGCTGCCTGCTGCACTGGCGCCAATAAGGAGGATGGAGATGGCCAAGATAGAGCTCGATATCGAAGACGAAGCACTGGCCAAGGTCGTGCTGCGCCAATTACCCAAGTTCCTCGAATTTTGCCGTGCGACTCACCAGGAAGAGCAGGTGCTCGGCCCAGTGAAACAGCAGGCTGCCGCCGTGTGCTATCAGATGCCTGGCAGCAACAAGATCCATTAAGGAGAACCCTATGCAAGAAGCACAAACCAGCAGTACCACCCCGATGCGCCAGAACGCCCAAGGGCACTGGGTACCGGAAAACCTGATCACTCCGGCTGACAAGCTGCGCGATGAAGTGGTGATGGGCATCATTGCGGCTGCCCGCGAGCAGCGTTCGCAGCTGGCCGCCTTCAAAATTGGCGCCATGCAGCAGATCAACGACTTTGTTGACCTGTCATCCGAGCAGTACGGCGTGGCGTGGGGCGGTACCAAGGGCAACGTGACCCTGCTCAGTTTCGACGGCCGTTACAAGCTGATCCGGGCCGTGGGGGAGCACCGCAAATTTGATGAACGGATCCAGGCGGCCAAGGTGCTCATCGACCAGTGCATCGCCCGCTGGAGCGATGGGGCTGATGCCAAGCTACGGGCCCTGGTTGACCACGCTTTTCGGGTTTCCAAAGCCGGTCATATCGATGTGAACCAGGTGCTCTCCCTTCGTCAGCTCAACATCGAAGACACCGACTGGGAGCAGGCCATGCAAGCGATCGCTGACGCCATTCAAGTGACTGGTACCAGCCAATATCTGCGGCTCTATGAGCGTGACGCCCAGGGGCGTTACAACCAGATGAGCCTGGATCTGGCCAAGTTGTAAGGGGGATACGCGATGGAAATCAACGTGGATATGGCCGAGGAGCAACTGCAGCTCTGTGAGCAGATCACTGAAACCGAGGGCACCTGCTACCCCGACGACACCTATGAGGATGGCATCAAGGCCGCCCTGCTCTGGGCGCTGGGGCTGGGGCCTGCCCCCCTCAATGTCGAGGAGTATCAAGGGGCGAAGCCACTGCAGTTCGAGTAATGGCCCGATGCGAAACGGGGCGGCATTGCCGCCCTGTCTGCCCGATGTGGTGATCGGGTACTGATGAGCAGCCGACCTGGGCCCAGGTCTTCACCGCCTCGATAAAGGAGCACGGCGATGACTAAAACAGAGATGGATATTCGGCTTACCAAGATATTCAGCACCGCAGCCATTGCACTGGCGGCAGCTGAAAAACGGGCTGTGTGCAAACAGCTCAAACAGTTTATTAGAGAGGCCCGCGCCCAGGGGTTATTTGCTCTGGCGGGGGAAGCAAGCCAGATGCGCTGGCAACTGGTGGCTGAACTGCAGCAAGCCAGAGCGGTGGCGCTGGAGGCCAGCCATGGCCATGTCTAACTGGCAACGACTGCTGGCCTACGTGATGAAGTTTGGCAACCTGAGCCAGCAGCAGGCAGAGCAGTGGCTCGATAGCCATTGCCCTCAGTGGCGCAGTGGGCCGGATGTGATGGCGGCCGGGCAAATCTGGATGAAAAAGACGGGGAGGGGGAATTGAACACCTTAGCTAACAATCAGCCAAATGCTGCGCAGAGTGGTGATCGTACCCGCTTGATCCGTCTGGTTCAGGTTGGCAGGCGCACCCTGGGGCTCGATGAGGAGACCTATCGGGCGTTGCTGGAGCAGCAGAGCGGCAAGCGTTCGGCGGCCGAGTTGACGATCCCGGAGCTGGACAAGGTGCTGCTGGCTATGAAGGGGGCAGGGTTTAAACCGACGGTTAAACGCCCTGTTAAAGGGGCTGTTAAAGCGGGAGGGCACAAGCGTTTAAGCCCGGCCCGTGGGGCTCATGCCAAAACCGCCGAGATAAACGTGATCCGGGCTGTATGGATCACCATGCACCGCCATGGCCTGCTGCGCGATGGCAGTGAGACGGCCTTGAATCACTATGTTGAGCGGCAAACGGTACGGCTTAACAACGGCATCGGCGTGGCAGAGGTGGCCTGGCTCACCGATGGGTTGGCGTACCAGGTACTTGAGTCACTGAAAAACTGGCACAAGCGGGAGCTGGTTGCCCGCCTTGTCGCGGCCAAGAAAACCGTCCCCACCAATGAGAAGTCCGGGCGAGTGGCCGGTTATCAGGCCGTTGTGGCGGCGTTTGAGGAGATGAATGATGGACGCTAACGCTGAGAATCTGGACTTGTTCGCCGATGATCATGAGTCGCTGGGGCAGCTTGTCGATCGCCTGGATCAGATCCCGACCACCGAACTGACGGCCAAATGGCCCAAAGCCCTGAGTGAGCTGGTCGATGTGCTGGCCTGCGAGTTGGTCAGAGGGGGAATGGAGCCGGAGCTGGCCAAGGCTCAGGCCCGCAAGTTGGCGCTGGTACAGGCCCATTACATGGGGGGCCGTGCCTACTACATCCCCACCGGGGATCATCTCAAGGCCGCGTTACGTGACCGGGCCATCTGGGACGAGTTCAATGGGCGGAATATCGATGTGCTGGCCCGTAAGCATGGCCTCTCGGTGCCACAGACCTATGCGGTGGTGGCCGAACAGCGAGAACTGACCCGCCGCCGCCATCAACCTGACCTGTTTGGCTATCAATAGAGATGCGACTCACATTAAAGAGAAACCCCGCTGCGGCGGGGTTTTCATTTGGTGACGACTCAATTAGCGTTGACGATGGATTATTCAAGGAGGAGGTCTATCTGTGCTACGTTCATGCAGTCAATGCGGTAACTTGGAGGATAGTGGAGCCAATGTTTGCTCTGTCTGTCATGGTGCGTTGATTGACCCAGTCGAAGCGGCCAGACCACTAAAGTCGGGGGTAGTGCCAAGAAAGCGCCATCGGAGAATTGGCCCGGTACCCGTGCTGGGCTCTCTGCTGCTTCTGGGTATTGTGCTGTTTCTGGCTCACGTTCATATTGTCAGAGGCTCTACATATCAAGGCCCTTTGTTTGTTGGTCGGTTGTCCGCTGGATTCAGCGAGATGTTTATCAATACCGATGAATTGCTGAATATGCCCATCATAGGGGCTCGTTCACGTTACCCCTTGGGGGTTGCAGCTCTGCAGCGGGTTGGCTTTCTGGAGTCAGATCAGCAGCGTGAAACCCGGATTAAGCAAGAAACAGAAGCGCTGTTTGAGCGCATAAGCAACCCATCAGAGCGATCTGCAGAAGACCAGTTGTATAAGCTCAAATATGGCCACTACCCAGAGCAGTAATTCACACTAACCCACCATAAACCCATGCCATAGAGGCCCCTCGGTACGCTGCTGATAACGCAGTTCACCGAGGGGCCTTTATGTTATCACTCGCACTTAAATGGCTGCTTCGTCCCGATGTGGAAGGGGGCGAAGTCAACCATCCCGCCGACCGTGGTGGTCATACCAAGTACGGCATCGCCGATGCCGCCGATGGCAAGAAGGACGGCATGGCCGACCTCGATCGGGATGGGGTGCCCGATATCGCTATCGGTGATCTGACTCCTGCCCATACCGAGCCCTTTTACCGCCAGAACTACTGGATGCCCGCCCGCTGTGACCTGATTGCGAGCTTAAGCCCTGCACTCTCTATCGCCGTGTTTGATGCAGCGGTGCATCACGGGCCGAAACGCGCCATCCAACAACTGCAGCAGGTCTTGGGGGTGATGGCAGATGGTCGCCTTGGCCCGGTATCGATTGGCAGGCTCAAGCAGCAACTGGGCGCCAAGGGAGAGGGCCAGTTCCTGCTGGCGCTGATGATGCAGCGGGCCAGCTTCATGCACGGCATTGTGCGCAAAGACCCGAGCCAGTGGGCCAATGCTGATGGCTGGATCAACCGGCTGCTGCGTCTGCAGAGCTACCTCCTTTCTGACGTGGTTGGCAAGGTGGTGGTATGAGCGTGCTGTCCATCAAGCAACAGAAGGCGGCGGCAGCGATCCAGGCTGCGGGCTGCTTTGGCATTCCTGAGCTCAAGAACCCCCGCTATCTCGCTTGCTTCAAGGATGGGCGCAAAGCCCATCTCAAGGCCGCTCTGGCCAATCAGATCGCTGACCCGAAGGCGATCCCGCTCTATAGCCACCACCAGACCCGTCAATCCCTGTTCGAGAAAGGGTGGCGTTCGGTGACCGAACTGGATCGCCTGCGGGCCCGTGCCCGTCATTCCCAACCTCAACAAAAGGAAGTCCATCATGCCTGATTCCCTGTTACCTCAAGCGAAGTCTGCGTTCAAAAGCCGCACCGTGATCGGTGGTGTGATTGCCGTGGGGGCCGGTATTGCGGGCCTGTTCGGTGTGCCGGTCGATGCGGGTACCCAAGCCAGCTTGGCATCCACCCTGGTGGATCTGGCCAGTGCGGTGGGTGGCCTGCTCGCCATCTGGGGCCGCATCAAGGCGACTCATACCGTCAAGTAAGAGAGGTCATGTGACAAACCTCATAGACCGCGCCCAGCAGACCGATGCCGATCGGACTGGGCGCATTATCGAAGCCCACCAGAACAGGGCAAGGCCACACGGTGATGGTATCTGCTGCGATTGTGACGAAGCCATCCCGCCCTCCCGCCTTGCAGCCGAGCCTGGTGCCGAGCGCTGTATCGAGTGCCAGACCCTGTATGAGCGCAAGGAGGCGACCCGTGTGGGAATTCATCGTTAAGAACTGGGGCCCGCTCTATGCGTTGGCCAGCCTGGTGGGTCTGGTGGTCATCATCTTGCTCTCCAAGACCTACGCCAAGCGCGAAGACCTCACTGCCCTGGTGCAGAGAGTCCAGCGGGTGGAGCAGGTACTGGCTGACCTGCCGAGCGAGCGTGAGCTGCACAAGCTGCAGTTGGAGATCAGCGAGTTGCGGGGGGAGTTGCGGGAGGTGAAGCCGGAGCTGCGCCAAGCCCGTCGCCTTGCCGATCTGCTGTTGGAAAATGAACTCAAGGAGAAGGCATGAGTATTCAAGCGATATTGGACGCCCAGCAGCGGCTGGTGATCCTGCGCTCCCTGCTGGATATCGGTGGTGCCGCCAACGAGTCAATCCTCAATGACTGCCTCGACCAGCTGGGAACCGGCCGGGTGACGCGGGATCGGGTGAAGACCCTGCTGGCCTGGCTGGAAGAGCAGGGGCTGGTGCGCATCGAGCGACTGGCCACGGTACAGGTGGCTCACCTGACCGGTCGGGGCCAGGAGGCGGCAGAGGGCCGGGCAACGGTGCCCGGCGTCAAGAAGCCCAGGGCGGAGGATTAAGCATGGCCGAGAAACCGACCCGAGGCCGCGCCAGCAAGGTGTGGCTGCTGCCTGAGTCCATCCGCAACGCGCTCAACGAGATGCTGCGGGACAAGGGCAACAGTCAGGCCGCCATCCTGGATGAGATCAACGGCCTGATCGAGGAGGCGGGGTTGCCCGATGATCTCAAGCTCTCCCGCTCCGGGTTAAGCCGTCATGCCAGCCAGGTTGAACAGGTCGGCCAGCACCTGCGGGATTTGCGCGAAACCACGGCCGCCTTGACCTCCCAGCTTGGCGACAAGCCGATGGGGGAGACCACCAAGCTCATTCTGGAGCTGGGCCGTTCCCAGTTGTTCAAGGCGATGCTGGCTCAGGTGCAGAACCCGGAGGAGGCGGTGGATATCGACATGCTGAAGAACGCCATGCTGGCGGCCCAGCGGCTTGAATCGACCGCGATGCAGAGTCACAAGCGGGAGAAAGAGATCCGCCAGGCATTTGCCGAAGAGATCGCCGCCAAGACTGAAGCCATCGTGACTCAGGCGGGCTTGAGCGGCGAAGCCGCCGCCGAGATACGCCGCGAAATCCTGGGGATTGCCTGATGAACACGATCGCCCAGCAGTTGGCCCAGACCCTGGGTACCGAATACAACCCCGACGAGGTGTTGCTGCCGTACCAGCGGATCTGGATTGCCGACGAGAGCCCGCTCAAGATCGCCGAGAAGAGCCGCCGTACCGGTATCACCTGGGCAGAGGCTGCTGATGCGGCCCTGACGGCCTCCAAGACCAAGACGGCTGGGGGTTGCCACCACTTTTATGTGGGCAGTAACAAGGAGATGGCCCGCGAGTTTATCGATGCAGTGGCGATGTGGGCCAAGGCGTACAGCAAAGCTGCCGGTGAGATCCAGGAGGAGGTGTTCACCGACGACGAGGATAAGGCGATCCTCACCTTCGTGGTCTATTTCGCCTCTGGCTTCAAGGTGCAGGCGCTCTCCAGCAACCCCTCCAACCTGCGGGGGATGCAGGGCAATGTGACCATCGACGAGGCCGCATTCCACGACCGATTGGCCGAGGTGTTGAAGGCCGCCATGGCGCTGACCATGTGGGGCGCCAAGGTGCGCTTGATCAGTACCCATAACGGCGTTGATAACCTGTTTAACCAGCTGATAAACGACAGCCGAGCGGGCCGCAAAGAGTATTCCATCCATACCATCAGCCTGGACGATGCTTGCCGCCAGGGGCTCTATCGCCGGATCTGCCAGGTCAAGGGCGGCCTTTGGACACAGGAAGCCGAGGATGCCTGGAAGGCGGGGCTGCTCAAGGCCACTGCCACCGAAGAGGATGCCCTTGAGGAGTATTTCTGCGTACCCAAGCAGAGCAGTGGCGTCTATATCAAGCGCACCCTGATTGAGCGTGCGATGCAACCGGATATCCCCATCCTGCGCTTTACCGCCCCCAAAGACTTCGAGCTCTCGAGCGAGGAGGCCCGCAAGGCGCTGGTGGATATATGGTGCGAGGAGAACCTCAAGCCCTGTCTGGAAGCGCTTGATCGCAATTGTCGCCATGTGCTGGGGGAGGACTTCGCCCGTAAAGGGGACTTGTCGGTGTTCGTGCCGCTCTCCATTGCAACCAACTTGCGCAAACGGGTGCCCTTTGTGGTGGAGCTGGTCAATGCCCCCTATGAGAGTCAGCGCCAGATCCTGTTCTACCTGCTGATTGGGCTGCACCGTTTCACTGCGGCGGCCTTCGATGCCACCGGTAACGGCGGCTATCTGGCAGAGGCTGCCAGACTGCGCTGGGGCGCCGGGATGATCGAGTGCGTGATGCTCAATGACCCCTGGTATCGGGAGTGGATGCCCAAGCTCAAGGTGGAGTTTGAGGATGGCAACCTGACCATCCCGCGCCATGCAGACGTGCAGGATGACTTGGGGAAAATCCAGGTCATCAACGGCATCCCCAAGATCGACAAGGGCAAGAATACCGGCCAAGGGGGCCAACAGCGCCACGGTGACTTTGCGGTGGCCTTGGCCATGGCGGTGCGGGCCAGCTGGATGGAGGGGGGCGCCATCGAGTTCACCCCACTACCAGGTAAACGTGATGACCATGGCAGCGACAACAACGATGACTATCACCTATATGAGCGAGGAGCCTGGTAATGGGCAGGATCATTGATATCCATGGCAAAGCCATGAGCCTGGAAAAAGAGCCGCAGACCGAGAACGATGCCAAGTTGGCCCAGCTGCGCCGTCACTACAGCGATCATCCGACCATCGGGCTGACCCCAGGCAAAGCGGCTGCGGCGCTGAAAGAGGCCGAGGAAGGGGGCCTGATCGCCCAGTGCGAGCTGGCCGAAGACATGGAGGAGAAGGATGCCCACCTGCAGAGCGAGCTCGGCAAACGCCGCCGTGCCCTGCTTGGGGTGAGCTGGACAATCGAGCCACCCCGCAACGCCACCCCGGCCGAGAAGCGTGATGCCGAGCTTATCAGGGAGCTGCTGGAGGACTTCACCTGGTTGGATGATGCCATCTTTGACGCCACCGACGGGATCCTCAAGGGGTTCAGTGCCCAGGAGTTCAGCGGCTGGGAGATGGTCGAGGGGCTGCAAATCCCCAAGGGTATCATCTGGCGCGACCCTGCCTGGTTCCAGACCCACCCGGACGATCGCAATCAGCTGCGCTTGCGAGACGGCAGCCAGGAAGGGGTTGCCCTCAACCCGTTTGGCTGGCTGCTGCACAAGGCCAAGTCCAAATCGGGGTATCTGGCCCGCACCGGCCTTGTCCGCACCCTGGTCTGGCCGTTCCTGTTCAAGAACTACAGTGTGCGGGATCTTGCCGAGTTTCTGGAGATCTACGGCCTGCCGGTGCGGCTGGGGAAATACCCGGAAGGGGCGACCGAGAAAGAGAAGGCCACCCTGCTGCAGGCGGTGCTCTCCATCGGTCATAACGCCGGGGGCATTATCCCGCGCGGGATGGAGATTGAGTTCCAGAACGCCGCCAGTGGTCAGGCTGATCCCTTTGTGGTGATGATGGATTGGTGCGAGCGTTCCATGAGCAAGGCCATTCTGGGGGGCACCTTGACCTCACAGGCCGATGGTAAGAGCTCGACCAATGCCCTGGGCAATGTCCATAACGAGGTGCGCCAGGAGGTACGGGATGCCGACCTGCGCCAGTTGGCCGCTACCCTGACCCGCGATCTGGTTTATCCGCTCTATGCCCTGAACGGCAAGAGCTACCAGGGGCCGCGCCGCTGTCCCCGGTTGGAGTTTGATGTGACCGAGCCGGAGGATATGCGCGATTTGGCCTATCCACTGCGGGCCCTGGTGGGGATGGGAATGCAGATCCCGGCGCAGTGGGTGCGGGATAAGTTGCAGATCCCGGCCCCCAAGGAGGGGGAAGAGGTACTGATCATCGTGGACAAGCAGGCTGGGCAGGGAGAGGCCGCGCTTAAAGCAAAGGGACTGGCCGCGCTGGCTGCAAGCAAAGGTGAGGCCGACAAGGGGGATAACAACGATGCCCAGTTGGCCCGGCTGCAGGCCGAGGCGGCCCCTCTGCTGGCTGGGATGACCGATGCTGTCCAGGCGCTGGTGATGCAGGCCACTACCCTGGAAGAGATCCGGGATGGCTTGTTGGCGCTAGAACCAGAGCTCAGCCATGACGAGCTGGGGGCGCTGATGGCGCAAGCCATCGCCGCCAGCGAGCTGCTCGGGATGCTTGAGATGGAGGAGGGGCGCTGATGCCCGTTCGCTATGGTTCCTTGCCCTTTGCCGAGGCGATCGCCTTCTTTCGCCAGAAGCTCGATATGCCAAGCGAACGCTGGGCCGATGTGTGGCGCGATGCCCATAACCGCGCCTTTATGGTGGCGGGGGCCACCAAGACCGATCTGCTGGCTGACCTGCGCGGGGCGGTAGACAAGGCGATCAGTGAAGGGCAATCAATCGGGGCCTTTCAGAAGGCGTTCAAGGAGATTGTGGCCCGCTACGGTTGGGAGCATCTCGGCCCGGCGTCGTGGCGCTCCCGCGTCATCTTCGAGACCAACCTGCGCCAGAGCTATAACGCCGGGCGTGAGGAACAGATCCAGCGTATCAAGCACAAACGCCCCTATGCGCTCTATCGTCATGGGGACTCCGAGCACCCCAGGGAGTTGCACCTCAAGTGGAACAACCTGGTGCTGCCGGTTGATCACCCCTGGTGGGAGACGCACAGCCCCAGCAATGGCTATGGCTGCAAGTGCAAGAAGTTTCTGCTCTCCGAGGTAGACCTCAAGCGGCGCGGCTTGGTGGTCGGCAAGGCCCCGGACGATGGCGAATATGAGTGGGTGGACAAGGCCACCGGGGAGTTGCACAAGATCCCCAGAGGTATCGACCCCGGCTTTGATTATCGCCCCCGGACCCCGGCCGACCTGACCAAGGTGGTGACCAAGCGCGAAGCGGCCAAGCCTGCGTTGGCCGAACGCCTGCCAGAGCGGATAGTGGAGAGCGCCTTCTCCAGTGTCAAAGGTGTCACCGCCCAGGGGCTGAGTGATCTGCTGACCCAGTTGCCAGCCCCCCAGCGCGAACCGTTGGCGGCGTTCCTCAAGGCGCATCCGGTCAAAACGCTGTTTATCAAGCAGAGCGAGATGGGGAAGGGGGCGGCCAGCCTGAAGGTAGCACCCGCGATAGGTGAATATCTGGGGATGGATCCTAACAGTGTCAGGGCTTGGTATACCTTGCGTGGAGCAACCAAGACCAACGGCTTTACCTTTGCGCAGGCCGACCATGTGGTGATTAAAGTGGCTGCCAGCGACAAGCTGGGTGGTGTGGATATGCAGGCAGTACAGGCGGCGGTTGCTCAAGTTATCTCGGATGCCAAGGCTAACCAGGGCCCACGAACCTGGCAGCCACGCGGTAGCAGTGGGGACTCGTTCCGCTTACACTGGAGTATATCGTCTAATGTTGGTGACACCCAGGGGCCCGCTGCCCAGCGCATCTCTACCTGGTTGCATGAGCTTGGCCATCAGGTTCACTTTTGGGCAGGTGAGCCGGATCTCAGCAGGCTGGGATTGCTGACTGAATATGGCGCCAAGAGCCGCCGCGAAAAGGCTGCAGAAGCATTTGCCGCGTGGGTTCTGGCCAGAGAGCAGTTGATGGAGCACTACCCAGAGCTGGCTGCACAAGTCGAAGCCATGCTGACAAAGGCCACCCAGGCTACCACCAAATCCAAATGACGATGGCAAGGAGTGAACAATGAAGCTATTGGAGCAAGCAAACGCCTTGTTTGAGTCGGGTGATCTGCTAACGCTGGATGATGTCAAAACGCTGGCATCACTTTGTGCCAAGGCATCTGGCAAAGAGGCAGAGTATCTGGGGGATCTCTGGTCTGCAGCGTTGCTCAATGCCGATGAACAGGCATTCGCCTACATGATAGGGATGGAGGACGATGCCTGATGGCCGGTAGCTTTATTGCCATCAGCCACCATGGGGTGGCCGATGCCCACGAACTGCTGGCCAAGCTCTACCAGCAAACCGGTGATCTCAGTGAGCCGCTGGCCGATATCGGCGAAGGGCTGCAGCTGTCGCACCGGGATCTCTGGGATGCCCAAGAGAGCCCGGAAGGGGAGCCCTGGGCCCCGCTCTCGGAGAAGTACCGTGCCCGTAAGTCGCGTCATGCCGATGAGATACTGCGTCTGAACGACGATCTGCGCGATACCCTCAACTATCAGGCTGAACCCCAGACCCTCTACTTCGGCACCCCGCTCGAATATGGCGCCGCCCACCACTTCGGCCGCCCCGAGATCAACCTGCCCGAGCGCCCCTGGCTGGGGCTGTCAGAAGAGGATAAACAGAGCGTGTTGGAGACGCTGGAAGGATATTTTAACTTGAGCTAAATTTGATATTTACATATTATCTCGTTTCGATGTTATATTTCATGCTTTATGTTTTTAATATTTATTTTGGGGGTGAATAGTGAAGGGATTGATAATTATTGGACTTTCTTTAATAACTACAGCCTGTGCCACACCACAATATAACTATAGGCCTGAGACTAAAAACATTAGTGAGCCAGCAATAGGAAGTATACAAACCGTACAAGTTGGAGAGGAGCTTCTAAAGCAAGGCTCGTATGCTGAGAACGATGCAATTAAAATTTCTAGCAACATAGACATTGGTTTTGCATACACGCTCATGCCTGGGTATTACATGAAACATGGTGAAGACGGTAAGTCTGGTTTCTATGTTCCAACAGGAGATGCTGAGAGCGGTCAGGTAGATAAAGCAGTATTGGCAGATCCATGGGTTAGTATTCAAGCATACAACGATAAAAGCCAGTTATGTGTCATTACTGCATTTCATGCGGCTAGCTGTGAAAAAAATGCTCCATTTGAAATGATCAAAAAGCCAACGCTTTCGATGAATTCATTTCAGCAAACGCTAATTTATAGTGGGAAAGTTGGTGATAAAATCAATGTTGGGTATAGAGAGTTTTCAGGTAATGTAGCTCGACCAGCATTTAATAATGATGTGGAGTATGACCTCAAAGAGTCTTCTGTTATTGGCTATAAAGGTGCAAGAATAGAGATTATTGAGGCAACAAATCAATATCTAAAATATAAGGTCATTGCTAACTTTAACAAGGCTGCAATGTAAATCTCGATGCATTATTAGCTCTAGTGTCTCTGTAGCCTCCTAAGCAGCATTCCTTCTTCAGGAGGCTACATTGTGGTTAGGGATCTAGCATGAAACGCAGGGTGAGCCTGTTAAACACCCTTAAACGGCATTGCCGTACATCAGAGCTCCCCCAATTCACCCCGTGATGCAGTAACCCACCATAAACCCCACATCTCACTCCATTCCCTGACACTGGCCTCAGTGATTTTTTGCGCACCAAGCCGGAGTGAGAGTGATGTCCCTATCTGCCGCCAGTTCCGCCATTGCCGTGGCCATCTTGAATGCGAGACCAACCGCCCTGGGGTTGGCCGTGCTCGATGCAGCCCTTGGCCCGAGCGACGACGGTTGGTACCAGTTGCTGCCGGTCGGCCCGTTCAAGGCCCGCGATGGCCGCCCCTTTGATGTTCCTGGTGGTCACTGGCAGCTCGACAAGAGCATCGCCACCACCCTGATCAATCGAGCCAAAGCGCTCGGGCAAGACATCCTGATCGACTACGACCACCAGACCCTCCATATCGAAAAGACTGGCAAGGAGGCTCCGGCTGCCGGTTGGTTCAACGGTGACGAGATCGAATGGCGTGAGGGGCAGGGCCTCTTTATCAAACCGCGCTGGACGGATCGTGCCGCTGCCCTGGTGGCTGCCAAAGAGTACCGATTCCTTTCTGCCGTCTTTCCCTATGACGCCCAGGGCCGCCCGCTGGAGCTGCGGATGGCCGCCATCACCAATGATCCCGGTGTGGTGGGTATGCAGGCTCTGGCGGCGCTCAGTGCGCTACCCGCTTCCCAACCTGGCCAGCTGGCCAACCCCTCCAAGGAGACATCCATGAATGAACTGCTGAAAAAGCTGCTGGCCAAGCTTGGCATCGAGCTGACCGGCGATCCCACTGATGAGCAACTGCAGAAGGCGCTCACCGAGCTCGATAGCCTGCAGGCCAGCGCCAAGAAAGCGCCGGAGCTGGAGGCGGCACTCACTGCCGAGAAGGCATCGCTGGCCGCGCTCAAAGCGCAGCCGGGTGGCCAAGTTGACTTGGCGCAATTCGTGCCGGTGGCGACCTATAACGCCCTGGTTGCCCAGGTTGCGAGTTTAAGCGCCAAGGTGGAAACCACGGATGCCGCAACCCTGATCAAGGAAGCCCGTACCCAGGGCAAGGTGGTGGCCGCCGAAGAAGAGTATTTGACCGCCTATGCCGCCCAGAAAGGGGTAGCTGCCCTTAAGGCGTTGCTGGATCCCCGTCCGGCGATTGCCGCACTGTCCGCCAGCCAGACCACTCAGGTGACCCTGCCCGAGAAGAAGGGGGATGCGGTGCTCTCGGCGGATGACAAGTATGCCGCCGACCAGCTCGGTATCAGCCACGAGGAGTTTGCCAAGGCCAAGCAGGCTTAAGCGCAGACCCTACCACGCCATTTATCCAGAGAAGGAACACCCGTATGGCCATGATTACACCCGCGCTGTTGCAGTCCCTCTTCACCGGCTTCAAGAAGAACTTTGAAGACGCCAAGAGTGAAGCGCCTGCCCAGTACACCAAGATCGCCACCGTGATCAAATCGACCACCAAGTCCAACACCTATGGCTGGTTGGGCAAGTTCCCCAATCTGCGTAAGTGGGTCGGTGATCGGGTGATCGAGTCGATGAAGGCGCACGGTTACCAGATCGTCAACGAAGACTTCGAGGCCACCGTCGGCGTCGATCGCAACGATATCGAAGATGACGAGCTGGGTATCTACGCGCCGATGTTTGCCGAGATGGGCCGTTCGGCGGGCATTCACCCCGATGAGCTCTGTTTCGGTCTGCTCGGTGCTGGCTTCACCACGCCTTGCTATGACGGCCAGTATTTCTTCGACACCGATCACCCGGTCTATCCCAAGGCCGATGGCACCGGTACCCCTGTGATGACTGCCAACGTGGTGGTGGATGCCGGTTATCAGGGGGAGCCCTGGTTCCTGCTCGATACCAGCCGTGCCCTCAAGCCGGTCATCTTCCAGGATCGCAAGTCACCGCAGCTGATTGCCATGACCAAGATCGATGACGAAGCGGTATTCACCCGCAAGGAGTTCCGCTACGGGGTCGATTGCCGTGATGCCGCAGGCTTTGGCTTCTGGCAACTGGCCTTTGCCAACAAGCGGGCGTTAACCCCCGACAACCTGTGGGATTCCTTCTCCAAGATGCGGGAGTTTCAGGCTGATGGCGGCCGCAAGCTTGGGGTGAAGGCCACCATGTTGGTGGTACCCCCCTCCCTTGAGAAGCTGGCGACCCAGATGTTGGAGCGAGAGCTGTCGAGCAGCAGCAGCAACGAGCTGAAAGGCAAGTTGGAGCTGGTGGTGGCTGACTACCTCTAACCCTGCGTTATGCCTGTTTAAAGCGGGGTTAAACAGCTGCCAGGCACTGTTTAACCCCCGGTTTAAACAGCCTCTCTATCAGATACGACGAGGAAAACATGAGATGGAACAAGAGATGGAACTGGCTATTCGAGTGGGGATTACGTCAACAGTTCGTCAGGTCTATTTTCGCGCGGGCCTGCCGATTGTACCGGGCAAGTCTGAGATGGTTGTGTCGCCTGAGCAGTGCGCGACCCTGGAGAACGACCCGCGTCTGGTGGTCGTCCGGTTGGCTGAAGACACCAGCCTTCAGGCAGGTGATGCACCATCGGCGCCTGGGGATCTGGACGCAACACTGGGCGTCCTGACCGGTTCGGGCTATCTGGCAGGGGTTGCCACCTTGGCTGGCAAGGTCACGCCGCTGGCCGAGATGAAGGTCGATGAGCTGCGCGAGCTGGCGCTGCAGATTGGTATCCCGGAGGCGGCCAAGCTCAAGAAGGCCGAACTGGTGACAGCGATCGCCGCGACCGAAGTGCAATACCCGGTCAAGGATGAGCAGTCATCTGGCCAGAACGGAGAGCAGTGATATGTACGCCAGCGTCAATGACATGGTGATCCGCTTTGGCGAGGCCGAGTTGCTACGCCTGGCCATGACGCCGACCGGTGAGCTGGATCAGGCGGCCATCACCATCGCCCTGCAGGATGCAGGCGCCTTGATCGATGGCTATCTGGCGGGTCGCTATCCCTTGCCGCTGGCCCATATCCCGAGTGCCCTGGTACCTATCTGCGCCGATATCGCCCGTCACCGTCTCTATGGTGAACAGGCCCCGGAGCAGATAGCCAAGCGTAATGAGGCGGCCCTGGCCTTTCTGAAATCGGTTGGCAAGGGGGAGCTGGCGCTGGGGTTGGCATCCGATGGCGCCACCCTGGAGAGCCAGAATCTGGCTCAACTGCAGTCGGATGGGCGGGTGTTCGGGCGGGATAAGGGGGGCTTTCTATGAGCCAACCAGCCAACCAGTCGGGTACCGAACTCGACTACCTGCAGGCGGGCGAGCGGCTGCGTGAGCTGTTGACCCCCCTCAAACCTGCTGGGCTCAAGGAGGTGTTTGTGGCCACCGATGTGGCGGCCATCGCCAATCTGGGCCAGCACAGTCCGGCGGTGCATGTGGTCTATCAGGGCGAACGTGAGAGCGAAGGCACCCAGTCAGGCCGGGCCAGCAGCTTTGATCAGCTCTGGTTGCTGGTGCTGGTACATCGTGCCAGCCCCAAGGAGGTCAGTGCTGGGGTGTGGCTTGGCCGCATCCTGCAGGCCGTCAGTGGGCGAGCATGTGGTGACAGTACCTTTCGCCGCGAAACCCCACCGGTAAAACCCAGTTACAGCGGCGGTGCGGCTTACTTGCCGCTTGCCTTTACTACCCGAGTGAAATTCAAAGGAGAGCGATGATGAGCGAAACACTGCACCTGGAAGGGGATCTCTTTATCGAGACCTTTACCAACGGGGTCTCGGTCGGGGTGATTGGCCCCATCGATGTGGATAGCCTGGAAGTGAAACCCGACAGCCAGAAGATCTCCATTCCCAGTAAGCGCAAGGGGCAATACGGTCAGGCGCGGGAGAACTACCACATTCCCAAGCCTGCCATGGTCACCATCAAGACCACCGAGATCCCGCCCGTGCTGCTGGCCGCCGCCTTTATGGGGCTGGAGAGCCCCATCAATCAGGGGGCCGGGACGCTGACTGATCTGCAGGTCGTTTTGCCCGCCTATCCGAAGTGGGCCCAGCTTGGCAAGAGTAATATTGCCGCAACCGGTCTGGCCATCAAGGAAGGGGCCACGGCGCTGGTAGTGGGTACCGATATCGAGGTCAACTATGCGCTCGGGCTGGTACGGGCGATCAAGGGTGGCTCGGTGGCGGACGGCGGCAGCTTGACGGTCAGCGGTACCTATAACGCGGTGACCGGTACCCGCATCGCGGGCAACATCCAGCCGGAGATCAAGGCGCGACTGCTGCTTGATGGCCGCAGTATCGTCAGTGGCGAAGCCATCAAACTGACAGTGCCCCGTGCCAGCTTGTCGCCCAAGAAGGCGGTGGACTTTATGAGCGACAAGCCCATCGAGATCGAGCTGGAGGGGGAGCTGCTGGCCGTGGATGGCGAGACCGCCCCCTTCTATGTGGATCGGCCAGTGACAGTGTGATGTGTGGAAAGAAAATGGCGGGGAATCCCGCCATTTTATGTGTCGCCAAATGGATGCTTGATGTTAAATCTGTGCCAGACGTTTCATCACTTCAATGCGCAGCGTCATGAATTGATTCAGGTCATCAGAAATACCTTTCTGGCCGTAGAAACGTGCACTATCAACGCCTTCTTCGGCAGTAAGTCCAAGGCGTTTTCTTATTCCTGCGATGTATGGTTGGTCGTAGTCCTCAAAGCCACGGGCCCCTTTCTTGAGGATGGTTTCTACAATGTTTCCTTGGTTATCGATGATATCTAGCTTATGTCCCAAGTCATTGAGTTCATAACCAAATCGTCCGAGAGATTCACGAAGGTCGGATAGTTTAAGAGGTTTTTCCCCCTTTTGTTGCCTTCTAGAATGTCGCTCAAGCCATTCGGCAATTATTGGCACTTCATCATTTCGGTCTTGGCAGATTTCGTGTGCGGCTATTGCTCGCATGAACTCGTACATTTCATCGTCGTTGCACCGATCAAGCAAATAACCATATTCACTAAGGAAGTACAAAGTAGCAAGTAGCGCGGCTCGTTTATTCCCATTATGGAAGGAGTGATTTCCCGCAATGCTATGACATAGAGATGCGGCCTTCAAAAAGACAGTTGGATAGGCATCTTGTCCACCTACTGTTGAAAAAGGTCGTGCAGAAGCTGACTCGATAGTACCCAAATTTTTCACTCCCGGCGGGCTAATTGGATCATCTTTGTCGGCGAAGAACTCTGTTAGATATTCGTGAATGAAAACAATTGTGGATGCATCCATGTTGGTTTTGACCTATAGCTGTAGACTCGAACTTCGTAGGTTAATCGAAAGACTACGGTATTCATGTGAGATATCTCTGTAATTCACCATAAATCCCTGTTCACTCCCTATTCGTTACCATAGGGCATATCTGAATCTGATCGGAATGCCCCATGTCCACCTCTACCACCCTCAAACTTGCCCTGGAGCTGGCGGCCAAGGTCACCGGTCGGGAAGATCTGGCCGCGTTGGCGAGTGAGGTGCAGGAGCTGGGCCCTATCTCAGACGAGACGGCCGCCGAAACGGCGCAGTTGGCCGAGAGCCTCGAATCGTTAAGCCGCCAGCAGGCGCTGATCCAGCAGTTCAATGACTCAAAAGCCGCCCTGACCCAGCTCGAACTGGCGACAGTGCTCAGCCGTGACAAGCTGGAGCAGTTGCGCCGCGAGCAGCAAGCAGGCAGCGGTGACGCCAAGGCGCTGGCCGAACAAGAGCGGTTGCTGACTTCCGAGGTCAAGCAGCTGGAGCGCCAGCTGGTCGCTCAGGCCGCCAGTCATACTCGCCTGCACGCAGGGCTCAAGCAGTCCGGGCTCGACACCAAGAATCTTGCCCAGGAACAGCAGCGCCTGCAGCGTGAGCTGACCAAGAGTGTCGCCCAGACCGAACGGCTGGGGCGCGAGTTAAGCCAGGGCAGTCAGCATGCTGGTGGCTTGCAAGGGGCCATTGGCAGTCTGACCGGCCGCTTGGTGGCCATGGCCGGTACCTGGTTCGGTATCCAGACCCTCACCAGCCAACTGATGGCCATGTTCCAGACTGGCGATCAGGCCGAGCGCCTCGATGTGCAGCTCAAGGCTGTGATGGGGTCGATTGCCGGTGGCAAAGAGGCGTCAGCCTGGATCCAGGACTTTGCCAAGAACACCCCCCTGCAGCTCAGTGAAGTCACTCAGGTGTTCGTGCGCCTTAAGGCGTTCGGCATCGACCCCATGGCGGGGGCCATGCAGGGGATTGTCGATCAAGCGTTCAAGTTGGGCGGGGGTTTTGAAGAGGTGCAGGGCATCTCTCTGGCCCTTGGCCAAGCCTGGGCCAAGCAGAAGCTGCAGGGTGAGGAGATCCTGCAGCTGATCGAGCGGGGCGTGCCGGTCTGGCAGATGCTGGAACAGGTGACCGGCAAGAATACCGCTGAACTGCAGAAGCTCTCTGAGGCAGGCAAGCTGGGCCGCGAGACCATCTCTGCGCTGATGAATGAGATTGCCACCCAATCGCGCGGGGCGGCTGCCGACAACATGAGTCTGCTTTCCGGGCTTATCTCCAATGCCCAGGACAACCTCGCCAAGTTTTACCGGATGGTGGCCGAGAGCGGGGCGCTGGCCTGGCTCAAAAACCAGCTGGCCAACCTTAACGCTGAATTCGACAGGATGGCCAATGATGGTCGCCTGCAGGAGTGGGCGCAGCGCCTCTCCGATGGTTTTATCTCCATGGGGGAAACCCTCAAGTCGCTGATCCAGACCCTCTATGAGTGGCGCACCGCGCTGACCGTGCTGGCCCAGGCTTGGTGGGGATTAAAAATTGCCAGCTGGATCGGCGAGCTGCGCGGTCTTTATGCCCAGTTTATCGCCATGCCGGTGGCGACAGCGACGGCGGCAGGCGGGATGACCACTGCTGGAACTGCAGCGGCAGCTGCGTCGATCGGTGTTAGGGCCCTGGGCTTGGCCGTCAAGGGGTTGCTGGCTGCCGTGACGGTCGAATCCATCATCCAGATCACCCAGTTCGCCTCTGCCTTGCGCCAACTGGTGCAGGCTGAGCTGGCGCTCCGGGAGGCTCAGGCACTGCGCTCCGAGACTCAAGCCAGCCTCAACGGTCAGTTTGCCGCCCTGTCAATGGAGCTGGGTTTTGCCATCACCAGCATGGCGGATCTCGATCGCCTGGTCGCCGAAGGCAAGGTGCATTACGACGAGGCCACTGGAAGCTGGCAGAAGGGTGCTGCAGCCGTTAAAGCGCTGGGTGATGAGGCCAAGAGTACCCGTGATTATCTGGCCGAGATCAATGCGGTGGCCAAGCAAACCGCAGCTGATGGCCCAGCCAAACTGGCTGAGGCGTTTAAGGTGCTCGGCCTTGATTTCGAGCAGGCCAATGGCCGTATCGGCGAGGGATTTCAGAAGACCATCGGAGCCTTGGATGTATTGGTGGCGCACACGGGTGCCAGTAGTACCGCCATCGAGGAGGCGCTGGCCGCCGCCTACAACAGCGCCAAGACCACCGCCGAGATCGATGCGGTGATCGCGCGTCAGAAGCAACTGGCCGCCCAGGGAAAAATCACTGGGGATGCGCTGGCTCGCTCCATGGCTATCGCCGCCGATGCCATGGCCAAGGTGAAAGGGGGGAGCGGCGATACCAAGCAGGCCGTCGCGGCCATTGGTGATGGTTTTGACGAGGCCGCCGCACGGGCCAAGGGGGCCACCGATGCGATGCGGGCGGGGCTTAAAGGTGTTCAGGATGAAGCCAAGCAGACGAATGCCAGCCTCACCAGTAGTGGCGGGGGCGGTGGTCGAGGCGATATCACCCGCACCGTGAACGCCGGTTCCTTCTACTACAAAACCGTGGATCTCAACGGCCTGCGCGGCAATGCCGAGGGGCTGGCCAACACCTTGGCTGGTGTTGAGGATGAGCTGGCCCGCTATAGCCAGAAGGTCAAAGACATTCCGGCTTACAGCGAGTGGAGCAAGTATTACGGCGAGAAGTTCCAAAAGGAGATGGAGGCTATGCGGGCACGCCTCAAGGAGGAGCTCGACAAGGCTCTTGCCAAAGAGAGTGCCAAAACTAACCAGGCCGCCACCCAGCCACCAGTCACAACTGTAGAGCAGCCAGCCCCAGGCCCCAACACCCCAGGGACGCGCAGGCCATTGTCAGAGCGGATCACCATCGAGCTCAAAGGAGCGGGAGGCTCGGCCGAACTGCAGGCCGATGAGGCCAATGCCAACGCCTTTATCAACATTCTTAAACAGCAAGGACTGCGGCAATGAACGTGACCTTAAACAGCGTGCTGCTACCAGATGATCTGGTCTGGCGCGACGAGTTCGAGTGGGCGCCGGTCGAGCAGGTGGTGACCCCGACCCTGAGCGGCGCCCTGTTGGTGGAGGAGACCGCCAAGCCCGAGGGGCGGCCGCTGACCCTGATCGGGCATTGCTCCCGTGCCAAGGTGCAGGAGCTCAAGGTGCTGGAGGCACAGGTGGCCCGGCTGATGACGTTGACCCTGCTCGATGGCGTGGCCCGCACCGTGATGTGGCGCCGCCCTGGTGTGGTGGCCATGCCACTGATCGAGATGGCCGACCCGGAAGGGGGCGACCCCTATGCCTTGACCCTGAATCTCACTGAGGTAACCCCATGACCATTCTATCTGGCGATATCAAGCTGATGGCCAGCCAGCGGATGACGGACACCGAGGACGGTGGCGGGCGCATCACCGGCAAGGAGATCGTCAGCGGCGAACATAACTCAATGTTTCCCGATATCAGCGATCTGGATCGGGCCTATGGGGTGGTGAACCTGCGCAAGGTATTTCTGGCGGTGCAGACGGACGACACCGACACCTACTATGGTGCGAATGCCGCCGTGCTGCTGCCGCCCTACGATCCGAACGTGGGCCTTGCCCTGATGACCACCAAAGACCACCACGACACCCGCAACAATGCCCGCGATGTGGTGGAGCGCTATCTGGCGCGTGGCCCAAAGTGGCAGGGTTTTCTCTACGATACCCAGCTGGAAGGGCAGCGGGCGATCCGCTTCTTCCAGCGGGTTGAGGCCCGCTTGCCGGAGGTGGGCGAAACCCTGGTGCTGGTCGGCAACGAGAACAAGGCCGGGGAGTTCGAGCAGTATGTGCGGGTGCTGGAGGTAACCCAGAAGCTGACCAAGTTCCAGATCCAAGGTGTACCCGAGTTCACCCGCAACGTGGTCACCTGCACCCTGGCGGATCCGCTGCGCTACACCTTCGAGGGTGAGCAGCCGACCCCCTATGATGTGGTGACCAACCCAAAGACCGCCCTGCGCGAAACCGTGGTGGCGGATGCGGCCAACTACTTTGCCAGCACCAAGATGGTTGAAGATGCGGCCTTTGGCTCGATGCAGGTACGGGCCAAGACCATCTTTACCCAGCTGGTGCCAGCGGCCCGCAGCGAAACCCCGGCGGTGGATCTGACCGCTGCCGGTGAGCTGGCCAGCCTGGTCGATTCTGGCCGGGGGCTGGTGAGCATCACCACCGCCGCCGTGATCGCCCCGAGCCGTGGCCTGTTCCTGGGCAGCGGTGCCAAGCCTGGCACCGTGACCATCACCATCGGCGCGGCCACCATCACCGACAAGGGCGGCGAGCTGGTTGTTGCCGGGTCGGTGGTCGGCTCCATCGACTATGGCCGTGGCCAACTGGAGTTCAACGCCCAGTGCCCGAACTACGGCACCCAGAGCAAGACCGTCTCTTTCTGGCCAGCGGCCCGCCCTGCCCGTATCGCTGACACGGCGCGGATCGAGGTCAAGGCCAACAACCGGGGCTATGCCTACACCATCACCCTGCATCCGACCCCGGCGCCTGGCACCACTACCGTCAGCTTTATGGCGCAAGGCAAATGGTATGACCTGAAAGACAACGGGCGCGGGGAGCTGCTGGGCATCGACCGCTCTTATGGCTCTGGCACCATCAACCTGGCCACCGGGTCGATCATGCTGACCCTGGGCGCCCTGCCGGATGTGGATACCTCCATCATGTTCAGCTGGGCCACCCCGGTGAACTACACCAACCGCAGCGGCCAAGCCATCAGCATCGGCAAAAGCGCCTGGCAGCTCCCCCACAAGGGGATCACCCCCAAGAGCGTGATCCTCACCTGGGGCAGCGGCAAGCGGGCCACCGATGCGGCGGGGGACGGCAAGATAACCGGCGATATCACCGGCATCATCAACTATGCCGAGGGGATCATCGACCTGGAGCACGTCACCCTGCCCGCACTGGGTCAGGAGTACGCCGCCCAGTACCAGTACGGTGAGCCGGTGACCGAGCGCCATATCGAACCGGGGCGCCTCAATACCCCCGGCCAGGTGGGGCACCTCTCCATCACCCTGGACGGCAAGGACGGCGGCGGCGCCCACAACCTCACACCGGGATCGGTGCGGGTCAAGTTCAACGCCCTCTATCACAAGTTCGATGTGGACGATCAGGAGCTGGTGATCCAGACCCGCGATCCAATCATCACCCTGCGCGATGACGGGCTGGGCAAGCTGATCGATGCCAGCGGTGTGGTGCTGGGTGCCATCGACTATGCGGCGGGCACCCTGCACTTTATGCCGGATGGATCCAGCCCCCTGCCCAAGCCGAAATACGCCTGGGTGACCGTGGGCACCCGCTGGGAAGGCAACAACCAGATCGCGGTGCAGCGCTGGACGATGACCGGTATCGAGTACCACAACACCGCCTATACGTTCCCAGACGGCGAGCAGGGCTGGGTGGATGTGACCTACCGCAACAACAACAGCGCCGAGGCCCAGAATGCCACTCTGACCGCCCAGGCGCTGCGCATAGACGTTACCCCAGGCTTTGCCGAGGCGATTCTGGAGGGGTCGATGCGCTTCACCCTGGGCGGCTCTACCTACGTTGACCGGCAAGGGCTGCTCTACCGCGACCCGGATCCCTCAACCGGGGCAGGCATCCAGGCGGGCACCATCGACTACTCCAACGGGTTGGCGGTGCTGGCCGACTGGGCAGCCGGGCAACCGGCCCAGCCATCGCTCCAGAGTCTGGCCACCTCATTCAGTGCCCAGTCAGTGGATGCGGTGACGTTCCGCACCCCAGGCGCACCCTTGGCACCGGGCAGCCTCTACATCAGCGCCAACACTGCGAGCGGGCGCCGTATCGAGGCCACGGCAGACGGGGACGGCTTTTTCACCACCACCGACATGGATGGCAAGGTGAACTACCAGACCGGCATCGTGACCGTGCGCTTTGGCCGCAAGGTCACGGCGGCTGGCAACGAGACCCAGCCATGGTATGACGCTGAACAGGTGGGGGAGGATGGCAAGATCTGGAAGCCGATCAGCGTGGTGGCCGACTCCATCCGCTTCAACTGCGTGGTGTTCAGCTATCTGCCGCTCGATGCCGACATTATCGGGCTGGATCCGGTGCGGCTGCCGTCTGATGGCCGGGTGCCGTTTATCCGCAAGGGCAACATCGTGGTGGTGCATAGCACCAAGCGCGGTGCCTACCCGATGGGGGTGACGACTGGCCAGCAGTTCAATACCGGGCGCCAGCGGCTGGCCTACTGCCATGTGGAGGACAAGAACGGCAAGCGGCTCGATCCTGCGCTCTACAGCGTCAATCTGGATAGCGGCGTGGTCACCCTGGCCGCTCCGTTGAACCTGACCGGCTATGTGGAGCCGCTGGCGGTGGTTCACCGGATTGAGGATATGAGTCTGGTCACCGATGTGGAGATCTCTGGCCGCCTGGTGCTGGCCCGCCCCCTGTCTCACGCCTATGACGCTGCTGATACCCTGGTGTCGTCAGCGTTGATCATGGGCGACTTGTGGGCGCGTTACACCAACCTGTTTGACCAGCGCACCTGGACGAACAAATGGCAGGACTTTGTAGACGGCGACCAGAGCACGGCGCAGTACAACGACACCGATTTCCCTATCGTGGTCACCAACCGCGCCACCCTGGAGGAGCGCTGGGCCATCATCTTCCAGACAAGTACCAGCTTTGTGCTGGTCGGGGAGCATGTAGGCCAGATCGCGCTGGGGGATGTGAATACCGACTTTGCCCCCATCAACCCCAACAACGGCCAGCCCTATTTCCGGCTGGACAAGCGCGGTTGGGGCGCTGGGTGGGCGAGCGGCAACGTGCTGCGGTTCAACACCAAGGCGGCCAACTTCCCGATCTGGGCCATTCGTACCGTACTGCAATCGGTGGCGGCCAGCGAGAGCGACCGTTTTGAGCTGCAACTGCGCGGCAACGTCAACCGCTAACCGGGTGGGGCACCGTGCCCCGCCCCTTATTTTTCGTGGGGCATAATGCCCCGCAATGGAGAACGGCAACATGGCTGAATACAAGGTCAAATGGTTCGCAAGCGAAATGCAAGGCGCCCCGAGCCTGGGCGATACCGCAGACGGCGCCCTGGCTGCGCTGCTCAAGGCGGTGCTGGTCACCGGCTTTGGCACCCTGACGATTAGCGCCCTGTCGTTTGATGCCGCCAAAGGGTGGGCGGTGGCCACCTTTAGCGGCGGCCATGCCTATCAGCAAGACTCAGTTATCCAGGTCGATGGGGTATCCCCTGCTGCCTACAACGGCGAGCATCGGGTGATGCAGGTCAGCACCACTCAGGTGTGGTTCGAGATTGACGGTGGCAACCCTGGCGCTGCCGGTTCGGGTGCAGCCATGACCATGAAGGTGGCGCCGCTGGGCTGGACGATCACCCACGAAAGCGGGGACGGTAAGATCTTTATCGTGCGCCCCACCAATGTCAGTGAGTCGGGGAACGTCTCGTTTCGGATTGATAACAGCACATTTGCTGGCTGGACTGGCGTCAATGGATCAACCCACTACCTTGCAAAAATTGCGATGGTGGAGGATGTGGTGGATATCAACACCTACACCACTATTTACGAACACCGTTGGCCAGCTACGCAACGATATTCCTCTAAGACATGGGATCTGATAGGTGATCAACAGATGTTTTACTGGCTGCCATCTATAGGCATTACCAGTTATCAAACCGTCTATTGCGCTGGTTATATCCGTTCCGTCAGACCAGGTGATCGCTATCACGCTGTACTCTGCCACTACGCATCAACCAATGCCGCCGATAGCACCATCCGATGGGATAATAGAGAGGGTGTTAGCCCAAATAACTGGGGAACACCATTAACCACCTTCGATCAGTCAGGGCAGCGAGCAATAGCACGCCCATATCACCAGCTATTTGGCGCTACAACCTGGTGGCTAAAGGGGCTATTTGGTCGATTTGGATTTGGTCTGACTGTACCAAATGGGCCTGATAACGGATTTTACTGCTCTACCGACCCTTGCATGGTGCTGGAAAGCGGCAACCATCTGCGCGGATTGATGCCAGGACTTATCGTGCCATATGGTGATATCACCGCCTGGCATCGTAAAAACTTTGGTGATCTGCCAGCGATGCCTGGAAAGAAAGTGCGGTTTATTCGTGGACTTTATCAGGCAAACGTCAACAACCAAGACCCTAGATCTCTGATTGGTTTCGACCTGACCGGCCCGTGGAGGTAAGCATGACCAGTCTCTACGACAGCATAAAAGCCACTGAGGGACTACTTGCTTATTGGCCGCTGCGAGCAGATGCAACAGACCACAGCGGAAATAACCGTCATTTAACGCAAGATGGAGCGGTGGCCTATAACGCCGCTCCATTGACTACGGATGCCACGCCGTCAACGCTTACTCTTAACAACGGCAGTGCTTTGCGTATAGCGCAAAACAGTCTTCCAAAGATCCGCGCACTTGAAGGGATGTTCAGGATCAATGGTGACAAACTGGTAGCGTGGAACGCAGTAATAGGGATAAACCAGCCGCTAACAGGCAGTAACGGCAGGTACATTATGCTTTACCACGAGAGCATAAAGTTTTGCTCTTATTGGGCACCCATCAGCTCCCCATCGTATTATCAATCTGCGGTAAATGGCTGGGATAACCTGAGTGTTGGTACGCATCATTTTGTTATTCAGCTCAATGGGGGCGGGACAGCGACTGAGGTCTATATTGACGGAGTAAAAGATAGCGGCATGACAGTGCCGACTGACATCTTTTTGCAGGCCGCCAATACTTATCTGGCAGTAGGGGCTTACTATAACAATGGTATCGCTACTGGAAACTGCAATATCAGTGATGTGGCTATATATAACAGGCCGCTTACCACCGATGAAATAGCCGCCCGTCAGCCTTATCGTAGAGCAGCAGATTATGAGTTAAAACCGGTATTCCTGAGAACCATCCCAGCCAACCAGGAACCCAGCAGCCAGTTCCAGCCGCAAGATGTGGCCTGGCGTGGCACCCCACCGCTCTACCCAGGCCCCGTAAACCTCCAGCAACAGACCCAGACCCCGCTCTGCAAGGGGAGGGACTATTTCTGGATCCGCGATGGGGTGCGCAACGTGGAGCAGGGCTATATCGAGAGCACTGTGACCATCAGCGGGGTAGGGGTGCGGCGGCGGGTGCTCTGCTTTACCCAGGATGGCGAACTGGTTGGCGAGACCTACAGCCGCGCATCGGATGGGGTCTATCGGTTCGATCTGCTGTGGCTGAACAAGCGTTATATGCTGGTCGCCCAGGACGATCCCGCCTTTGGCCCCGCCGACTATAACGCCGTGGCCGCCGACTACCAGGCACCGAAACCCTACCCGCCTGGCGGGGGTGTGGCCGCTGCGCCGTTCCCCATGCTGGCACCGTTCAAGAGGAACTAGCCATGCTCACCTATGCCGATCCGCTGCGAACCAGCCGAGCCCAGCAGTTGGCGACTGCCATCGACACCGGTAGCGGTACCAGCGCAACCCTGACCATCTACACCGGCACCAGACCAGCGCCGGGGGCGGCCATCACCGACCAGCTGGCTCTGGTGGTGCTCAAGTTCACCCACCCCTGTGCCAAGACGGTCAGCGGTGGGGTACTGACCCTGAAACCCCTGGCCGAGCAGATGGCCACCGCCAGCGGCACCCCCACTTGGGGGCGCATTGCTGACAGGGATGGCACCTTTGTGGCGGATCTCGATGTGGGGGTGCCAGGCAGTGGCGCCGATCTGGAGATACCGGCGAGCGAGTTCTTTGCCGGTGCCCTGATCCGCATCAATAACGCCACCATCACCGAACCGTAACCGGGGGCTCTATGGCCAGAAAGGATGCGAGCTTAGAACTACGCAAGGCCCGCAGTACCACCGGGCAGCTGGAGCTGAACCAGGCCGAGGTAGTGCGCTATGAGGCGATCTTGGTTGGCGCCTCACTGCCGCCGCGCCTGGCCGTCTCCCCCGACCTGCTGACCCTGCCATCCAGCTGGGCCAGCCAGCCAAACCGCCCAGTAGCCGCGCTGGGTGCTGCCGTAGTGCTGGAGGGCCATCTCGCCAGTACCACCGCACCCGAGTGCGCCATGGTGGGCGTATTCGTCATTGAGTGCGGGATGACGGCCAGCAATCAGCAGCCTGTGCCGGTGATCGCCGGGGAGTACGATATCAACGTATTCCGTGGCCCGAGCGCTACCGAGGAAAGCCAGTGGGAGCGGGCTGGGCTGGTCAGCAGTCTGGTAGATAGTACCTGGGAGCGGCCAGAGCTGACCCGCACCGTGGGCACCGTCAGCTGGCAGGAGGCAGAACCCGCCAGCAGTGAGCAGGTGGAGCAGAGCGCCATCATGCCCCAGCGCTATGAGCTGGCCAGCAGCCAGTACCAGGAGGGGCTGGCTACCGGTCACGACCATGGCCAGCAGGTGGAGCATCTGGCCCCCGGCCACGCAGTCAATCGCGCCCTCTGGGTCGAGGGGGACAAGGCTGGAATGTGGCAGGTCGGCGGTTATCGCAACCCGCCGCGCTTTGACAAGGCATGGCAGGCCGACCAGTGGAGCCAGGGCGATGCCGTTGGCCTGCTGCTCTATGGCCGCCGCACCCGCCTTGGCCTGCCGCTCTGGAAGGTGTGGCGCGACGGCTGGGAGGAGGCGATGCAGCCGGCGCCAGGCACCAGCCCGCCGCCCAAGCCGCCGATCATCCCGGAGCGCCCGGACAAGCGCACCCTGCGGCTGGAGTTCGGGCGCAAGCGGGGCGAGGCAGAGCTGGAGTTTGTTTGGCACGGCAGTGATGCAGCAATCGTTATTCCAACCAGGAGGGTCTATCTGGTGAGCAATACAGCAAAGATCGTGCGGGTACGCGATGGGCTCGATATTCCTGCCACGGCGGTGAGTATCGAGCTCGATACCGACTCTTGGGCATGGCAGTTCAGCGCCCAGATCCCCCGTATCGCGGCGGCTGCGTTGACCGATGAGGAAGAGGTCAGCATCCATATCAACGGTCAGCAATGGGACTGCGTGTGCGATGGCTGGCAATCGAGCCAGAGCTTTGGCCGCGAGTCGGCAACGCTGACGGGACGCTCTCGCACCGCTTACTTGTCACCGACCCATGTATTGGCGCAGGCGGTGAGCGAGCCTGCTGCCGCGACCATGGCCCAGCTGGCTGCTGCCGTATTGCCGGTGGGGTGGACGCTGGATTGGCAAGCGGCTGACTGGTTGGTGCCTGCCGGGTTCTTTAGTCTGGATAACCAGACCCCGATCGGGGTGGTCAGGTACCTGGCCGAGGCGGCCGGTGGCTTTGTGCTGCCACACCAGCGCAACCGCCATTTGGTCATCAAGCCACGTTATCCCACAGTGCCATGGCAGCTTGATACTGCTGTGGCCGATGTGGCGATCCCCCGCGCCATAATCACCACCTTGGGCAGTGACTTCCAGCCGGGTCATGCCACCAACGGGATCTGGGTCAGTGGTGGCCATCAGGGCATCAGTGCGCGGGTGGTGCGCCAGGGGACGGCTGGCGAGCAACAAGCGCCGACCATCACCCACCCGCTGGTGTGTGATGTGACGGCAGCCCGTGCCCAGGGTGTAGTGGGGCTGGCCAAGACCATGCCCAGGCGTACCCAGACCATTGAACTGCCGTTGTCAGCTGATACCGGCTTGATCCTGCCTGGGGCGTTGCTCGCCGTGGACGGTTGGAAGGGTTACAACCGGGGCGTCAGGGTCTCTGCTGCGATGCAGAACAGGGCCATGACAGTACGCCAGCAACTGAGTGTGGAGCGATTTGTATGAATCTGTTTAAGCGATTCCTGGAGCTGGTACCGGGCGCAGATCCCTTGCTGGTTGGTACCGTGACCGCAGTAGGTACCACGACCACCACTCTTACCGCGTTGGCGGGTGGAACGGTCACAGTACGTGGCACTGGTGTAGCCATCGGCAAAAAGGCGTTTTACAGGGGAGGGGAGCTGGCAGGAGAGGCACCTGATCTACCCACCTTTGAGCTGGAGGTGTAGAGTGGAGGGCTCAAGTGAGTTTTTAATGGAGGACAAATGAAACACTGGATGTTACTCGGCTTGGTCGCCTTGCTGCCCCTGACTGCTAACGCAGGCGCCATGCGCTGCAAGAGCGCCTTGATCAGCGATGGCGACTCATCGTTCAATGTGCTCAAGAGCTGCGGCCAGCCGCAGATGAAGGAGGACATTATCGACGAGCGCCTGCTGGATGCCCCCAAGATCGGGGAGCGCTGGACGTATCAGCAAGGCGCGAACGCTATCCCCCAGGCCGTGACCATCATCAACGGCAAGGTGGTCAAGATAGAAGACCTCACCCGCTGAGAAAGACAATGGCCACGCGATGTGGCCATTTAAATACCTTCGTTTAACGCCTCGATACCTCTTATCAAAATCTGCGAAACCGGTTCACCAAGTTTGATAAAACCACCGTTGTGGCGGGTTTTCGTTTTTAGCGAAAGCATTTTTCATTTTTCGCGGCGGGCTACAATTGACCAGTTTGTGGACGTGACCGCCCCCAGTGCAGATATTCCCCTGCGCTTTCTATGAGACGTTGAGGCTTTCACCCTGGATAAACTCGATAAAAAAGGGCCACCTCTTGCGAGGTGGCCCTTTCCAAACGTTTGGTGGAGCTGGGGGGATTTGAACCCCCGTCCAAAATTACTACATCCTTGGCACTACATGCTTAGTCACTCTTTACATTCGCCAACCCGCTGCGGAGAGACACGCCACGAATTGACTAGCTCGATTGGTTTTAATGCTTCCGCCCCGAGCAGGACTTCCACACGATCCTGTGAAGGATGACCTTCCGATTCCCTAGGACACAGGCAAGCTAGGGTAGAAGGGCTCTATGCAGGTTATTAAGCTGCTAGTGCGTAGTTTTCGTCGTTTGCGACTATTTTTTTGCGGTTTATTAACGAGGCCTACCGCACCTCGGCATGCACCTTGGGTTTCGTGAATCTTGTCGAATCCAGAATCAGCCCCAAGTTGTTAATTGCGATTGTACGCAAAAATGCTGTCATAGCAAGGCGTTGATACCCATTCCCTCTGGCAGCCAGTCTGTTTGCCGATTTATTGTACGCAGCTGAACCTGAAGAGCCAGCTGCGCTGGGGGAAGGTGAACTGACGTCCTGATCCTGCCAGTAGCAGGTTAGCCGCGATGCTTGTTCTTCATGATGCGGGCTTTTTCCCGATCCCACTCGCGGGCCTTGGTATCTTCGCGCTTGTCGTGCTCTTTCTTGCCCTTCACCAGGCCGATCTCGACCTTGACCCAGCACTGTTTCCAGTAGAGGGCGAGGGGAACTATGGTGTAGCCCTGACGGGCAATCAGGCTTTCGAGCTTGTCGAGTTCACGACGGCTCAGCAGCAGTTTGCGGGTGCGGGTCGGGTCACATACCACATGGCTGGAGGCCGCTTGCAGTGGCAGGAAGCTGGAGCCGAACAGATAGGCCTCGCCATCGCGGAAGATGACATAGGCTTCGCTGATGTTGGCCTTGCCCGCCCGCAGGGATTTGACTTCCCACCCTTGCAGGGACAGACCCGCTTCGATCTTCTCTTCGATGAAGTATTCGTGGCGCGCGGTTCTGTTGAGTGCAATGGTGCTGGACCCGGCTTTGTTTTTACTGTTTTTTTTGCTCATGACGGGCGATTTCCGGCAATGACTAGGAGGCTCGTATTATACGTAGGCAGGGGCGGCTGTAAAACGCGCAGCAGGTCAAGTGGTGGCTTTCTGAGCGGTTTGGCTGAGGTTTTACCTCCACAACCCCAAACATGGTGATAAAATCGCGCCGATTGGATGAGGAAAAGCCATGCCCCGAATTACGCGCAGTGCCCTGGTGATGTTCAGTGCAGAACAGATGTTCAAGTTGGTTAACGATGTGGATGCCTATCCGCAGTTTTTGCCCGGCTGTGTTGGCAGCCGTGTCCACGAGGCTGGCGATGACTACATGATGGCGTCGGTCGATGTGGCCAAGGCGGGGATTGCCAAGACCTTTACCACCCGCAATCAGCTGGATGTGAACCGCCAGATCAGGATGGAGCTGGTGGATGGCCCGTTCCGCAAGCTGGCGGGCTGGTGGACCTTTACCCCGCTCGATGTCGACGCCTGCAAGGTGGAGTTTGATCTCGATTTCGAGTTTACCTCCAAGCTTATCGAGGTGGCATTTGGTCAAGTATTCCGCGATCTGGTGAGCTCCATGGTCTCCGCCTTCTCCAACCGGGCGAAGGAGGTCTACGGTGTCTGACCAGCTCAATATCGAGGTTGTCTATGCCTTGCCGCAGCAGCAGACGGTGATTGCCCTGCGGGTGGCGCCCGAGACTTGCGTGCTGGCGGCCATCGAGCAGTCCGGCATCGTGCAAAAGCACCCCGAGATTGACTTGTCGGTCAACAAGTTCGGTATCTACAGCCGCCCGGTGAAAGGGAGCGAGCCGCTGCACGACGGCGATCGCATCGAGATCTACCGTCCACTCATCGCCGATCCCCGCGAGATGCGCAAAAAGCGGGCCGAGAAGGCCAAAGAGGAGGGGCGAGCCGATAGCGTGACCGGTGGTCGCCCCGATGTGCATCGCAAACTCCGCGAGTAGCGCTCAGGTTTTTCTTGCAGAAAAAAGGCGCCGAGGCGCCTTTTTTTGATCCCGTTAGCCGGTGAGCTGGCCGAGGGGATATCAAGAGAGGGCTGCTTCTGCCACACCCAGCCGTGCGCGTGCCCAGGCGGCCAGCAGCTCGACCCCGCTTTGCATCACCCGCTCATCGAAATCGAATTCGTTGTGATGGTGCGGCGCCGCCAGATCGGCCCCCAGGATGAGGTAAGCCGCTTCGCCCCCCTGCTTTTGCACCCGCTCCATCAGAAAACCGGCATCTTCGCTGGCGCCAAAGCGGCGAGTCTGGATGGTGGCGAGCCCTTGCTTGCGGGCCAGCGCCGCCAGCTCGGCCTGCAGTGCCGGGCTGTTGTCGAGGGCAATAGCCTCGCCCTGTTTGATGATGCGGTAGGTGACGCCGTGGGCGAGGGCAGTCCCTTCGACGATGCGCTGTACCTGACTGAACATATAGTCGTTGAGCGTGCTGTCGGCGCCGCGGGTTTCACCGCGCAGCTCGGCGTGATCGGGGATGACGTTGCGGCCGCTGCCAGCGTGGAGCTGGCCGACGTTGATACGGGTCATGCCGTCGCGGTGGCGGGGAATGCCGAGCATGGCGGTGGTGGCCATGCAGGCGGCTGCCAGCGCATTGCTGCCAGCGTTGGGTTCGAGCCCTGCGTGGGCGGCGGAGCCCATAAAGTGGACGTCGAACTTGGTGGAGCAGAGGAACTCGGTGGGGTTGATCACCAGCTCGCCGCTGCCAGCGTGAATACCGATATGGAGCGAGAGCAGGGCATCCACGTCATCGAGTGCCCCCCCGGCGGCCAGCGCCTTGCCACCGCGGCACCCCTCTTCGGCGGGTTGGAAGAAGAGCTTGATGCGGCCGCACAGCTGCTCCTTCATCGCCATCAGGCTGCTGGCCAGCCCCATGCCGATGGCGGTGTGGCCATCGTGGGCGCAGGCGTGCATCCACCCCTTGTTGTGGGAGGCAAAACCCTCCTGCTGCGGCTGGTGCTGTTCGGCATCGGACTCTTCCACCTCCACCGCGTCGATATCGAAGCGAAAGGCCAGGGTCGGGCCGGGACGGCCGGTATCCAGCTCCCCCATCAGCCCGGTGACATCGCCGATCCGCTCCAGCCAGTCGGGATGGGCTCCCTGACGGCGGGCACGAGCCTTCTCGGCCGCCACATCCACATCACGCCCCATCATCAGATTGCTGGCCAGCAGTTTGTCGCCGAGCACAATGCGATAACCGAGCTCGCTCAGGTGGTGGGCAATCAGGCTGGTGGTGCGAAACTCTTTCCAGGCGGCTTCCGGCAGGCGGTGCAGGTCGCGGCGCCACAGGATCAGGTGCTCAAGGGTCATCTTGGCTTCCTTGGTGATTCGATTTGTCGGCTATTGTGCCTTTTTTCCCGGCTGACCACACGGGGCCCGCAGCTGGTCGGGGGAGCTGTGAGTGCAAGTGGTGGCTGCGGGGGTCGTGAAAAGTGGTGAGCGCCCATAAAAAACGCCTCCACAAGGGAGGCGTTGTCGATAGCTGGTTATCAGGCCGCGTGATGGTAAGCGGAGGCTTCAAACAGCTTCTTGTTGGCCACCAGATCGATGGGGTCAAAATCATCGACGTTGATGGTGCGCAGGCGACTTACCTCGGCGCGGCGCAGCAGCTCGGCTTCGCTCTGGGTCAGTACGCCAGCGGCCAGACCCATGTCGGCCACCTTGTCCAGCGCCATGAAGGGACGCTTGATACCATCGCTCTTGCAGACTTTCTCGAACAGCGGCTCGGCGGCCAGCACGTCATCGAGCGCTTGCTCCAGCAGACCGAAGGGGTTGCCCTCTTCGCGAGTCAGGTATTGGCCCTTGGCCAGGCGGCTGCGGGTCTCGCTCGGGGTTTGCAGCAGACGGGCCACTTGCTGGTCCAGCTTGTCGCACGGACGGTTCAGGTCACGACCCAGCGGCAATACCACGGCGCGCAGGGCAAGGCCAATCCAGCGGTTCGGGAAGTTGCGCAGCAGCTCGTCGATCGCTTCTTGTGCCTTGAACATGGCATCTTGCAGTGCCCAGTGCAGCAGCGGCAGGTCGGCCTGCTGGCGTCCCTCGTCCTGATAGCGCTTGAGGGCGCTGGAGGCCAGATAAAGCTGGCTCAATACGTCGCCAAGGCGGGCGGAGACCCGCTCCTTGCGCTTGAGCTCGCCACCCAGGGTGCCCATCGCCATGTCTGACAGGAACGCCAGGTTGGCCGAGAGGCGGGAGAGCTGCTGGTAGTAGCCCTTGGTCTGATCCTTGTAAGGGGCCGCGGCAAAGCGGGCGCCGGTGATACCGAGCCAGAAGCTGCGTACCAGGTTGCTGATGGCAAAGCCGACGTGGCTGAATACCGCCTTGTCGAAATCTTTCAGCGCCTGCTCCTTGTCGGGATGGCTGGCGGCCAGCATCTCCGGCAGTACATACGGGTGGCAGCGGATAGCGCCCTGACCGTAGATGATCATGCTGCGGGTCAGGATGTTGGCCCCTTCCACCGTCACGGCGATGGGGGCACCCTGATAGCCGCGGGCCAGATAGTTGTTGGGGCCCATGCAGATGGCCTTGCCGCCGTGGATGTCCATGGCATCGATGATGCACTTCTGGGCACGGTCGGTGAGGTGGTATTTGACGATGGCGGAGATGACCGAGGGCTTCTCGCCAAGGTCGATGCCGGTCACGGTCAGGTTGGCTGCGGCGCCCATGATGTAGGCGTTGCCACCGATGCGGGCCAGCGGCTCTTCAATCCCTTCCATCTTGCCGATGGGCAGCTTGAACTGGCGACGGATGCGGCTGTAGGCGCCGCTTGCCAGGGCCAGCATCTTGACGCCACCTGTGCTGTTGGAGGGCAATGTGATACCGCGGCCAACCGACAGACACTCGACCAGCATGCGCCAGCCCTGACCAGCCATGGCCGGGCCACCGATGATGAAATCGAGCGGGACGAACACATCCTTGCCCTGGGTCGGGCCGTTCTGGAACGGCACGTTGAGCGGGAAGTGGCGACGGCCGATGCCGACCCCCTTGATGTGAGTGGGAATGAGGGCGCAGGTGATGCCAAGCTCTTCCTCATCCCCCAACAGGTGTTCCGGATCACGCAGTTTGAAGGCGAGACCCAAGACGGTGGCGATAGGGGCGAGCGTGATGTAGCGCTTGTTCCAGGTGAGGCGCATACCGAGCACCTCTTTTCCTTCCCACTCACCCTTGCAGACGATACCGAAGTCGGGGATGGAGCCGGCGTCAGAACCCGCTTCCGGGCTGGTCAGGGCGAAGCAGGGGATCTCTTTACCTACCGCCAGGCGGGGCAGGTAGTAATCTTTCTGCTCGTCGGTGCCATAGTGCTGCAGCAGTTCGCCCGGGCCCAGCGAGTTGGGCACGCCGACGGTGGAGGCGAGCACGGCGCTGGCGCCGCACAGTTTTTGCAGGACGCAGGACTGGGCGTAGGCCGAGAACTCCAGACCGCCATATTTCTTCTTGATGATCATCGCGAAGAACTTGTTGTCCTTCAGGTATTGCCACACCTCGGGGGAGAGATCCGCGCGCTCGTGGGTCACTTCCCAGTCGCTCACCATGCGGCACACTTCCTCGACCGGACCATCCATAAAGGCCTGCTCTTCGGCAGATAGGGTGCTGACCGGGATGGCGTGCAGCTTTTTCCAGTCCGGGTTGCCCGCGAACAGGTCGGCTTCCCACCAGGTGGTGCCCGCTTCAATCGCCTCTTTTTCGGTGCGGGACATCTCCGGCATGATCGATTTGTAGATCTTGAACAGCGGCTTGGTTATTTGATTGCGGCGAAACTCCACCAGATTGAGCGGGATGGCGATCACCGCGAACAGCGCCCATACCAGCAAGGGCACATGACCATAGATGGCGCCAAGCGCCAGGGCGGCGCCGGTGACCAGGGTGGAGATGAACAGGGATGCCCGGCGATAGGCCAGGGCTCCGATAACCAGGATCACCCCGAGCAGAGTGAGGGTCGTCGTCATTGCTTGCTCCTTGCGTGTATAAATGTGCCAACTTGGTGTAACTCATCCAGAGGTCTGACCTGTTGGATATGGCCCCTGTTGTAATTCATATGCACAAAGTTATCAAGCTGTTTACATCTTCATTACCTTCTCTCTGTGATCCCCATAACGCTCACGCGCCGCCAGCGCTGTGGCTCGCAGGGGGGCGACTGTGCGATTCGCTTGTGCGAGAATAGCCGCGATCTACACGCACACTAAAAACAGTGGAAGAGACATCATGTACCAAGAATTGATCCGCAATGAACTGACCGAAGCTGCCAGCGTGCTGCAGGCCTTCCTGGCTGATGAGCAGAACCTGAAAAACATCGAAGCGGCCGCCAAACTGCTGGCTGACTCTTTCAAGGAAGAGGGCAAGGTGCTCTCTTGTGGCAACGGTGGTTCCCACTGTGACGCCATGCACTTTGCCGAAGAGCTGACCGGTCGCTATCGCGAGAACCGCCCGGGTTACGCCGGTATCGCCATCTCCGATCCGAGCCACCTCTCCTGCGTCTCCAACGACTTTGGCTATGACTATGTCTTCTCCCGTTACGTAGAAGCGGTCGGCCGCCGTGGCGACGTGCTGCTTGGTATCTCCACCAGCGGCAACTCCGGCAATATCCTGAAAGCCATCGAGGCTGCCCGCGCCAAAGGGATGAAAGTGATCGCCCTGACCGGCAAGGATGGCGGCAAGATGGCAGGCCTGGCGGATGTCGAGATCCGGGTTCCGCACTTTGGCTATGCCGACCGTATTCAGGAAGTGCACATCAAGGTGATCCACATCCTGATCCAGCTGGTCGAAAAAGAGATGGCCAAGTAATCAGGCCACGCTACCGGACAAGGGCATCACAGGTTAATGGTTTGTCATCGACCGGTTGCTGCCACAGGGGAAGGAATTGCGCTTTCCCCTGCTGTCTGTCGAACCAGTGTGCTGGTCGAACATGACACAAGCCAAATCATGAAAGGAGTCTGCCGGATATGTGCGAACTGCTCGGCATGAGTGCCAATGTGCCGACCGATATCTGCTTCAGCTTTACCGGGTTGATGCTGCGCGGCGGCAAGACAGGGCCCCACAAGGATGGCTGGGGGATCACCTTCTACGAGGGGAAGGGCTTTCGCACCTTCAAGGATCCCGAGCCCAGTGCCCAATCTCCCATCGCCAGACTGGTACAGGCGCTGCCCATCAAGAGCTGCGCCGTGGTCAGCCACATTCGGCAGGCCAACCGTGGCTGCGTGTCGCTGGAAAATACCCACCCCTTTACCCGTGAGCTGTGGGGCCGTTACTGGACCTTCGCTCACAACGGTCAGCTGACCGGTTACAAGAAGCTGCCAACCGGTCGCCACCGTCCGGTAGGGGATACCGACAGCGAGCACGCCTTCTGCTGGCTGCTCGACCGGCTGGAGCAAAAATATCCCAAGCGTCCGGCCAACTTTCCCGCCATGTTTCGCTATCTCGCCACCTTGTGTGACGAGCTCAGAGCGTTCGGGGTATTCAACATGCTGCTCTCGGACGGGGAGTATGTGATGAGCTACTGCACCAACAACCTGCATTGGCTGACCCGTTGTGCGCCATTTGGCGAGGCGAGCCTGCTGGATGAGGAGGTGGTGATCGACTTTCAAAGCGAGACCACCCCCAACGATGTGGTGACCCTGATCACCACCCGTCCGCTGACCGGCAATGAGAATTGGGTCAAAATGGCGCCCGGCGAATTCAATCTGTTTCGCATGGGGGAGCGGGTGGCGACCAATCGGGTTGCGCTTGGGCAAGATAAAAAAATACCAGGGTAGATACCTACCCTGGTTCTTCGCAGCAGCCATAAAAGGCAAAAGGGATGAGAGGTGTTGCTGAGCATCATCACTCTGACGGCATTGATTGTTTATCAATTGTTAATTTGTGGCAATCAAGTTGTTGTCTTGAGGGGCGTTTCAGCATCGCTATTTCGATACTGATCACATTTTTTGCCACTTTATTCCCTGAGCCATCCAATCGGGTGCTCCCTCACTGCTTGGTCGTGAGCCACGACATCGAAAACTATCTATAGTATGGTCTGTTTGAATACCGTTCAGGAGGAGCCTCGCATGGAGTGGGTGGATCGCAAGGTGTTGCAGCAGCTGGCAGAGGATATCGGTCCGGATATGCTGCCCGTGGTCATCGCAGTCTTTATTGAAGAGGTGGGCGAGCAGCTGAGTCAGCTCAGGCCCCTCTATGAGCAGGGGGAGTGGGAGGCGCTGGCTCGGGTGGCGCACAGCATGAAATCATCCTGTGGCAGCTACGGCGCCATGCCGAGCTATCAGCAGGTGATGGCACTTGAGATGGCCAGCAAGCAGGCGGATGTGGCCGAGGCAGAGCGCCAGTTGCAAATGCTTGAGGCCTCCTTGCCTCAGGTGCTCGCGTTTCTTGCCGATTATCAGTAACGGCACCATGCAGGGATGCCGGGGCGCCGTGACCGTTGCCTAACGCTGGTTGAGCAGTTGCTGGATGATCCGGTCCAGCGCCAGTTTCAGCTTCAACCGATCGTGCCGATGGGGCAGCTCAAGCTCGCCCAGCTCGGCTTCGATCACTCGCCCTTGCCAGTCCCCCGCATCACCTGCGCCCTGTGGGGCCAGGATGGCATCCAGCCGACCCTGACCGACTCGGGATTCCAGCCAGCGACACTGACTCATCAGATCCAGCTGGCTGGCAGGGCCGTTTTCCGCCACCAGATTGCAAACGAAAACCAGCATGGCGCTGCTCTCGTTGATGGCCTGGGCGATCTCGGCCAGCAGCAGTGGCGGCATGATGGAGGTGAGAAAACTGCCCGGCCCAAGAATGATCATGTCCGCCTGCTGCAATGCCAGCACCGCTTCGCGGGTCGCTTGCACCTCCGGCATCAGGCCGAGAGAGAGGGGCGGTGTTGCAAGTTGATCGATGGATACCTCTCCCAGGATCTGGGTGCCACACTCCATATGGGCGCAGAGATCTGTGGGAAATTCAGACATGGGTAGCAATTGTGACTCGATTTTGAGCATGTCACTGATCAGCTTGATAGCATCAAGAGGACGGACACAGAGATTATCGAGCGCCAGCAGCATCAGGTTGCCAAGGTTGTGGCCCGCCAGCTCGCCTTTGCCGGCGAAGCGGTACTCGAACAACAGGCTGCCGATGCTGGGATCGGTCACCAGCTGGTTCAGGCAGTTGCGCAGATCGCCCCAGGCGATGCACTCCTGACTCTTGCGCAGGCGTCCGGTCGAGCCACCATCATCTGTGGTGGCGACGATGCCGGTGAGCCGTTGACCGAGAAACGAGAGGGACGAAAGCACTCGCCCCATGCCGTGGCCACCACCGATGGCAACGACCCGATCGAAGTCATTGATGTTTTTTTGCCACATATGGGCGTCCTGTTATTGGTCTCAGTTGACCGCTATGTTAGCAAGCGAAGCGAGATAATTGTTTGATAAAGGTATGATTTTTGCTTGAGGCTGCCATTCGATAAAACAAGGAGATGGTGTTGAAATTTCTGACCGTTCACTCCCTCGCCCAGAATTCATCGCTGGCGGCCCAAGATATCTGCGCGCAGCTGCGGCACCATGCCGATCAGGCCCCCTCCCTGCTGTTACTCTATTTTACCCAAGCCCATGACGGGGCGATACTGCGCGACGCGCTCAAAGGCCAGTTCCCGACGACCCGCCTGCTTGGGTGCAGCTCTTGCGGTGGCGTCATGACCGAGATGGGACACCATGCCCGAGATGGATATGGGCTGGCCGTTGCTGCCCTGTACGATGAGAAAGGGGCATTCGGGGTAGCCGGTGCCAGCGGTGACGGGGTGGATGTGCGGCAGTTGCTGCGCCGAGCCATGAGCGACTGTGGTCGACCGGGCGAGCTGCCCCAGCTGATCCTGTTTCACGCCAGTCCCGGCAAGGAGGAAGGACTGTTGGCCGGTATCGAGGCCGAACTCGGAGCCTCGGTGCCGGTGGTCGGGGGCTCGGCGGCTGATAGCAGCGTCAGCGGTGACTGGCAGCTTTGCTGGGATGATGCGGTGACTCAGGATGGGATCGGTCTGGCGGTGCTTTACCCCGATTGCCAGCTGGCCTTTCAGTTTCACTCCGGTTACGTGCCTGCCGAGTTCAGCGGCGAGATCACCGCCTGTGATGGGCGGGAGGTACTCACCATCGATCACCTGCCCGCCGCTGAGGTCTATGCCCGATGGTGCGGGCGCGAGCAGTCCTGGCCGGTGGGGGCGATTTTGCGGGAGACCACGCTCACCCCGCTGGCCCGTCAGGTGGGGGCTCTTGATGGCATTCCTTACTACAAGCTCTCCCATCCCGAGGCGGTGACCGAACAGGGGGGGCTGCGGCTTTTTACCGATGTGGTGCAAGGGGAGCGCCTGCTGCTGATGTACAGCAGCCAGGAGGGGCTGTTGCAGCGCAGCCTTAACGCTATTCGGATCGAACCTGCCTATGGTGTCGATGCCGAGCTGCTGCCGATAGGCGCGCTTATTATCTTTTGTGCTGGTTGCCGTTTGGCGCTAGGTGATATGTTGTGCCAGTTTGTTGAACAAAGTCAGGCACGTCTTGGCAAAGTTCCGTTTATTACTCCCTTTACATTCGGTGAACAGGGGCGCTTGCCTCATGGTGAGCTCGCCCATGGCAATCTGATGGTATCGAGTGTGATCTTTCTGACCAGTTGAGCAGAGCAGGATACAAGATGATTGGCAACAGTGAACTGGAAGCGCTTGGTGACAAACTGCAGACGACTCTGGTCGACCTTATGCGTTGTCGTGAGCGCGAGGCCAAGTATCGCCATGAATCCCATACCCTGTTGAAAGGGGTAGCTACATTAGCTGATGCCAAAACGCTGGAGCAGGTGCTGGAGAGCCTTATTCAAGTGCTCAAACCCTTTATCGGCTTTGAGCACGCAGATGTGGTGGCCTGGAGTGGCGAGCAAGGCGTTACCCACCTCAGTACCGAGCCGATGCGCTCTGCCCGCAACTGGCTCATGACCCCGGCATTTGCCCGCGCCATAGCGGGTGAAACTCTGGTGATTTACGATCCTTCCCAGCTGCCTGAGCTGGCGCCGCTGGCTAGCGAGCCGGGCTGGTCCAGCGTAATGCTGACCGGGCTGCAGGCTCCCGGTTTTACCGCCACCCTCATCTGCCGCCACGCCCGGGCGGGCACATTTGATCTCACCAGCAAGGCTGCCATGGAGCGTTGCCGTCCGCTTATCGCCCAGGCATTGGTCAACATCACCTATCGGGCCCGTTTGCAAGAACAGGTCGCAGTGAAAACCGAGGCGCTGCAGGCCAGTGAACGCCGTTTTCGCAGTTTTGCCGCCATGGCCTCCGACTGGTTCTGGGAGACGGATGCCGAACATCGGCTCAGCTATGCTTCCGAGCCAGGTTACCTTGACGATATGACCCCGCTGGCGACCCGGCCAACCCTCTATGACTATGTTTGCAACAAGCAGAGCACCGAGTCACAGGTATATCTTGAACTATTGGAGAAGCGTAAACCGGTCCGGGCTGTACGCATGCAGGTTGCGATGCTCGATGGCCCACGCTGGATGGAGGTGAGTGCCGAACCCTGTTTTGATCATGAAGGGACTTTTACCGGATATCGTGGTACCGCACGTGATATCAGCCACCAGATCCGCCGTGAAGAGGAGCTGGCCCGCGCACGGGATGATGCAGAAGCGGCCAACCGTGCCAAATCCCAGTTTCTCGCCATGATGACCCACGAGATCCGCTCCCCCATGAATGCAGTGCTGGGGATGCTCGACCTGGTGCTGCACGCCGAGCTGGCTCCCGAGCAGAAGCAACTGCTACGCCACGCAACCCACTCGGCGCGATTGCTACAGACCATCATCGATGACGTGCTCGATTTTTCGAAAATCGAGTCGCAAACCCTGGTGTTTCGCTGCGAGACCCTGCAACCGATCCAGTTATGCCAGTCCATTATTGACCCTTTGCAGAGTCGTGCTGAATCCAAGGGGATTGCACTGAACTATCGGGTAGATGAGGCTGTCCCTGCCGAGTTGCAGGGGGATCCGATGCGCCTTTCTCAGGTGATGGGCAATCTGCTGGACAACGCCCTCAAATTTACCGAGCAGGGGGAGGTTAATCTACATCTGGGCTGGCAGGATGAGAGGTTGCGGGTCTCTGTCTCCGATACCGGGATAGGGATCGCCAGGGCAGATCTACCCACCTTGTTTGAGCCCTTCTCCCAGGTTGATAATTCTGCGACTCGCCGCTTTTCCGGTACCGGCCTGGGTCTTGCCATCAGCAAGCGTCTGGTGACGCTTATGGGGGGAGAGATCCACCTGAAGAGTGAGCCGGGCAAGGGAAGCTGTTTCTGGTTCGAGCTGCCGGGCATGGCACTGCCTTGCCATTGCCAACCCCTGCGAGAGGAGAGTGATCAGCCCTTGTTGCCACTGGACGTACTAGTGGTGGAGGACAGCCCGGTAAATCAGCTGGTGGTATCGCTGATGCTGCAAAAACTGGTGGGCAAGGTACGGCTGGCTGCCAATGGTCTGGAGGCGCTGGCGCAGGTGGATGAGCAGCAACCTGATCTGATCCTGATGGATATGCGGATGCCGCTGATGGATGGACTGGAGGCGACGAGACGATTGCGTGAGCTTGGTTACACCATGCCCATCATTGCATTGACCGCCAATGCCATGGCGGAGGACAAGGCGTGCTGTTTGGAACAGGGGATGGATGATTTTCTCGCCAAACCCATCACCTTGTCGCGGCTGAGGGAGTGTTTAAAGCGTCACTTTGGTCAGCGGTTACCGACGCGCGGATAAAAAAAATGGTCAACTTTGTGGGTTGACCAGTTCTTCAGCAAATACTGAAGAGAGCACGGGATAAATCGGGTTGTATCAATCTACATGAAAAATCTGTGCCAACTTTCTTGGGACTCTTTTGTGTTCAATTTTGGCCGTTCAGCGCAGCGGCTCTCTCTTGTTATGGCGTTCTGCGTTCCTACTTACTCGCAAAATGCGAATTTCAAATTTTCATTCTTGGAATAATTGCATTTTGCAACGCTGTTTTTGTCATTGTGAAATCAGGCGATGCAGAAATTTACGGGCCGCTTCGCTGTTTTGTTTGGCAATCAGCATCTGCTTTTCATAAATCGGCATCGGCAATATCTCGAGCCAGCGTTGGCAGAGCCAGGCGGCATCTTCAAAGCGTTTGTCCGGATAGAGTTCATCAAGCTCCGGATACTGCTCGAACACTTCCCGCAGGCGATTGACCAGCAGCTTGTCGTTGAAATCGGAGTGGGTGCTCGGCCAGTTGGGCAGCATCTCCACCTTGGCGCGGCGCAGGCCCATCTCGTCTGTTTCCATCTCGTGGATACAGAAGCGCTCCAGTCCTAGCACCGTCACCCCCAGCAGGCCATCATTGAGGGTGTAGAAGTCAGTCACCTTGACCCGGGTGCCCACCGGCAGAATGCGGCCGGATTGTCCCGAGGTGGTCGACTCTTCCATCACGATGCCAAAGCCCTGATCGTTGATGAATGACTCCTTGAGCATCTGCAGGTGGCGTGGCTCGAACAGACGCAGAGGAAGCTTGCCGCCCGGCAGTATGTGGGAAGGCAAGGGGAACAGTGCCAAAGGTTGTAGTTTCATGTTCCATCCTCCATTGAGTAGTTGCTGAATATGACAATGCAGCGACTGTGCCAGAGAATGAAAAAAGCCACCGGAGGGTGGCTTTTCGGGCGGTTGAGGGCGCTTAGTTGCGCTGCTCCAGATACATGACAGCCGCTTCCACGCGGCTTTGCGCCTCGAGTTTCTTCAGCAGGCTCTTCACGTGAACCTTGACCGTTCCCTCGGAGATATGGAGTACCGAGGCGACCTGTTTGTTGGAGAGGCCTTTTGCAATTTCGCGCAGGATTTGCATTTCGCGACGCGTTAAGCTTTCCAGCTTCTGCTGCAGGTGATCCAGCTCGTAGATGTTTTCGAGATAGGGGCGCAGCGGTTCGCTCAGGATCTGCTTGCCGGTCATCACGTCTGCCAGTTGGGCCAGCAGCAGGTCAGGCTCGGTATCCTTGAGCAGGTAGCCATCGGCACCCGCCTTGAGCAGGGCCACCACATCCTGACGGGCATCGGATACGGTGAGGATCACTACCCGGGAGGTGATCTCCTCAGCGCGCAGCGCCTTGAGGGTGTCGAGGCCGGAGAGCCCCTTCATGTTGAGATCGAGCAGGATCAGATCCGGCTCGGACTCTTTGGCCAGTGCCACGGCGTCTGTGCCGTTGGAGGCTTCACCGGTCACTTCCATGTTATCTTCCAGAGCCAGCAGCTGCACAATCCCTTTGCGCATGAGGGGATGGTCGTCTACGACCAGAACAGTGTATTTCATCTCGTCCATCAGGCGTCTCTCGTTAGACTGGTGGGAAAGGTCAGATGCACGCGGGTGCCTTGTGGCTGCTGTTCGCTGATGGTCAACAGTCCATGCAGTTTGCTTGCTCGCTCGTTCATGATGCTCAAACCGTAATGGTTGATCGCCGAGCTGGCGAGTCCGATCCCGACACCGTCATCTGAAATTTGAACCTCAATGTTACCACTGGCGAGGGTCTCACAGCTAACATCAATCACTTGCGCGTTGGCGTGTTTGATGGCATTGAGTACTGCCTCACGGATCAGCTGCAAAATGTGGATATGCTGGCCTGCCTCCAGGTCGTTGTCGGCCAGTCCGTAATGGAACCGGATCTCGGCCTGGGTCTGGGGCTGTAGCTGATCGAGCATTACCCGGATTGCTTCCCCCAGATTGGCATCCCCTATGGTGAGGCGGAAAGTCCCGAGCAGCTCGCGCAATTGGGTATAGGCATTGCTGAGCCCCTCGTCGATCTGCAGCATCGCCTCCTGCGCCTTATCATGCTGCCCCTTGGCGTAAGAGCGCTTGAGCAGGGTGGACTGGATCTTGAGATAGGAGAGGGCCTGCGCCAGCGAGTCGTGCAGTTCTCGTGCGATCACCGCCCGCTCCTCCATCAACAGCAGTCGTTGCTGTTGCAGCAGGGTCTGATCTTTGTGCAGCACTTGGGCCAGCAGCATAGTGAAGTTTTTGATCAACCGTTCGTCGATAGGGTGCTGACTGATGATGTCGAGGCGGCCGAACTCCTGTTCATCCATCTGTAGATAGAAGCTGGCGACCGCATCGAGATCGCCGGGCCAGCCGGTGCGCCCCGAGATGTAGACCGGCATGGCGTTGTGTTCGAAGCGGGTCAGCCGGATATGGTCGATATGCTGGTGGGCGGCGGCGCGGTCCAGCAGTTTGATGAGGGTACGGGTACTGAGTGGAGCAGCGTGCAGCTTCTGGGCGGTCGAGTAGAGAAACGAGAGGGTGTCATTGGCCTGTTGCAGCTTGGCGGTTTTCTCTTCCACCTTGTTTTCCAGCTCCCGATAGAGCTTGCCCAGCTCGTCGGCCATGGTGACGAAGGCGCGCGACAGCTCCCCCAGCTCGTTTTCGCCGTGGGCGGGCAGCTTAAGATCGAAATCCTGCCGCTGGATTTGGCGGGCGCAGTAGACCAGCTGGTTTAGGGGGGCGACCACCTGCTGGCGGGTGAAGCGCACCGTGAACCAGGCGATGGTGATGATGGCGAGCAGGCCGAGCCCCTCCGCAAGTGCCAGCATCCGCACCTTGAATTCCACGTGGTATTGCATCTGATTGACGAAATTGTCGATGGCCGCCACAAACTGCTCGGTGTTATCGGTGTAGCGTCTGGGGGTACGATCCTCAATGTGCTGGCGCATTACTTCCCATTGGCTGAGCACCTCGCCATAGGTGCGACGCAGAGAGGCAGGTGTGATCCAGCGTTGGGTCTCCTGTAGCTCCGCAGCATGAAGTGTCTCTTCAAACTGGGAGAGGCGCCCCAGCACGCTGTCGCCCCGCTCGATTTCGTAGGCCATCCGGTAGGCCTGCATCCGCAGCGAACCGGAGAGGTTGATCGCCTTGGCATCGGGTACCGAGTAGAAGAGGGTGACCATGGCGACCAGCGCGATCAGGCTGGCCATGAAGAGGATCAACACCATGGCGCGGCCAATGGCACTGCTGACCGAATGGACCCTGAACCGTTTTCCCATACTGATGCGCACCTCTGGATAGTGATAAAGACCCCGCAAGATGCGTGGGAGTGTACTCCAACTTGTGTTAGCATCGAAAAACTAGATGAACTCCGAGCGGTTTTGCCTAAGTCCTAGCGATAGGGGGAAACCAGCCGTCAGCCGACGTTCGAGCTGTAAGGGTCAGGAAAGAAATGCCCTGGCCTCCCGTATTTGGAAAGGTGTTTATGTTGCCACTTGAAGATGGTTTTTCCCGTCGTTTTTACTATTTGCGTCTGTCAGTGACCGATGTGTGCAATTTCCGTTGCACCTATTGCCTGCCTGACGGCTATCGCCCCCCGGAAGGTCACAAAGCGGGGCGTCAACCCTTTCTCTCGATTGACGAGATCCGCCGTGTGGTCAGCGGTTTTGCCGCCATGGGCACCCGCAAGGTGCGCATCACGGGGGGCGAGCCCTCCCTGCGCCGCGATTTCACCGAGATCGTCAGGGTGATTGCCTCTACCCCGGGTATCGAGAAGGTCGCCATGACTACCAACGGCTATCGCCTCAAGGAGCGGGCTCAGGAGTGGTTTGATGCAGGACTCAATGCGCTGAATGTCAGTGTCGACAGTCTCGACCCGCGCCAGTTTCACCAGATCACCGGTGAGAACAAGCTGGCCGAAGTGATGGAGGGGATCGAAGCAGCACTGGCCGCCGGTTTCAAATCGGTGAAGATCAATGCGGTGCTGCTCAAGGGGCTCAACGACTACCAGCTCGATGCCTTTCTGGGCTGGATCAGGCACAGGCCCATCGAGCTGCGCTTTATCGAGCTGATGCAGACCGGCGAGATGGATACCCTGTTTCGTGACCACCATGTCAGCGGCGAACAGATCAAACAGCGCTTGCTGGATAGCGGCTGGGTGCAGCAGTTGCGGGGCACGGATGACGGTCCGGCGCAGGTCTTTATGCACCCTGATTCGCAAGGTGGGGTGGGGCTCATCATGCCCTATAGCAAGGATTTCTGTGCCGGTTGCAACCGGCTGCGGGTCTCCTCGCTGGGGAAGCTGCATCTTTGCCTGTTTGGCGACAACGGCATTGACCTGCGGGATCTGCTCGGCGCAGATGGGCAATCTGATGAGCTGCAACAGCGCATTCGCGCGGCACTGGCGGGCAAGAGTGCCACCCATCGTCTCCATGAGGGCAATGCCGGCATCACTCCTCATCTCGCCTCGATCGGCGGATAACCGCAAAAAATCGCCAACGATTAAATAGCAATCCTCACATGGAGGTATTTTAACCGATACCTCCATTTTTATTGCGCTGCAAGGCTTTGATCTGGCGCAAGAATCCCCCCTGTTTATCTCCCTGGTGGTATATCCCTTACCTTGTCAGGGCCGCAATATACACCCACTCTTATAATTGGTATCAAGAATGCCAATCATGGACTCGCACTGTCCCCTTCTTCACCAGAACAGGAGTCAACATGCCGGATGAGATCGATCTTGCCCGCCGCGGCCTGTTCCGGGGGCGGCTGAGAACCGCCGAACCGCCGGTGCAGTTGCCCTGGTCAGTCAACTGGTCGGCATTTGTCGCCGACTGCACCCGCTGCGGGGATTGTCTGGCCGCCTGTCCGGAGCAGATCCTGGTGAATGGCGAGGGCGGTTTTCCGGTGGTCGATTTCCAGCGTGGCGAGTGCACCTTCTGCACCGAGTGCGTCACGGTCTGCAAGGTGCCCCTGTTTCGCCTGACCAGCGAGTCCCCCTGGCACTATAAGGCCCATATCGAAGCCAACTGTCTGGCCAATGGTCAGGTGTTCTGCCAGCGCTGTCAGGACAGCTGCGAGCCCAATGCCATTCGCTTTATTCCGGTGCTGGGGCGCGTGCCCACCCCGACGGTCGAGCCGGATCGCTGTAACGGCTGCGGCGCCTGTGTGCAGGATTGTCCGGTTGGCAGCATCAAGGTCGACGGGCGAGCCGCCCCATCCGGTGGTGCGAGCCAGTACACCCTCAAGCAGGAGTCAGAATGAGTCAGAAGCCGTGTGACACAGAAGCCACAATGGATCAGGAGTTCCATGTATCGAGTCTGGTGGTGCTGACCCAGCCCCCCTTGCGCCATCAGCTCGCCGGGCAGATTGGCGCCTTGGAAGGGGCCGAGATCCACGCCGTCAGTGACGAGGGCAAGCTGGTCGTGACCCTGGAAGGTCCGAGTCAGCGACCGATCATGGCGGCCATTGATGCGATACAGGCGATGCCGGGTGTGCTCTCAGCCGCCCTGATTTACCACCAGTTCGATGAACTGGGCGATCACTGAAAAGAGTGATGGGATGCCGGGCGTGCCCTCTACCGCTGATGGCTGGCTCCCGTTCGACAGATTCGACAACTATTACGCGATAAGCAATGTGAGGATATGCCATGAAGCTGAGTCGACGCGACTTTATGAAGGCCAACGCGGTAGCAGCTGCTGCTGCCGTGGCCGGTGTCAGTGCCCCCACGCTGGCAGCCAATCTCATCACCAGTACCGACAAGACTGCCATCCATTGGGATAAGGCTCCCTGCCGCTTCTGCGGTACCGGCTGTTCCGTGCTGGTGGGCTCTCAGGATGGTCGGGTCGTGGCGACTCAGGGCGACCCCGATGCACCGGTCAACCGTGGCCTCAACTGCATCAAGGGCTACTTCCTCTCCAAGATCATGTACGGCCAGGATCGCCTGACCCAGCCGATGTTGCGGATGAAGAACGGCCAGTTCGACAAGGATGGCGACTTCGCCCCCATCAGCTGGGATCAGGCGTTCGACATCATGGCCGAGAAGTTCAAGGCAACTCTGAAAGAGAAGGGGCCGACCGCTGTCGGCATGTTCGGCTCCGGCCAGTGGACAGTCTGGGAAGGCTATGCCGCCGCCAAGCTGATGAAGGCCGGTTTCCGCTCCAACAACATTGACCCCAATGCCCGCCACTGCATGGCATCTGCGGTTGTCGGCTTCATGCGTACCTTCGGTATGGATGAACCGATGGGCTGCTACGACGATATCGAGCAGGCCGATGCGTTCGTGCTGTGGGGCTCCAACATGGCCGAGATGCACCCCATCCTCTGGTCGCGGATGTCTGATCGCCGTCTCTCCAACCCGGACGTGCAGGTGCACGTGCTCTCGACCTTTGAGCACCGCAGCTTCGAACTAGCGGACAACGGCATTGTATTTACCCCCCAGACCGATCTGGCGATCCTCAACTATGTCGCCAACTACATCATCCAGAACGACAAGGTGAACTGGGACTTCGTCAACAAGCACACCGTGTTCAAGAAAGGTGCCACCGACATCGGTTACGGTCTGCGTCCGACCGATCCGCTGCAGCAGAAAGCGAAGAACCCGGACAGCGGCGATGCCACTCCGATGACCTTCGAGGAATTCGCCAAGTTCGTGGCGGATTACGATCTGGAGTCCGTCTCCAAGCTCTCTGGCGTACCCAAGGACAAGCTCGAGAAGCTGGCACAGCTTTATGCCGATCCGAACAAGAAGGTGGTCTCTTACTGGACCATGGGTTTCAACCAGCATACTCGCGGTGTCTGGGCCAACAACCTCTGCTACAACATCCACCTGCTGACCGGCAAGATCTCCGAGCCGGGCTCTGGCCCCTTCTCCCTGACCGGTCAGCCTTCTGCATGCGGTACCGCTCGGGAAGTGGGCACCTTTGCCCACCGTCTGCCGGCCGACATGGTGGTGACCGATCCCAAGCATCGCGCCATCGCCGAGCAGATCTGGAAACTGCCGGAAGGCACCATCCCGGAGCAGGTGGGTTACCACGCCGTGCTGCAGGATCGCATGCTCAAAGATGGCAAGCTCAACGCCTACTGGGTGATGTGCAACAACAACATGCAGGCCGGCCCCAACATGAATACCGATCGCCTGCCTGGCTATCGCGACCCGCGCAACTTCATCGTGGTCTCTGACCCGTACCCGACTGTTACCGCCCAGGCCGCTGACCTCATCCTGCCCACCGCCATGTGGGTGGAGAAAGAGGGTGCCTACGGCAACGCAGAGCGCCGCACCCAGTTCTGGCACCAGCAGGTGAAGGCACCAGAAGGGGCCAAGTCCGACCTGTGGCAGCTGATGGAGTTCTCCAAGCGCTTCAAGGTGGAAGAGGTGTGGCCAGCTGAGCTGATTGCCAAGATGCCGGAAGTGAAGGGAAAGACCCTGTTTGATGTGCTCTATGCCAACGGTCAGGTCAACCAGTTCCCGAAAGAGCAGAGCAAGGGGATGCTGAACGACGAAGCCGAGCACTTCGGGTTCTACGTCCAGAAGGGCTTGTTCGAGGAGTACGCCACCTTCGGTCGTGGCCACGGTCACGATCTGGCACCGTTCGATCAGTACCACGAAGCGCGCGGTCTGCGCTGGCCTGTGGTAGATGGCAAAGAGACCCTGTGGCGCTATCGCGAAGGGTTCGACCCCTATGTGAAAGCGGGCGAGGGAGTGCGCTTCTATGGCAAGCCCGATGGCAAGGCGGTCATCTTCGCCCTGCCGTTCGAGCCCGCCGCCGAGTCGCCCGATAAAGAGTACGATCTGTGGCTCTCCACCGGTCGCGTGCTGGAGCATTGGCACACCGGCACCATGACCCGTCGGGTGCCCGAACTCTATCGCGCCTTCCCGGATGCGGTGCTCTTCATGCACCCGGACGATGCCAAGGCTCGCGGCGTGCGCCGTGGTGAAGAGGTGATTGTCTCCTCCCGCCGTGGCGAGGTGAAGACCCGTGTCGAGACCCGTGGTCGCAACCGTCCGCCGAAAGGACTGGTCTTCATGCCCTTCTTTGATGCCAGCCAGCTGGTCAACAAGCTGACCCTGGATGCCACCGATCCGCTCTCGAAAGAGACCGATTACAAGAAGTGCGCCGTCAAGGTGATGAAGGCTTAAGGCGGGGGAGTGCGAGATGAGTCGTAGTCGTCGCCAGTTTCTGGCCGACATGGCCAAGGGGGCCTGCGGTGTGGGCCTGCTTGGCGTGGGGCTCGGTGGCGTGGCCCGCCAGCAGGCGCAAGCTGTGCCTGCCCAGGCGCTGCGCCCGCCCGCCGCTCTCGATGAAACAGAGTTCCTCAGCGCCTGCGTGCGTTGCGGGCTCTGCGTCGAGGCGTGCCCCTACGACACTCTCAAGCTCGCCCGGCTGTTTGACCCTGTGACCACTGGCACCCCCTATTTCAAGGCGCGTGCCGTGCCCTGCGAGATGTGTGATGACATCCCTTGCGTGGTGGCCTGTCCGAGCGGGGCGCTGGATCAGCAGATGACCGACATCGATCAGGCCCGGATGGGGGTGGCAGTGCTCATCGATCACGAGACCTGTCTCAACTATCTGGGTCTGCGCTGCGATGTCTGTTATCGGGTCTGCCCGCTGATTGACAAGGCGATCACTCTTGAGCTGCAGCATAACCAGCGTACCGGCAAACACGCCATGTTCCTGCCCACGGTACACAGCGATGTCTGTACCGGCTGTGGCAAGTGCGAGCATGCCTGCGTGCTGGAGGAGGCAGCCATCAAGGTGGCGCCACGCCAGCTCGCCAAAGGTGAGCTGGGTCATCACTACCGGCTCGGCTGGGAAGAGAAGGCCAAGGCGGGGAACAAGTCGCTCATCGGCGACAGGCTCACCCTGCCCACCCGCAAACCGGAGGGGTTATGAGTCGTTATCCGGGGGAAGAGGCTCGCATCAAACTGGGTTGGTGGCGTTCCCACCGCTTCCTGTTGCTGCGTCGGCTGAGTCAGTTCAGCGTGCTCGGGCTGTTTTTGCTGGGGCCGCTGGCGGGCATCTGGATCCTCAAGGGCAACCTCTCCAGCTCGCTGTTGCTGGAGACGGTGCCGCTGACCGATCCCCTCACGCTGTTGCAGTCGCTGGCGGCGGGCCACTGGCCCCTCACCACCCTCTGGCTGGGTGCTGCCATTGTGTTGGCCGGTTACTGGCTGGTCGGGGGGAGGGTGTTCTGCTCCTGGGTCTGTCCGGTCAACCTCATCACGGATGCCGCAGCTTGGCTCAGGGGGCGACTTGGCCTCAAGGGCAATGGCCAGTTCAGCCGTGCGACCCGCTACTGGCTGCTGGCCATGGTGCTGGTGGTGCCAGCGGTGGTCGGGGTGATGGCGTGGGAGTTGGTCAATCCTGTGTCCTTGGCCATGCGCGGTCTGCTGTTTGGCATGGGGGCGGGCTGGGCTCTGCTGGTGGCGCTGTTCCTGTTCGATCTTTTCGTGGTTGAGCGGGGCTGGTGTGGTCATCTCTGTCCAGTGGGGGCTTTCTATGCCCTGGTCAATCGGGTCGGATTTATCAAGATTTCTGCCAAGGGGCGCGAGCGGTGCAACAACTGCATGGATTGTTATGCGGTCTGCCCGGAGCGTCCCATCCTGCGCGGGCCTGTTCATGGTGCCAAGCGAGGTCACGAGCCCTTGATTGCGGCTCAGGAGTGTACCAACTGTGGCCGCTGCATCGATGTCTGCGCGGAACAAGTTTTTGAAATCACTGTAGGTTTTGCCGTCAAGGCAGAAAAAACGTCGGAGAACAAATAATGAAAAAGCTGATTGGAGCAATGCTGGCCTGCCTGATGGCGGGATCCTTGATGGCAGCGGCCCCCGAGATCACCAACAGTACCGGTGGCCTCAAGTCCGAGCGGGGCGCCACCGATCTGGTGACCGATTCCACCGCTGCGCCGCTGAAAAACTTCCGCAAGGATGGCGCGCCCTACGACCGCCAGTACATGCATCAGCCGCCGCTGATCCCCCACGACATTCGCAACTACGAAGTGGATACCAAGGTCAACAAGTGCCTGGCCTGCCACAGCTTCAAGAATGCCAGCGCCATGAAGGCACCCAAGATCAGCCCGACTCACTTCGAGACCCGCGATGGCATGACGCTGGGTGAAGTCTCCCCCCGTCGTTACTTCTGCTTGCAGTGCCACGTGCCGCAAACAGATGCCAAGCCCTTGGTGGAAAATACCTTCAAGCCTGTTGAAGCGCTGAACTAAGGAGCCCATAGATGAAATTACCCGGTTTTGTGCAGCGTCTGTGGACCACCTTCAAGTCACCGTCGAAGGCGGCTCTCTGGGTCATTCTGCTGATGGGCTTCTTCGGCGGCGTGATTTTCTGGGGTGGTTTCAACACCGCCATGGAAGCGTCTAATACCGAGGCCTTCTGTACCAGCTGTCACGAGATGAAAGACAATGTGTTCGAGGAGTATCGCGATACCATCCACTACGCCAACCGCTCCGGTGTACGGGCCAGCTGCCCGGATTGCCACGTGCCCCATGAGTGGACCTACAAGATCATCCGCAAGGTTCAGGCTTCCAAGGAGCTGTGGGGCATGATCACCGGCAAGGTGGATACCCGTGAGAAGTTCGAGTCGCACCGGCGCGAGATGGCGGAGCGGGAGTGGCAGCGGATGAAAGAGACTGATTCGCGCGAGTGCCGCAACTGCCACAACTTCGAGTACATGGACTTCTCCCTGCAGGGGCAGCGTGCTGCCAAGATGCACTCTACCAATCTGGCCAGTGGTGAAAGTACCTGTATCGACTGTCACAAGGGGATTGCTCACCAGTTGCCCGACATGACCGGGGTGAAAGGGTTCTGATCCTGCGACGACAGGCCGGGTTTACCCGGCCTGCGTTTTGTTCATATATGGGACAAGCATCAGATTTGTGTGTCTTTTAAATCCCATATCTCGTGAAACCTTTGATAGAATCAGCCCGCCGTCACACGCTTGAGCAAGTTGGTCCCCCTGTCTGCGTCCGTTTTTGCGTCCTGACAGCTGGCCTCTCATACCCCTTCTATTCCTGCCTCGTTGACGGCCCATAGCCACAAGGAGCTGCCCGATGGGACAGAAACACAACGCATTTATTCCCCTCAAGATCGCCGTGCTGACGGTCTCCGACAGCCGCACCGCCGCCGATGACAGCTCGGGCGACTATCTGGTCTCGGCCCTTACCGACGCGGGCCATCAGCTGGCCGATCGGGCGCTCTGCCCCGACAACCTGTTTCGCATTCGAGCCCAGGTGAGCGAGTGGATCGCCGATGAAGGGGTGCAGGTGGTGCTGATTAACGGCGGTACCGGCTTCAATGAACAGAACCGGGTACCGGAAGCGGTCGGTGTGCTGTTCGAGCGCACCGTACAGGGTTTTGGCGAGATGTTCCGTCAACTCTCTTTTGCCGAGATTAAAGGCTCCGCCATGCAGAGCCGTGCGCTGGCGGGACTCGCCAATCGCACCCTGATCTGCTGCCTGCCCGGCTCCACCGGCGCCTGTCAGCTGGGTTGGGAGCAACTGATCCGCGATCAGCTCGATGCCCGCACCAAGCCGTGCAACTTTGTCTCCCACCTCTGAGAGCAAACGATGAACCAGACCGATCCCAAGCAGACCCAGCCCAACCTGACGCATCTGAACCAGAGCGGTGAAGCCCATATGGTGGATGTGACCGACAAGCAGGTGACCGAGCGCGAGGCTCGTGCCGAAGCGTTTGTTGCCATGGCCCCCGAGACCCTGGCGCTGATCCTGAGCGGCCAGCACCACAAGGGTGACGTGTTCGCCACCGCCCGCATCGCCGGCATCATGGCCGCCAAGAAGACCGCCGATCTCATCCCCCTCTGCCATCCGCTGGCCTTGACCAAAGTCGAGGTGGAGATAGTGCCGCTGGCCGAGCAGAATCGGGTACATATCCGCACTCTCTGCAAGCTCTCCGGCAAGACTGGTGTCGAGATGGAGGCGCTGACCGCCGCGTCGGTAGCGGCGTTGACCATCTACGACATGTGCAAGGCGGTACAAAAGGACATGGTGATCGAACAGGTGCGGCTGGTAGAGAAAAAGGGCGGCAAGTCCGGCCATTTTCAGTTGGGGTCAAATAGCGGGGAGCAAGCATGATCAAGGTACTGTTTTTTGCGCAAGTAAGAGAGCTGGTGGCCTGCGATGAGCTGAGCCTGCCGTGCGACTATGCCACCGCCGAAGCGCTGCGCGCGGCGCTCTGTGAACGCGGCGACAAGTGGGCGCTGGCGCTGGAAGCTGGCAAGCTGCTGGTGGCGGTCAACCAGACCCTGGTGCCCCTCGATACCCCTATCAATGATTGCGATGAGGTGGCCTTCTTCCCACCGGTGACCGGAGGCTGATGATGAGCGAGGCAACCATCACAGATCGCATTGTGGTGCAGCGGGAGGATTTCTCGCTGGCGGACGAATATGCCCGCCTCGCCACCCGCCCCGACAGTGGCGCCATCGTCACTTTTGTTGGCAAGGTGCGCGACTTCAATCAGGGGGAGGAGGTTAAAGGGCTGGCCCTCGAGCACTACCCCGGCATGACCGAGAAGGCGCTGGCCGATATTGTGCAGGAGGCCCGCCGCCGCTGGCCGCTGCAGGAGTGTACCCTCATTCATCGTATCGGCGAGCTGTGGCTTGGCGATCAAATCGTGCTGGTGGCGGTGAGCAGTGCCCACCGCGACGCCGCCTTTGACGCCTGTCACTTCATCATGGATTTCTTGAAAACCCGGGCGCCGTTCTGGAAAAAAGAGCTGACCGCCGAGGGTGTGCAACGCTGGGTCGAGGCCAAGGAGAGCGACAACGCCGCCGCTGCCCGCTGGCAAGCCTGACCTGTTCATCACGAGGGGCGCAGGTTCAACGGGAACCACGGCCCCGCCAAGGGGCGCGGATGTGCGGGCCCCATCAGGAGAAAGGGAATGAAACCGCTGTTATCTGTTGTCATCGTAGGAGTCTGCGCCGCCACCTTGCATACCGGTGTCGTGCAGGCCGATGAAGTGAAAGTGGCCGTGGCGGCCAACTTCAAGGGAACCATCGAGCGTATCGGCAAGGAGTTCACCGCCAAGACCGGCCACACCCTGGCCATCTCGTCTGCCGCCACCGGCGTGCTCTATACCCAGATCAGTCACGGCGCACCGTTCGATCTCTTCCTCTCCGCCGATGCGGCGACCCCCGAGAAGCTGGAAAAAGAGGGCAAGGGGAGCGATCGCTTCACCTACGCCATCGGCCAGCTGGGGCTGTGGAAGAAGGGGGGGCCGGCCCCTGACGAGGCGACCCTGCGCAGCTGGAAAGGCAACCTCGCCATCGCCAATGCCCGCACCGCACCCTATGGTGCTGCCGCCATGGCGACCCTCACCCATCTCAAGATCGATCCCAAGCAGTACCGGTTGCTGACCGGCGCCAACATCGGCCAGACCTGGCAATTTGTCGACACCGGCAATGCCGATCTGGGCTTTGTCGCCTGGGCCAATCTGGTGGAAGCGGGCAAGACTGGTGAAGCCTGGGCAGTGCCTGCGAGCTTCTATCCCCCCATAGAGCAGCAGGGGCTGGTATTGAAAAAAGGTGCCGCGGTCGAGGCTCTGGTGGCCTGGCTCAAGGGGCCGGGTCAGGCACAGATCAAGGCTGCTGGTTATGCCTTGCCCCAATAAGGGGATGGGCCTGATGCGATTCCCTGAGTGGTCGGCCTTCGGGTCGGCCACTCTTTGCAATAAGGATGGATACCATGCCGTTGGGGGCATTTATCAACCGGGAGGTCGGCAATGAGTGAAGGGGATCTGCTGGCGGTCTGGCTCACCCTGAAGCTTGCGGCCTGCACCACAGCGATTTTGCTGTTGCTGGCACCGCCGCTGGCCTGGTGGCTGTCGCGCAGTCAGAACCGGCTGCGGCCACTGGTTGAGGCGCTGGTGGCGCTACCGCTGGTGCTCCCCCCCACTGTGCTGGGTTTTTATCTGCTGCTCGCCTTCTCCCCTGAATATGGCTTCGGCGCCTGGTGGCGCGACACCTTTGGTGCCCCGCTTGCCTTCAGCTTTCTCGGCCTGCTGTTTGCCTCCATCCTCTATTCGCTGCCGTTCGTGGTGCAGCCGCTCACCTCCGCCTTCGTCAACATGGGCAACAAGGAGCTGGAAGCTGCCGCCACCTTGGGGCTCGGCCCGCTGGAACGCTTCTTCCACATCATCTTGCCGATGACTCTGCCCAGCTTTGTGATGGCGGCGGCCCTCGGCTTTGCCCATACATTGGGGGAGTTTGGCGTGGTGCTGATGATTGGCGGCAATATTCCGGGCGAGACCCAGGTGCTCTCCATCGCCCTGTTTGATCATGTGGAGGCGATGGATTACCGACAAGCCCACTATCTGGCGGGCGGCCTGATGGCCTTCTCGCTGGTGATGCTGGTGCTGGTCTACGGGGTGTTGCAGCGTAGACAGCGGAGAGTGTTTGGATGAACCAGCCCGCCACTATGCCGCCAGTGAACGAGCCGCACCGCCATGCCCTGAACCTCCATGTTCGGCGTGAGTTTGGCCCTTTTACCCTCGACTGCGCACTGACCCTCGAATTGGGTGGGATCCTCGGCCTGTTTGGCCCCTCCGGCTGCGGCAAGAGTACACTGCTGCGCATTATCGCCGGGCTCGATCGCCAAAAAGGGGATCGCTTGCGGTGGCGCGATCGGGAGTGCGCCGCGCTGCTGCCTGAAGCGCGCCGGATCGGGCTGGTGTTTCAGGACGCGCGCCTCTTCCCCCATCTGACGGTGCTCGGCAATCTGCAACTGGCGGCCCGCAAGGGGCGAGGACGCTGGCAGCCTGAAGCGCTGGCGGCTCGGCTCGGTTTTGCCGATCTGCTGGGGCTGCCTGCCCATGCCCTCTCTGGCGGTCAACGCCAGCGGGTAGCATTGGGGCGGGCGCTGCTTGCCGAGCCTGATCTGCTGCTGCTTGATGAGCCTTTTTCTGCGCTCGATCGGCGCAGCCGCATCCATCAGGCCCATGTGCTCAAGGGCTTGCAGCAGGAGAGCGGCATCCCGATGATCTTCGTCAGCCACGCCATGGAGGAGGTGAGCCTGCTCTGCGATCAGCTGGTGCTGCTGGAAGGTGGCAGGGTGGAGGCGCAAGGCCGGCCGAGCGAGATTTTCGCCCGTACCGACCTGTCACTCGCCAGCCGTGACGATGCCGGGGTGATGCTGGCGGCGACCCTCTCTCACTACGATGAAGAGGAGCAGATGGCGACCCTGCAGCTCGGTGAGCAGCAGCTGCGGGTCACCATGACCCAGGTGCCGGACGAGAGCGGCCCCTTGCAGATCAAGGTGGCGGGGCGGGATGTGGTGATTGCCACCGCCCCCATCGAGCACTCCAGCCTTTCCAACTGTCTCGTCACCCGTCTGCTGGCGGTGCGCGAGGTGCGCCCCGGACAGACCCTGTTGCAGTTGGCGCTGGGTGAGCAGATACTGCTGGCCCGGATCACCAGCCGCTCCGCCAGGCGGCTGGCACTGGCGCCGGAGCAGCAGATCTACGCTTATATCAAGGCGGTGAGTCTGGTCAGCGAAGGCTGATTGGGCGCCGTGCTGATAACGTGGCAGGATGGCCACGGGCAACATAACAACAAGAGATGGTTCAGGTGATGAGTCGAGAGGCAATACACTGATGCGCCGCAATAAGGTGATGAAATTCAACGGTCTTGCCCTGCGCAGTGCGGGGGAGGGCCCCTTGCTGTTGCTGCTGCACGGGCTGGGCTCCTCCAGCCTCGACTGGCAGGCGCAGATCGAACGGTTTTCCGAACACTACCGGGTGGTAGCGCTGGACTTGCGCGGCCACGGCCAGAGCATGCAGGAGGGGCCGTTCGATGTGGCGACCCTGGCAGCAGATGTGGTGAACTGGCTCGATGCACAGCCAGAACCCGCCTGGGTGGTGGGATTGTCGCTGGGGGCCATGGTCGCGCTGGAGCTGGCGCTGCAACTGCCCCACAAGGTGCAGGGGCTGGTGCTGGTCAACGGTTTTAGCGAGTTTCTGCTGGAAACACCCAAAGAGCAGGAGCGTTACGCCCAGCGCCTCAAGTGGCTGCGCTGGTTTGGCATGCGCCCGCTCGCCTGGTGGCTGGGACGCGAGCTCTTCCCAGGCCCGGATCTGGCGCAGGTGCGCCATACCTTCCGGCTGCGTTTCGTGCGCAATAAAAAGAAAACCTACAAGGCGCTGCTGGAGGCACTACCCGGCTGGTCGGTACGCGCCCGGCTCGGCGCCATCTGGCAGCCGGTGGCCATCATCTCCACCAGTCACGACTACCTGCCGCTGGCCAAACGAGTGGAGCAGTTTGCCGCCTTGCCCAACGCCACCATCCACACCCCCAACGGCCACCACGCTTGGCCCGCTGAAGACCCCTCGGGCTTTAACCACCTGTTGCAACGGATCCTCACGACCCATTAAAGAAGGGGTTGTTAGGTGCAGATACCAAAAAGCCGAACCACAGGGTTCGGCTTTTTTGATCCCGTTTGCGTCAAGGATGGGAGCAGACCGGGCAGTCGGGGCGCTTGGGCAGCTTCATCTCGCGGAAAGTGCCGCTCAGGCCGTCGATCATCAGCAGGCGGCCGCTGTAGCTCTTGCCCATGCTGGCCAGTAGCTTGATGGCTTCCAGTGCCTGCAGGCTACCCACCAATCCCACCACGGGGGCGAGTACGCCCGCCTCGACGCAGGTGAGGGCCTGCTCGCCAAACAGGGCGCTGAGGCAGGCGTAGCAGGGCTCATCTTCCTGCCAGGTGAAGCTGCAGAGCTGGCCCTCCAGCCGGATGGCGGCGCCACTGACCAGCGGCACCCTGTGCTGGCGTGCTTTTTGATTCAGCAGGTTGCGAATGGTCAGGTTGTCGGTGCAATCGAGCACCAGCTGATGCCGTGGCAGTAGGGTATCGAGCAGTGCCTCATCGGCCACGGCTGCGTGGGTCTCGATGTTGAGCCAGGGATTGAGGGCACGTAGCGACTGGGCGGCAGAGTCTACTTTGTAGTGGCCAATGCGCTCATCGTTGTGCAGCACCTGACGCTGCAGGTTGGAGAGCTCCACCTTGTCGAAATCGACCAGGGTGAGCTGGCCAACCCCGGCCACCGCCAGATACTGGCTGGCGGCGCAGCCAAGGCCACCGGCGCCGATCACCAGCACACGGGCCTGCTTGAGCGCCTCCTGTCCCTCGAAGTCGAAGGATTTGAGGATGATCTGGCGGTTGTAGCGCAGCAGTTCGGCGTCGCTGAGGATCTCGCTCACAGCAGCAATCCCCCGAATGGCTCCACGGTTACCGTCTCGCCTGCGGCGACGCGGCCCCGTTCCCGTTCAAGAACGATGTAGCAGTTGGCTCGCGACAGGGAGCTGAACACGGCAGAGTCCTGCGAGCCGGTGCTGCGCACCTCGAGGCCGTTCGGTCCCTGACTCAGAATGCCGCGCTGGAAGTCGAGTCGGCCCGGGCTCTTTTTGAGTGGCTCGGCCGCAAGGGCTTGCAGCTGGAGCGGGCGCTCGAACTGCTGGCCCGCCAGCTTGGCCAGCGCCGGTTGCACCAGCTGATCGAAGGTGACCATGGCGGAGACGGGGTTGCCCGGCAGGCCGAAGAACCAGGCGCGGGGCAGGCGGCCAAAGGCAAACGGCTTGCCCGGCTTGATGGCGAGCTTCCAGAAGCCAATCTCGCCGAGCTCGTCCAGCAGCTGTTTGGTGAAGTCCGCTTCCCCTACCGAAACGCCGCCGGTGGTGATCAGCACATCGGCCTCGTCATCGGCACGGATAAAGGCGGCACGCAGCTGGGCGGGATCGTCCGGGATGATGCCAAGGTCGAGGCAGTCGCAGCCCAGCCGTGCCAGCATGGCCCGCACGCCGTAGCGGTTGGAGTCATAGATATCGCCGTGGGCAAGCGGGGTGCCGACCGGTTTGAGCTCGTCACCAGTGCTGAAAATAGCCACTTTCAGCGGGCGGCGCACCGCGACGGTAGCTACGCCAAGGGAGGCCAGCAGTGGCATTTCGCGCGGGGTGAGGCGAGTACCGGCTGGTAGCACGCAGGCGCCTTTGCCGATATCGCTGCCGGCGCGGCGGATATTCTGGCCCGGTTCGGGTTGTGCCAGAAAAGTGATCCGATCGCCATCGGCCTGCGTTTCTTCCTGCATCACCACTGCATCTGTCCCTTCGGGAACCGGGGCGCCGGTCATGATCCGCACGCAGTGGCCAGCGGGCCACTCGCCCTGATAGGGCTGACCGGCAAACGCCTTGCCCGCCATGATGAGCGGGGTGCCGCTGGCGAGATCCGAAAGGCGCACTGCATAACCGTCCATGGCAGAGTTGTCGAAGGGGGGCACGGCGAGGGGAGAGGCGATATCACAGGCCAGTACCCGGCCAAGGGCCTCTGGCAGGGGCAGCTGCTCGCTGTCGCAGCAGCAGGCGAGTTGTTCCAGCATCCCTTGCAGGGCATCGCTTAAGGGGAGTAGTCCGCTGGTATCAAATCCCATCGTCATGACCTCTTTCTATGATTGAAGGCGGGATTATCACAAAATTCCCCGGGGATGGGCAGGTTATCTCGAGGGAATCTCGGGGTAATCGGCGCTGAAACGGGGGTAGATGGCCATAAAGTATGAGGTGACGTACAAGTTGACTTGAATCTTGGCGGTAATGGCCGTTTACTATGCCGCCATAACAGCTGGTCGTCACATCCTGTGTGGCGACCATTACAGCGATACCGTCGGCCCTGTGCGCCGCCATAACATAGGGGGTTGCTCCTTGAGCAGCCCTCACAGTCCCTGAGCGTGGGAGAAAAGACAATGACAACCTTAAGTCCGGAAGCCTTGCTGGTCAGGGCGGCCCTCGAGGCCCAGGGACTGGAAACCCCCCTGGTTGCCAACGAGCTGAACAGCCAGCAGAAGCGGGAGAAGATCGAAGGCCATATGCGCTCCATCATGGAGACGCTGGGGCTCGATCTGACCGATGACAGTCTGGCTGAGACGCCGCACCGCATCGCCAAGATGTACGTCAACGAGATTTTCTCCGGACTCGATTACTCCACCTTCCCCAAGGTGACGGTGATCGAGAACAAGATGCAGGTGGACGAGATGATCATGGTGCGGGACATCAGCCTCACCAGCACCTGCGAACACCACTTCGTCACCATCGACGGGATGGCCCATGTGGCCTATATCCCTCGTGGCAAGGTGATTGGCCTGTCGAAGATCAACCGCATCGTGCAGTTCTTCGCTCGCCGTCCCCAGGTGCAGGAGCGGCTGACCCAGCAGATCCTGCTGGCGCTGCAGACCCTGCTCGGCACCAAGGATGTGGCCATCAGCATCAAGGCGACCCACTACTGTGTCAAGGCGCGCGGAGTGATGGACTCCACTTCCTATACCACCACCACCTCCCTCGGCGGGGTGTTCAAGACCCAGCCCGATACCCGGACCGAATTTCTGGGTGGCCTGCGCGGATAAGATGGCGGTTGTTTTGTAACCGCCTTGCTGAATAAACGAGACGCCAGCAGCTATTGCTGGCGTTTTTCATTGGTTCCGGATGAGAGTGGCGGCCTGCAACGGCTTGACCTGCTCGGCTTGCCTTATGCAAACGTTATGCATTTTTTCGATTTATTCATCTGAGCGGTATATTTAATCGAACACGAAAAAAACCTCGTTTTCACCTTACAAAAAGTAACCGGGCAGACTCTTTCCGAACCATCACAATCCGGTTACTCTAGCGCCCCCTCACGGCTCTCGCTGCCGCTCATGGAATTCAGAGATATTCATCAAGGTTGGATGGTGCGCCACTGAACAGGTGGCCAGATAGTTCATGCCAGGAGGGCGTGAACCGGACGAGTGCTACGAATTTAACGACCACCAGGATATCCCATGAATACCAGTACCATGACCATAGGTAAAAAACTCACCGCCGGCTTTGCCGTGCTCGGTTTGATGGTCGCCTTTATCGGCGGTTTTGCCCTTGTCCAGTTTGGCAATATGAATGATGTTGCCATCCGGTTTACCGACAGTATCTTGCCAGCGGTTAATCGCACCAGTGCGATCGGGGATTCTCTCGGTGAGTTGCGTCGTTATGAGCTGGGTTATTTCGTGGTGGCCGCCGAGCCGCTGAAAAGGGCTGAATATCGGAATATTGCCAGTCAGCAGCTTAACTCGATCGCGCAGCAGCTGATTGCCCATGACAAGACGATCTGGCCTGAGGATGTGGCGGAGCGCCGTACCTTCGATACGGTGAAATCTGACTGGGATCGTTACGTCGCCCTGCACCAGCGAGTCCAACAGCTGCAAGACAGCGATCAGCTTGCCGAAGCCCAACGCATCTTCCTTGAGGAGGGGGTTCCCCTTTACACCGCGCTGAGCAAGTCAGTGGCCTCCCTTATTCAGATTAACCATGGTTATGCCTCTGAATCCCGCAGTGACATTGTCGCCTCTTACCAATCCGCCAACCTGAGCGTCACCATCGCACTGGTGATCGGTTTGATCCTTGTGGTGGTGCTCTCCGTGGTACTGACCCGCCAGATCCGCGACCCGCTGATCATGCTGGCCCGTCAGGCCCAACGTATTGCCAATGGCGATCTGGGTCAGGGCGAACTGCAGCAGTGGATCCGTGACAACCGTTTCAACCGTGATGAACTGGGTCAGCTGGGCTACGCCATCAACCGGATGCAGGGCTCCCTCTCCGATCTGGTGAGCGAGATCGCCGGCTCCGTGAGCCAACTCAGCAGCGCAGTGGAGGAGGTGAGCGCCATCTCCAGCCAGTCTGCTAGCGGCATGGCCATCCAGCAGAACGAAGTCTCCCAGGTGGCGACCGCCATGAACGAGATGCAGTCCACCGTCAATGAAGTGGCCCGCAACACCACGGATGCCATGAGCGCCGCCAAGGATGCCTCCCGCACCTCCGCTGCCGGCAGCGAAGTGGTACGCAGCTCCATTGCCAGCATCGAAGAGGTGTCGGTCAAGATTGAACAGGCGGGCACAGTAGTGCAGCAGCTGGAGGCCGACAGCGCCAACATCAGCGTGGTGCTGGATGTGATCCGCGATATCGCCGGCCAGACCAACCTGCTGGCCCTTAACGCCGCCATCGAAGCGGCCCGTGCCGGTGAGCAGGGTCGTGGTTTTGCGGTCGTTGCGGATGAAGTGCGTTCATTGGCCCAGCGTACCCAGGACTCGACCGCCGAGATCAGCAAGATGATCGAGCTCTTGCAGAGCCGCGCCGCCGAGGCGGGCAACGCCATGCAGCTGAGTCGTCACCAGATGCAGGAGAGTGTCGGTCTGGCGCGGGATGCCGGTACCAGTATCGAGACCATCAATGGTGCCGTGGTGCGCATCACCGACATGAACACCCTGATCGCCACCGCCACCGAAGAGCAGAATGCGGTGACCGAAGAGCTCAACCGCAGCATCGTCAACATTCACAATGCTGCTGACGAGAATGCCCAGGGTGCCCATCAGATCGCCCAGGCTTGCGTCGAGCTGAGCAAGCTGGCCAACACCCTGCACCATATGACCCAGCGCTTCACCCTCTAAGGGTTGATGCATGGATAACAGAAGGCCCCGCCAATTGGCGGGGCCTTGTTGTTTCTGGTGTTGTGGAAGGGCTCAGCTCAGGCCGACTATCTCGCCGTTCTCATCGATATCGATATGGCGATAGGCAGGCAGACTGCCCAGCCCCGGCATGGTCATGATGGGGCCCGCCAGCGCATAGACGAACCCGGCACCGGCGCAGAGCTTCACCTCGTCGATGGGCACCTCGAAATCGGTCGGCACTCCCTTGAGAGCAGGGTCATGGCTGATGGAGAGCGGCGTCTTGGCCACGCAGATGGGCAAGTGATCCCACCCTTCGGCGGAGAGCTGGGCCAGCTGCTGGCGGGCTTTGTCGGAGAGCTGCACTCCGCGGCCGCCGTAGCCGCACTCCACCAGGGTCGCCAGTTTGGCGTCGAGGCTCGCCTCGTCGGGGTAGAGCAGTTTCACCTTACCTGGTTGCTCGCAGGCGGTGACCACGGCGCGGGCCAGCTCGCTGGCACCGGCACCACCCTGGGTGAAGGCGTTGGAGATGGCCGCGCCACAGGCGCCGGCTTGCTGCGCTTCATGGGCCAGCAGCGCCAGCTCGGCCTCGCTGTCGGTGGGGAAGCGGTTGATGGCGACCACCACCGGCATCCCGTAGCGGCGGGCGTTCCGGATATGCCAGGCGAGGTTGGCGCAGCCTTGCTTGAGGGTTGGCAGATCCTCCCCCTGCAGGCTGGCTGGCAGCGGCTGGCCCGGTCGGATATCGAGCAGGCCGCTGTTGGCCTTGAGGCCGCGTACTGTGGCCACCAGTACCACGCAGGCGGGGGTAATGCCGGATTGGCGGCTCTTGATGTTGAAGAACTTCTCAAGCCCCATGTCGGAGCCAAAGCCAGCCTCGGTCACCACATAATCGGTGAGGCCAAGGGCCATGCGATCGGCGATCACCGAGGAGTTGCCGTGGGCGATATTGGCAAAGGGGCCAGCGTGCACCAGCACCGGGGTCTGCTCTGTGGTCTGCATCAGGGTCGGCTGCAGGGCGTCTTTCAGCAGCACCGTCATGGCGCCCGCCACTTCCAGTTGCTCGGCAGTGATGGGCTTGCCGTGGATATCACGGGCCAGCTGGATGCGGCCGATGCGCTGGCGCAGGTCTTTCAGATCGCTTGCCAGCGCCAGAATGGCCATCAGCTCGGAGGCGGCGGTGATGACGAAGCGATCGCTGCGCTCCACCCCGTCGGCGGCGCCACCCTGACCGATGGTGAGGTGGCGCAGGGCGCGATCGTTCATGTCGAGGGTGCGTGGCCAGAGAATGTTGTCTGCATCGATATCGAGTCGCGGCAGGCCGGTTTTGGCGCTGAACTGGTCACCGAGTTTGCGCTCATGGAACAGGCGAGCATCGAGGGCGGCCGCCGCCAGATTGTGGGCCGCCGTCAGGGCGTGAAAATCGCCGGTGAGGTGGAGGTTCATCTCCTCCATCGGCACCACCTGGGCATGACCGCCACCGGCAGCGCCCCCCTTGACCCCGAACACCGGGCCGAGGCTCGGCTGGCGGATGGTGGCGATGCTGGGTTGACCGATATGGTTGAGCCCCATGGAGAGGCCCAGTGTGGTCACTGTCTTGCCCTCGCCGAGCGGGGTGGGGGTGATGGCGCTCACCAGTACCAGCTTGCCGCTCTGTTCTGGCTGCGACTTGAGCAGGTCGAGGCTGAGCTTACCTTTGTAGTGGCCATGAGGGCTGAGCAGGTGCTGGGGGATGGCGAGGCGTTCGGCCAGCGCGTGGATTGAGAGACGGGGGGACTGGCGGGAGATCTCGATATCGCTTAGCATCAGCACCTCGTTGGCATATCGGGGTAAAATATGCGGCGAAGTCTAGTGGAATATAACGGGTAATCCAATGACGAAAACGATTTTATTTGGTGAGGGTGAGGTTCGTCAGAATCCTGTTCTGCTGGATCTCAACGCACTCTATCATCCCCCCAAGCAGCCGATGACGGCGCTGGGGATTGTCAGCGCGCTGGTGCCGTTGTTCGGTTTCGGCTGGCAGGCGATGACCCAGGACCCCGAAACCCAGCTGCGCCACGAGATCCGCAAACGGGTCAACAAGCACAAGACCGACGAGGCAAACCTCATTTTGATCCTGCAGCTGGCCGCCATGTTTGACTGCCCCGAGATTGAAGTGGCGCTCCCCTATGCCCTGAGTGAGCAGCAGTTGTCGGTTGTCCGCACCCGGCTGCCACGCTGGCAGTTAAGCCTCGAGCAGGAGCGTCTGCTAGCCAAGCTCACCCCTGTTGCCGCATCCACCACCGCATCCGGCCAGCGTTAGGTTTCAAGCCGGACCAGCAGGCCGGACAGTCAGGCCTTATCCTCTGCTCTGGCAATCATCACGGCTTATCCCACTGTTGCGGGGCGAGATAGCGCTCCTGCACGAATTCGATAAAGCAGCGCACCTTGGCCGAGACGAAGCGGCGGTGCGGATAGACAGCATAGAGTCCTACCTCACCCTTCTCCCACTCCGGCAGCAGGCTGACCAGCTGTCCTGACCGCAGGGCCTCCCCCACGATAAAGGTAGGCTGCAATATGATGCCCTGATCATCACAAGCGGCACGGGTCAGCGCCACCCCGTTGTTGGCCCGCAGTGGCCCCTGTGGCCGGATGCTCTGCTGCTCGCTTCCCCGTTTGAAGTGCCACTCCGGCTGGGTCAGGGTGTAGATCAGACAGTCGTGCTGTTTGAGATCCTCGGGTTTTTCCGGTCTGCCCTTGCGTGCCAGATAGGCGGGGCTGGCGCAAAGCTCGACCCGAATAGTGGCCAGTTGGCGCGCCACCAGCGAGGAGTCGCTGAGGTGGCCGATCCGCAGCGCCAGATCGAACCCCTCTTCCACCAGCGCGACCCGCCGGTCGCTGTACTCGATATCGAGCTTGAGATCGGGGAAGCGCTGGCGAAACAGCGGCAGGGCGGGGGAGAGGTGCAGATAGCCAAAATCCATCGGCACCGAGAGCTTGAGTGTGCCGTTGGGCTGCTGGTTGTGGTGGGTCAGCTGGCTGTGGGTCTCTTCCAGCTCCGCCAGCAGGGCGAGGGAGCGCTGGTAGTAAAATTGGCCCGCCTCGGTGGGATTGACCTGGCGGGTAGTGCGCGACAGCAGCCGCGTGGCGAGGGACTCCTCCAGCTGCTGCATCAGTTTGGAGGCCATGGCGACCGAGATGCCGAGCTGGTTGGCGGCCCTGGTAAAGCTCTGGCACTCCACCACCTTGATAAAGGTGCGCATGGCGGCGATCTGGTCCATTTTCCATCCTCAGTAAATAATGAATTTAATAAATCACTGATTATTCATCTTCAGAACGAGGTTAGCATTTTAACCACTGATGTGAACCCCAAGATGAAGGAACGAACGGATGAAAATGACCAAGGCTCTGCTGGCCTCCTGCCTGTTTATGGCGACCCCTCTGATGGCGGCGGATTACGATGTGGATGCGGCGCACACCACGGTGCAGTTCAAGGTGGGTCACCTGGGCTTCTCCGAGCTGGTGGGTCGCTTCAACACCTTCAGCGGCACCTTCAGCATGGATGACGCCAACCCGGCGGCGGCCAAGGCGAGCTTTGAAGTGGATGCCGCCAGCGTCGACTCCAATCACGAGGCCCGCGACAAGCACCTGCGCAGCCCTGACTTCCTCGACGTGAAGCAGTATCCCAAGATGACCTTCGTCAGCTCCGCTTACGAGGGCACCAAGGATAAAGGCGTGCTGAAAGGGACCCTGACCCTGCACGGCGTCTCCAAGGAAGTGGCCTTCGATCTGGTCAAGATCGGCGAAGGCAAGGATCCCTGGGGCGGCTACCGCAGCGGTTTCAACGCCTCCACCACCATCAAGCGCAGTGACTTTGGCGTGAGCTACATGCTGCCCGGCATTCCGGACGAGATGAACATCAACCTGTTTGTCGAAGGCGTGCGCAAGTAATGGGCGCGGAACTTCTGCTGCAAACCCTGGCGGCTCCTCTGGGAGCCGCTTTGCTATCGTGGCGCTGGCCGCGACTGGGTTATCTGTGGGGCGCGCTGGCGCTCTGGCTGGTGGGATCCTGGCTCGGTGGCCTCTATGGCATGCCGGAAAAGGCGTGGCAGTGGCTGCCGCTGACCCTGCTGGTGCCCGCCATTGCGGCTCAGGTGAACGATCTGCGCGGCTCGCTGCTGCTCTTTGCGGTGTTCAGTGCGCTGGTGTGGTGGCAGGGATTGGCCTCGGTACTGGCGAGCGAACCCGGGATCTGGCTGGCGCTACTGCCCGCCATCCTCTGGTTTGGTTGGAGCACCTTGCGCTGTGACAGCCGCGAAGGGCTCGGGTTTGCCCTCGGCTTTATCTGGCTGGCGCTGGTGATCGGCATCGATGGCAGCCTGCTGATTGCCCAGCTGGCCGGTGCGCTGGCCGCTTTCGCCGGTTTTCGCGCCCTGCTTGCCACCTTTGTTGGCATCAAGGTAGCACCCGCCGGTCTGGCGCTGGCCCTCGTCTTGGTCCAGATGCTCGCCTGGCAATATGTGGAGGTGCCGCTGGCGGTGTTGCTACCGGTCTGGCTGTTGCCGCTGCTGGAGTGGTTTTTGCGTGACAAGTCCTTGCCTGTGCGCTGGGGGGGGATACTCCTGCTCGCCGCTTCGGGAACCGGACTCAGCCTCTGGACGGTGTGGCCAGAAGTTTCGTTGTACTGATTTTTGCATGAAAAACAGTCGATTACGGTCATTTTTGCTTACCCGCTCATACTCTTGACAGATAATGATTGAGCCCCCTATGTGTTTCAGATAAAAAGGATTTTCATTTTATTTGGACACACACAGAACCCGGCCGCGCCGGGTTCTGTTTGCCTGCTTTGCGGCACATAAGGAGGCCACAGTTGCGCAGTCAAGGATCTGAGCATCTGTTTTTTCGCCATTTCACCGGACAGGGACGTATCGACGGTCTCTGCATTCTGCTGGTCACTCACCTGCTTCCCGATCGCCCCCGTTTTATCGATGCCCTCGGTCAGATTGGGCGGATTGGCGCGATTTTACCCAAACCGAAATCGGTACACGGACCTACCTTCGAGTGGGTATCCCAGCACTATCCGGTGCTGCCCCTTAACCGGCACTGGACCAATGATCCCGACAGTCTCATCCAGCAAATTGCACCGCTGGTGGCCCCCCACGAGCGGTTGCTGATCCTCGACATAGGCGGTTACTTTGCCAAAACCCAGGTGATCTTGAGTGAATACTTCGGCCCCCGTTTCCTCGGGGTGGTGGAGATGACCGAGAACGGCCATCAACGCTATGAGCAGGAGGTGCTGGCGACCCCGGTTGTGTCGGTGGCGCGCAGCCCCCTCAAGCAGGCCGAGGATATCCAGATTGGTTTGAGCGTGGTCTACTCCGCGGAGTCGCTGGCTCGCACCCTCAATCGCACCTTCAACGTCTGCGAAGCCGTGCTCTTTGGCTATGGCAAGGTGGGGCGCAGCATCGCCCGCGACCTGCGCTGTCGCAACCTCCATCTCGGGCTGGTGGAGACCGATGTGCTGCGACAGGTCGAAGCGCTCTCTCACGGTTTTCGCCTGATCACCAAGGCCGAGGCGTTGAGCCGTGCCGAGCTGGTGATCTGCTCTACCGGCAACGGCTCGCTGGACTTGGCGGATCTGCAAGCGCTGCGCCCCGGCACCATGGTCGCTTCGGTCACCTCGGCTGACGACGAGTTCGCCTTCTCGCTGGCCCAGTTGCCGTGGCCGAGCGAAGAGGTGTGCCCCCATGTGCTGGCCCTCAACCGGCCGGATGGTACCCAGATCTACCTGCTCAACCGGGGCGAGGCGGTTAACTTCGTCCATGGCGCCGTGATTGGTGAATATGTCTATCTGGTGCTGGCGGAGATCATGGAAGGGATCCGGATGCTGGCGGCAGGCCCTCTTGCACCCGGCCTGTTCGAGCTGCCAGAATCGGCGATGCGTACCATTGCCCGCCATTGGCTGGCCGATTTTCATGGGGTTGATCAGCACTGATTTGACCAAACCGGGATCGGCCATTGGGCAGCGGTACGCCACTTCCCGCCATTGTCGCTTTTTTATGGAGTCACTCATGACCGAGTCTGAAACCCTGATCAGCAAACCCCGCATCGAAATCCGCTACTGCACCCTCTGTCGCTGGATGCTGCGCGCCGCTTGGCTGGCGCAGGAGCTGCTATCCACCTTTGACAGCGATCTGGGGGAGGTGGCGCTGGTGCCGGCCAGCAAGGGGGAGTTCCGCATTCTGGTGAGCGGGGTGCAGGTGTGGGATCGGGTGGTCGATGACGGTTTCCCCGAGGCCAAGGAGATCAAGCAGCGGGTGCGCGATGTCATTGCCCCTGAGCGGAATCTTGGCCACTCGGATCGCAAGGCGGCCGAGTAACGCCAGATGGGCCGAGCGCCTCGAAAAGGTACTGAGCATGAGAGCGAAAGGAGAGGGAGGCGATGGCCTCTCTCTCCTTTTTTGCATTTGGCTGTTTGCCTGGCACCAGCAGGGTTATAAGCGCGGCTCGGCCAGATGACTGCCGATATAGCGGGCCCGCTTGTGGGACTTGATGCGACTCACATCGACCCACACCAGCCCGTCGATGCAGTGGTTGAAGTCGGGGTCGATGCCAAAATCCATGAACTGGACCCCGCCCGGCTCGCACAGCTCGGAGTACTGCTTGTAGAGGGTTGGGATGGCGCAGCCCAGATTGTCGAGACGGGCCTTGAGTGCTTTGAGATCGGCGCCGTAATCCATCCCCTCGAACAGAGGCTGCGTCTCGGGGTAGGGACGGCGGGAGGGGGCCAGCGCCAGCTCGGGGGCAAAGTGCTGGCGGTAGAAGCTCACCAGCAGATCCTTGGCCGCCGGCGGCAGGTTGCCGGAGAGCGACACCGGGCCAAACAGGTAGCGGTAGCGGGGATAGCGGGCCAGATAGGCTCCGATGCCGAACCAGAGATAATCGAGCCCCCGCTTGCCCCAGTAGGCGGGCTGGATAAAGCTGCGGCCAAGCTCGATGGCCTGCTCCAGCCGGGGCAGCAACTTATCCTCGAAGCCGAACAGGGTGTGGCTGTAGAGGCCATCCTTCCCCTTGCTGGCCAGCAGCTCCGCCACAGGGGCGAACCGGTAGGCACCGATAATATCGAGCCGGGCTGGATCCCAGAGGATCAGGTGGTGATAGTCGTTGTCAAAGCCATCGAGATCCCGCCGCTTGCCGGATCCTTCCCCCACAGCGCGAAAGGCGATCTCCCGCAGTCGCCCCAGCTCGCGCAGGATCACCGAGTGACTCAGTTCATGGCGGCGGTAGAGGTAGATCCCCTGACCATCCGGGGTGGTGCCGAGCTGTTCGCAGCTTTCGATGGCCTGTTTGAGCTGGCGGCGATCCTCCGGCAGGGCGATGGGGGCCTCGGTCTGCAGGCGCCCCGCCTTGCCACGGCCAATCCGGTAGAGGTGGTTGCGCACCAGCCGCGCCGCCGTCTTGGCGGGCAGCTCCTGAAAACTGCCGAGTGGAATGCGTGCCCCTATGGTCACCGGCAGGGCCTGCCCCTGCTGGCGAAACAGCTGGCGTACCAGCAACAGAGCGGAGGCGGGCTTGTTGAGCCAGGAGGCGAGATAGAACCAGAGGCTGTTGCGCCCCCCCAGATGGATGGGCACCAGCGGGGTGCGGGTGCGCTGGGCCAGTTTGATAAAGCCTGCCTGCCAGGGGCCATCTTTCACCCCCTTGAGGCCAAGCCGCGAGACTTCGCCTGCGGGGAAGATCACCAGTGCCCCTTCATGGGCGAGGTGTTCATTCATAGCGAGGATGGCCTGTCGATCGGTCTTGCCCTCCATATTGTCTACCGGCAATAGCAGAGGGCGCAGCGGCGCGAGCTGGGCCAGCAGCTGGTTGGCGACGATCTTCACATCGGGGCGGATGCGGCCGAGCAGTTGCAGCAGCGCCAGTCCATCCAGCGAGCCGATGGGATGGTTGGCAACAAGAATGACCCGGCCACTGGCGGGAATATGCTCCAGTTGCGCCTCGCTGACCCGATAGTCGAAATCGAGCTGGGTCAGCGCCTGCTCGACAAAGTCGAGGCCGCGCAGGTGCGGGTAGCGGGTGGCAAAGTCGGCAAAGGCACGTTCGTTGAGCAGCCAGCCCAACAGCCGCTTTAACAGCGGGGTGAGCAGGGGGTAGCCAAGCAGGCGGGGGAAGTGCTGGGTCAGCAGGGTATCGATAGTGAACATCTGGAGGGCTCCGGCGATCCGTTGCTCCCAGCATGATCTGGCACTGTTCCCGCGACATGTCAGCGGGATGACAGTTTGATGGCAGCGGCAGCCAGTAGCTCCTGAGCGACCCTCCCCCGGTTTCCCTTTCCTGATGGGGGGATGGCCAGATAGCAAGGGAGGAGCCGGTTAACCGGCTCCCCCCTTGGTTGTCATGGTAATCGATTAACCGCGCCAGGCTGCGGTGAGGCGCACCAGCTCCACCAGGGTGGCGACCGATTTCTCCATGGATTGCAGCGGGATGAACTCGTGCTTGCCGTGGAAGTTGTGACCACCGGTAAAGATGTTGGGGCAGGGCAGGCCCATAAAGGAGAGGCGGGCGCCATCGGTACCGCCGCGAATGGGCTTGATTTTCGGCACCACGTCGGCGGCCTCCATGGCGGCCTTGGCCAGCTCGACGATATGCATGTGCGGCTCGATCTGGCTGCGCATGTTGCGATAGCTGTCGGTCAGGGTCAGCTCGATGCGGGCCTTGGGATATTCGGCCTGCAGAGCGGCCACCCGGCTCTGCATCTCGGCCTTGCGTGCGGCGAAATGTTCGTCGTCGAAGTCACGGATGATGTAGTGCAGGGTGCTCTCCTCCACGGTGCCGCTCATCTGGGCCAGATGGAAGAAGCCCTCATACCCGTCGGTACACTCCGGGGTCTCTTCGGCCGGCATGGCAGCGTGGAAGCGGGCGGCCAGGGTTTGGCTGTTGATCATGCTCCCCTTGGCGGTGCCGGGGTGGACGTTATTGCCGATAAAACGCACCGTGGCGCTGGCGGCGTTGAAGTTTTCATACTCCAGCTCGCCCAGTTCGCCGCCATCCACGGTATAGGCCCACTTGGCCGGGAATCTCTCCAGCGGGAACAGGTTGGCGCCGCGGCCGATCTCCTCATCCGGAGTAAAGCCGACCCAGATATCGCCACGTGGGATCTCGGGGTGGGCCTGCAGGTGGTCGATGGTGGTGAGGATCTCGGCGATACCCGCCTTGTCATCGGCGCCAAGCAGGGTGGTGCCGTCGGTGGTGATGAGATCCTGACCCAGGTAGTTTTTCAGGAAGCGGTAGTCACGGATGGCGAGCACCTCGTCACCCTTGCCAAGGCAGATGTCGCCGCCCTGATAGTTCTCGATGATTTGCGGTACTACGTGCTCTGCCTCGTAGTCGGCGGTGTCCATGTGGGCAATCAGGCCGATGGCGGGGGCGTCCGGCTGGTTGCCCGGCAGGCAGCCGGTGAGGTAGCCGTGCTCATCCAGAGTGACCCGGGTTAGCCCCAGCGCCTTCATCTCTTCTTGCAGGGCGCGGGCAAAGATCAGTTGTCCCTCGCTGCTGGGGCAGGCTGGATTGGTCTCATCGGAGCGGGTATGAAAAGTTACGTAACGCAGAAAACGCTCAAGCAGGGTATCCATTAGTCAGCCTCTAACCGATTGTGAGCGGTCATTGTGGCCAATCCGTGCGGGGCACTCATTGCGTCAGCGCAGGTTTTTCCCATTTTTTGACGCAAGGGAAGAGCGGCGAATGTGCGGCGCGCGGGGCAACTTCGGCGAGGGGATGCGCATAAATGTGGCATTTATTGCAATATTTAGGCGCTGGCGGAGGCAGCCAAATTCCCCTCAGCGACCGCACAGCAAGGCGTCAGCCCAATCATGGCGTTTTCGCACACTTTTCAAGGGGGAATCGGGCTGTCGCATAACCTGCGCCATCCCAGAGCCCGCCTGCCCGCCAGCAAGATTTGATCGACTTATTAAAAGGGGATTTTGAACACTATTTTTTATTGTCACTGCCCGCGGTAAGTGTGTACACTCCGCGCCGATCCAAGGGTAACCCTGAAGCAGGCAGAGCCGCCAGAAACCCGACCGATCATACGCCTATAGGGCGAGGCACGCAGAAACGACAGACACTGCTGGGGAATGGTTTCTTTAATACCGGTTAGGCTCCGGTATCAGGGAGAACAACAGACTCTCATCCTTCATTTGACCGAGTGGGCCACCGGCTCATCATCTTCCCTTGTCATGGGCGGTCACTGACGGTGAGGTGGGCTGTGGTTGTTGTCGTCTATCAACACGCATGCGTGCTGGCGCCTTCGCTTCTCTTCCTTGGAACCCTCTCCTTCTGTCGGGATCGCTGCCGAATGATGAACTGACGGCGTGGCTGATGTCGTCTGTCATCAAAGTACCGCGGCGCCACGGCATAGTGGCACCGCATACCGTTGAGCTTGATGTAAAGCCACCAGCCCCACATCAAGACTCGTTACTTCCCCAAGATCCACCAGGCAGCCTCTGGCTTGCCGCGATGTGCAAAAGGTTGGTTTGGGTGGCTGCGTCTCGTGATGGCAGCGCTCGCCGTACTCTGCACTAGATGGTCTGGATGTGATTGAGGGTAACGAAGGCGACTTTGGGTCGCTCATTTGCGAGGCATAGCCCATGACTAACTGGTCCAGCAAGGACTCCTTGAAGGTCTACAACGTTCCCTACTGGGGTGCGGGTTTTTTCAATATCAATGACGCCGGTCATGTGACCGTCGCCCCCGACAAATCACGCCCTGACGCGCATATTGTGCTCTCTGACGCCATCGAACAGTTGCGTCAGTCCGGGCTGACCACCCCCGTGTTGCTGCGCTTCCCTGACATCCTCAAGAGTCGGGTCGATGCGCTGTTCAACGCCTTTGGTCAGGCCATCGAAAAGTCTGGCTATGAAGGGGACTACCTCTGCGTTTACCCGATCAAGGTAAACCAGCAGCGTCGTGTCATCGAGACCATCAGCCAGTCCTACAGCGACAAGCCCCGGCTTGGCCTGGAAGCTGGTTCCAAACCGGAACTGCTGGCCGTGCTGTCCCATCACCATGAGCAAGGCTCGGTGATCGTCTGCAACGGTTACAAAGACCGCGAATATATCCGCCACGCCCTCTTGGGCAACTTGATGGGCCACAAGGTCTACATCGTGGTGGAGAAGCCCTCCGAACTGGAAATGGTGCTGGACGAGTCAGCTCGTCTCAACATCAAGCCCAACATCGGGGTGCGTGCCAAGCTCGCTTCCACCGGCTCCGGCATGTGGGAATCGAGCGGTGGCGCCATGTCCAAATTTGGTCTCTCCGCCTCCCAGATCCTGGCGCTGATCGAGCGTCTGCGCGGGCTGGGCAAGCTGGATTGTCTGCAACTGCTGCACTTCCATCTGGGTTCCCAGATCGCCAATATCCGCGACATTCAGGGCGGCATCCGCGAGTGCGGCCGTTTCTACGCTGAACTGCGTCGCCTCGGTGCCAACATCGAAGTCGTGGACGTCGGTGGTGGCCTGGGCGTGGACTACGAGGGAACCCGTTCCCAGAGCCACTGTTCCGCCAACTACAGCCTCTCCGAGTACGCCAACAACGTGGTATGGGGCATCGGCGATGTCTGCCGCGAGTTCGACCTGCCGCACCCGACCATCATCAGCGAGTCTGGCCGTGCCCTGACCGCTCACCACGCCGTGTTGGTTACCAATATCATTGGTGCCGAAGGGGTGGAGATGAACGACATCAGCGCGCCGGACGAAGATGCACCGACCATTCTGCAGAACATGTGGAAAGGCTGGCTGGATCTGCGCAGCGAAGATCCCTCCCTGCTGGAGATCTTCCATGACTCGGTGGCCGATCTGGGTGACGTGAATACCCAGTACACCATGGGCCTCTTGAACCTTGAACAGCGTGCCTGGGCCGAGATGCTGCACCAGAACACCTGTCTGGCACTCAAAGAGATGCTCAACCCGGTCAACCGCAACCACCGTGCGCTGGCTGACGAACTGAGTGAAAAGCTGGCGGACAAGTGCTTTGCCAACTTCTCCCTGTTCCAGTCCCTGCCGGATGCCTGGGGTATCGGTCAGGTATTCCCGGTGATGCCGCTGGCTGGTCTCGATCGTCCGCTTAGCCGTCGCGGTATCCTGATGGATATCACCTGTGACTCCGACGGTCAGGTTGAGCACTATGTCGACGGTCTGGGGGTCGAGAGCACCCTGCCGATGCCGGTCTACGGCGAGAACGAAGAGTGCCACGTCGGCTTCTTCCTGGTCGGTGCCTATCAGGAGATCCTCGGCGATCTGCACAACCTGTTCGGTGACACCCACTGCGCGGAAGTGTGGCTGGACGAAGAGGGCAAGATGGACATTCGCAACGTGGTGCGTGGCGACACCGTCGACCAGCTGCTGCGTTACGTCAACATCGACCCGTCCGTGATCCGCGAAAACTACCAGCGGATCGCCGCTCACCCGGCGCTGGACGATGCCACTCGCAAAGCCCTGCTCGACGAGCTGGAGCTGGGCCTGCAAGGCTACGCCTATCTGGAAGACGAATAAACCTTCTGTTTGCCCCTCGCTTTTGAGGGAAAATCAAAAACGGCGCCTGCGGGCGCCGTTTTTGTTACCGGGGGCCATCCGGCGATATGACGGTGCGCTCGGTCCATCTTCATTTGGATAACCTATGATGGCTCGGGGCATCCGCAAGCCACAGATCTGGCAGATATCTGCCCCTTTCAGCCGCTTCCATTGATCTGCATCAAGCGTGAACCTCGGTGGTTATTTTACGGTCAGGAGTGATGTTGATGGGATGTAACAAAAGGATGTGCATATGGAACTGAAAAGGGACCCGAGATGCTATACCGACGTCTGTATCGACGGTAAGTGGTATCACTACGACCACTGCAGCACCAATGTCTACATGCTGATGGGAGGCGCCGCGCCGAGCCTTCAGCTGGCCTATGAGCCGAGCAGCGAAGAGGAGCTGATCGAGATGCTCCAGCAGCTGGGACGCTTCTAAATCACCGAATTGATGTCTTGCCATATGGCCATCGGGCGCGTTGCCACGATGGCCACCACTCTTCACCGCTGTACCTTATCTCAGCGGTTTTTATTGCCCAATAACCCCTTGCCAATTTCCAGCATGGCGACGGCCGCGGCGTAGCTGCTATCGGACTTGCCTATCTCATCCGCTATATAGAGAAAATTGGATTGGTACTTCTCGACGGCCTCCCGTGGGCTGGTCGCGTCAATAAAGTCCTCCTCCACCTCGAATCCTTGGGTCAGCAGTGCCGCCTTTTCACTCAGAAAAGTCGGAGATGCCATGTCGATAAAAGTGTATTGCTGCCGATTGGACGCCGGAATGGTAAAAAACTGGTATCTGGCCATGGGTAAATCCTCGCTTGACGCGGGTGATAGATGACGTGACGCTGGGTTTAATCTGTGGCTCGCAGGCGGCTTCGTTTCCCTCGACGTCGCAGGCAGTGCGTGTCGGGAATGCCGCATTTTGTTTTCGTTCGAGACCACTTTGTTGGCATCTGCCCGGCAAGTGGGTCGCAGAGATTTTCTGGATTATCCGAGCAACCGAGATGTTGTTGGCAGGGGCGAGACCGGGATAATGCCGGGCTCACGTTGAGCCCGGCTTGTCAGCGCTCTGTTATAGCACGAAGCTCTGTACCATGGCGCGCAGCTGTTCGGTGAGCTGGTGGATCTGGCGGGCTGCATCGCGGGCGGCGTTGGCCACTTGCAGCGCCTCGTCGCTGCCATCCGAGATGCGCACCACGTTGCGTTCGATCTCGTTGACCACGGCGCCCTGCTGTTCGATGGCACTGGCGATGATGGCATTGGTATCGACCATCCGATCCACCTTCTCGGTGATGGCGCCGAAGGCCTGTTGCGCCTCCTGCGCCAGACCAACCCCCTCCTGCGCTTCATGGCTGGCCGCCGACATGGCGGTGACCGAGGCGCGGGCGCCGGATTGCAGCTGTTCGATCATTTGCTGGATCTCGACGGTAGCCCCCTGGGTACGGTTGGCAAGGGAGCGCACCTCGTCGGCCACCACCGCAAAGCCGCGTCCCTGTTCACCGGCCCGGGCCGCTTCGATGGCGGCGTTGAGGGCCAGCAGGTTGGTCTGTTCGGCGATGCCGCGGATCACGCTGATGACGCCACCAATCTGGCTGCACTGCTGCTCCAGCTGGCCTATGGTCTCGGCGGTGTGTAGCACTTCGCGGTTGATATGGTCGATGGCCTTGATGGTGCGCTCCACCACATCCTCGCCCTGACCGACCACGTTCTGTGCCTCCTGGGTCATGCGGGCGGCTTGCAGGGCGTTGCCCGCCATGTCTTGTGAAGTGGCGGCCAGCTCCTTGATGGCGGTGGCGACCTGATGGGTCTCCCCTTGCTGATCGGCAATGACCTCCTGCGAGCGGCAGGTGCGCGCTTCGATCTCGGTAGCGCTCTCCACTACTGTGACGCCATTTTCACGCACCCGCAGCATCAGGGTGCGTAGGGTCTCCAGGGTCACGTTGTAATCCCGGCTGATGGCGGCCAGCTCGTCCTGACCGACGATCTCGATATGCTGGCTGAGATCCTGGGCGTTGACCCGGGCGGCGATATCACGCACCCGCCCTACGGTGTCGCGCAGGGAGAGATAGGCGCCGATCATCAGGTAGAGGTAGAGCAGCAAGCTGGCGGTCAGCGGCGCTGTGACCCACCAGAAGTGACGTTGGTTGGCGGCCAGCCGCTGATGCAAGTCGGCCTCCAGCCGCTGGCGTACCTGGCCTGCCAGTGCGGTGATGGCCTCGTCCATCTTATCCCCCAGCGCTTGCACCTCCTTGGTGGAGAGCTGCACCAGCTGATCCTTCATCATCTTGTTTTCCATGGTCTCGACCCCCTGACGCACCAGCTGTATCAGAGCATTGGTCTGCTGACCCAGCTCGGCGCGATAAGCCGGTTCAATCTGGTAGAGCAGGGTCAGGTCTGCTTCCAGCTCCTGCAGAGTGGCGCTGATAAGGTCGAGACGAAAACGCAGGCCGCTGTAGCCTTCGGCCTGAAACAGGCCGAAATCGGCGATGGTGGCGGCGCGATCCCGCACCTGAGCCAGCAGGTCGCGCAGTTGCGGCAACCGCTCACTGGCGAGGATCACCATATAGTAGGTACCGAGCGCCGGATCCTGGATCAGGCTGCTACTGGCGGTAATGTGCTTGTAGAGGTGGCGCACCTCGGTCAACAGCTTGTCGTGGCGCAGGTTGCTCTGCTCCACTTCCAGCTTGCCCGCTTCACTCTGCAGGGCGGCCCAGCCCTGCTGGATCACCTCAAAGGAGGGGTTGTTCTGGCGGGTGTCGGCAAAGGCTTGCAGGCTCTGATCAACGGCTTGTGCGGCTGCCTTGACCTGATCATCACCGACCGGATCCACTTCATAAGCGTGACGGGTCACCAGATTGCGATGGGTGAGCAGGGCTTGCTCGATAGCGGGCACGGGGGCGAGATTGACCACTCCCGCCAGCTCGCGGTTGGCCTGGACGTTGTCATCCTGCAGCCGCCCCAGCAGATTGGTCATGCTGTAGGCCAGTGGCAGCAGCATCAGACAGGACCAGAGCAGGAATTTGTATTTGAAGGAGAGCTGATTGCCCAGCCGGATGGCGGGGTTGAAAATCCATTTCATGTTAAGCCTCGATACCTGAGTGCGGGCGTGAGTCGTATTGCCTGAATAGTACTCCGAGCGGCCTCCCTTGGGTGATTGCCGGTTGCAAGTTGTGATCCCCTTGGCTTTTTACTTCCGGGCGGGACGCCGTCAGCCGAGCCAATAGAAAACGGGCCACCCGAAGGTGGCCCGAAGTCGATAAGGAGGGCGTTTGCAATCGATCAGTTGAACGCCAGGAAGGGCGAGACACAGAGCAGTAGGCCAGTGACGATGATGATGTAGAGGGAGGTGCCCTTGTACTTGTGCAGCGCCGGTACCTGATAGACCAGATAGGCCGGGATGAGGCAACCCACCATGCCGAAGATGGGGCTGCAGATGGAGGTGAAGCTCAGTACCGGTGCGTTGAGCACGATGGCACCCCAGGAGAGCATGACGGTAAAGACCATGATCCCTTTGCCTACCAATCCTTTGTTGATGCGGTTTTCCGGCAGCACCCGGCGCAGCAGGTTCATCGCCAGACCCTGACAGGCTTCACGGAAACCGAGGTAAACGCCGAAGTAGGCGGTCATCACCGCGAAGATGTTGAGGGTGAGGCTCAGGAGCTTGAGGGTCTGGCCGGGCATCCCCTGCGCCACCATCGCCAGTGCGGAGATATTCTCCTCGGAGGCTTTGACCGCCTGATCGTGGCCCATGGCCAGAGTGAAGGAGACCGCGTAGAAGAACACCACTACGAACAGGATGCCGAAGGCGATATTCATGGCGCGCATCGCCTTGAAGCGGGCCACTTCCAGCGATTTTTCCCGCGAGCGGTAGGAGATCACCATGGGACTCAGGCTCTGGATAAAGAGGATGGAGGTGAGGGTAAAGGGCAGCATGATGATGGCATCCTTCATCCAGTCACCGGCGGCGGGCATGGCGGTGATGTTGGCCGCATCCCACTTGTCCACCATCATCAGGCCGAGCACGGCCACCACGCTGATCTTGGTCAGCACCATAAAGGTGGAGATCTTGAACAGCAGGTTTTCGCCGCGCGAGGCCAGTGCCACCAGACCGCAGATCAGCACCAGACCGTAGAGCGGGTTTTCGGAGAGCAGGCCGTCGGTGACGCCGAAGCTCTGCAGGAAGGAGGCGCTGTCATTGGTGATGGCGGTGGAGTAGACGAAGACCCAGATCACCAGCATCACGAAGTAGAGCGCGCCGAGCAGCACACCCCAGTTCTTGCCAAGGTAGCCGGTGATGACGCTGGGGTAATCCTTGCACTCCGGCGAAGTGGCCAGGGTGTTGATAAAGAGGCGCTGGAACATGTACATGGCGGGGTAGCCGATCACGGCCGAGAGCAGAAAGACCCACAAGCCCATCAGACCCACCTGTACCGGCAGGAAGACGATCCCTGCGCCGATGGCCATGCCGATGCTCATGATGATCCAGCCCCAGTCGGTGCTGTCGAAGCGAACCGCTTCTTTCCATTCCAGCGTGCCCATCACGGGGCTGGCGAGTGTAGTGCTATGCGCGTCCATTAAAACCTTCTTTTTTGTAGGGATGTGGGAAAGCGGCGCAAATATAGTTGAATGAAACTATCATAAACAATGCCCATAAGAGTACTTTTGTTCAAATCAGGATGGTGATCACGGTTTATATTGAGGCCGAAAGGTGCCTTTAAACGCCATTTTTGTATCTTTTTGTTGAATGGATAAAATAAAAAGCAAATAATGTTGAACGGAATGAGATTCGTGATTGCAAAAAAAATTGCACAAACAGGAGTGGCTATATGAAACGCATCATCACAGCAGCAGCGGCACCTGACGCTATCGGTCCCTACAGCCACGGCACTGCCTATGGCGACCTTATCTTTACCTCCGGTCAGTTGCCGGTCTGCAAGCAGCAGGGTGGTGTGGTGGAAGGGGGGATTGCCGCCCAGACCCGCCAGTCACTGGAAAACCTGAAATCCGTGCTGGAAGCCGCAGGCGGCTCGCTGGATACCGTGCTCAAAACAACCTGCTACCTCGCCGAGATCAGCGATTTTGCCGCGTTCAACGAGGTCTATAAAGCCTATTTCCAGAAAGATTGTCCGGCGCGCAGCTGCTTCGCAGTGAAGGATCTGCCGATGGGCGTCAAGGTTGAAGTGGAAGCGATCGCCCATATCGCTCGTTAATGCTGATAAAAAGGTTCAAGTGATGAAACAAGCGTGGCAGCAGTATCTGCAGATTATTCAACAGGTTGTCAAACCAGCGCTGGGTTGTACCGAGCCAATCGCCGCCGCTTATGCCGCGGCTGTCGCCGCTCGGCAACTGGGGGGTGAGCCCGGTCGCCTCGAGGTTGCGGTGTCGGACAATCTCTATAAAAACTCGATGGGTGTCTATGTGCCGGGCACCGGCAAGATCGGTCTGGCCATTGCAGCCGCGGCCGGAGCCATCGGCGGCAACGCCGATGCCGGGCTGGAGGTGCTGGCCGCGATCCAGCCAGAACAGGTGGATCGTGCCCAGCAGCTGATCGATGCCGGCAAGGTGCAGGTGAGCCGCACCGCCGCCCCCGAGTTTATCTTCTGCCGCGTGACCGTTTATGGCACTGATGACAAGGGTGAAGAACACAGCGCCGAAGTGACCCTGTGCGGCGGTCATACCCGCATCGTCGAGCAGCGCCGCGATGGCGAGGTGACCTTCACCGCTGATCAGAGCCAGGGCGGTGCCACCGGTTCCATCTGCGATGGCGTCGATATCAGCATCGCCGCCATTTACGAGTTCGCCACCCAGGTGGAGTTCGAGCAGATCAGGTTCATCCTCAAAGCTTCCGAGCTCAACGGCAAGCTCTCTGCCGAGGGGATGAACAACCCCTATGGTCTCGAGATCGGCCGCACCATGCAGCAGAACATCGATGCCGGTCTTATCGGCGAGGATGTGATGAACCGCATCGTGATGATGACGGCGGCCGCTTCCGATGCCCGGATGGGGGGGGCGACCCTGCCAGCCATGAGCAACTTCGGCAGCGGCAACCAGGGCATTGCCGCCACCATTCCGGTGATGGTGATTGCCGAGCGCTTTGCGGCCAGCGAAGAGCAGCTGGCTCGCGCCCTCATCATGAGCCATCTGGGCGCCATCTATATCAAGTCCCACTATCCGCCTCTGTCGGCCTTCTGTGGCAATACCGTGACCAGCGCGGCCGCCTCAATGGCCATGGTCTATCTGGCGGGCGGCAGCTTCGAGCAATCCTGCTTCGCCATCCAGAACGTGCTGAGCGACAGTGCCGGCATGGTGTGCGACGGGGCGAAAGCCTCCTGCGCCATGAAGGTGAGTACCTCCTCCGGCGCGGCGGTGCGCGGCTTCCTGATGGCCCTCAACAGCCACTCGGTGTCGGGACAGGGGATCGTCGCCGGCGACGTGGATCAGACCATCCGCAACGTCGGCCAGATGGTGAAGGAGGGCATGTCTGCCACAGACAGCACCATTATTGATATCATGTCCGCCTGATGTCCCTGTCGGTTGCTGCCCGACACCCATTGCCCGGCAGCAACCCTTGCAAGAAGGTCCCATTGTGAAGCTGCAAGAGTTGAGTCCGAGCGATTTTGAGATCCTCAAGTCGATGGAGAACATTGTGGACGGCATCGCCGCCATGTATGGTCAGCACACCGAAGTGCTGCTCCACAGTCTGGATGCGCGCAATCCCTCGATCGTCAAGATTGCCAACGGCCATATCACCGGCCGCAGTGTCGGCGCCCCCATCACCAACCTGGCGATGATGAAGCTCAAGAGCGGGCAGGATATCTCCAGCCCCTACATGACCAAGTGCGCCACCGGCAAGACCCTGCGCTCTATCACGACCGTGATCCGCAACGGGGAGCACAGGGCCATCGGCTTGCTCTGCATCAACAGCGACATGGATGCTCCGCTGCAATCCGTGCTGCGCACCATGATGCCGGAGTGTATGCATCCCCACGAGAGCCATGCCACCCCGGAGGTGTTCGCCCGCAACATCGACGAAGCGCTCAACAGCACCATCGACACCGTCAGTGCCGAGGTGCGTGGCAACGAGGCGGTGCCCCCGTCCCAGAAGACCCGGGTCATCGTCAACCAGCTGCACGACATGGGGATCTTCGAACTGAAAGACAGTGCCCAGATTGCCGCGCGCCAGCTCGGGATCTCGGTCCACTCCATTTACCGCTATCTGCGGGAGATCAAGAAGGGCTGAGCCGGTTTAATCTGGCCTAATTGGCAATAAACGGGTCAGCCATGACCCGTTTTTTACGCCCGTTTTAGCCTCTCTGCTTGGGCCGTCCTTCGGGCTCATCTGCTATCATATTCCCCCTTCATTTTTCTATCTCTCTGAACGTACTGGAGAAATCATGTCTCGACTCATCTATCTGCTGCGCCACGGCCAGACCCGCTTCAATGCCGAGCAGCGTCTGCAGGGGCGTTGCAACTCCGATCTGACCGACAAGGGCGAGGCGCAAGCCATCGCCATGGGGCGGCGCCTTGCCGCCGAACTGGCGGATCCCGCCCGCTGGACCGTCTATGCCAGCCCGCTTGGCCGTGCCCGTCAGACTGCGCTGCTGGTGTGCGAGCAGCTGGGGCTGACGGCAGATCGCATCGTCTGGGACGATCGCTTGATGGAGCTGGGGATGGGGGAGTGGGAGAGTTGCCAGATCCCGGCGCTGCGTCTTGCCCACCCCGAGCTCGATACCGGCAAAGGGGACTGGTATCTGCAGGCACCGGGTGCCGAGAGCTTCGAGAGCATTCAGCGCCGGGCACACCAGTGGTTGCAGGATCCTGCCATCGCCGAGCGGGCCATCGTCATCTCCCACGGTCTGCTCGGCGCCATGCTGCGTGGCGTCTATGCCGATCTCGACTATAAGGCGACCTGGTCACAGGAGTTGCCGCAAGATGCCTTCTATAAGCTGCAGGATGGCCAGATTACCCGCATTGCCTGCTAGTTGCCGTGAGGTGGCACCATGGCATGGACCATGATGGCCACCTTCGGATGCCCATTTTTGCCGCAGTTCAACACATCAGAGCACCTTATCGCGGCAAGATGAGGTATCTTATGCCCCGATTTCATCCATTAAACGGATCCGAGACCCCATATGATCATCAAACCAAAGGTTCGCGGCTTTATCTGCACCACCACTCATCCGGTCGGTTGTGAAGCCAATGTTCGTCGCCAGATCGCTTATACCAAGGCCAAGGGCACCATCGAGAATGGCCCCAAGAAGGTGCTGGTGATCGGCGCTTCCACCGGTTATGGCCTGGCCTCCCGGATTGCGGCTGCCTTCGGTAGCGGTGCCGCCACCCTCGGCGTCTTCTTTGAAAAAGCAGGCACCGAGACCAAACCCGGTACCGCTGGCTGGTACAACTCTGCCGCCTTCGACAAGGCAGCCAAAGAGGCGGGCCTCTACGCCAAGAGCGTCAATGGCGATGCCTTCTCCAACGAGTGCCGCGCCAAGGTGATCGAGCTTATCAAGCAGGATCTGGGTCAAATCGATCTGGTTGTCTACTCCTTGGCCTCTCCGGTGCGCAAGATGCCGGACACCGGCGAAGTGGTACGCTCTGCCCTCAAACCCATCGGCGAGGTCTATACCACCACCGCCATCGATACCAACAAGGATCAGATCATCACCGCTACCGTCGAGCCGGCGAACGAGGAAGAGATCCAGAACACCATCACCGTCATGGGCGGTCAGGATTGGGAGCTGTGGATGGCTGCCCTGCGTGATGCAGGCGTGCTGGCTGACGGTGCCAAGTCCGTGGCTTACTCCTACATCGGCACCGATCTGACCTGGCCAATCTACTGGCACGGCACCTTGGGCCGCGCCAAGGAAGATCTGGACCGCGCCGCTGCCGCCATCCGTGGTGACCTGGCTGCCAAGGGCGGCACCGCTCATGTGGCTGTGCTGAAATCCGTGGTGACCCAGGCCTCCTCTGCCATTCCGGTGATGCCGCTCTATATCTCCATGGCTTTCAAGATCATGAAGGAGAAGGGCATTCACGAGGGCTGCATGGAGCAGGTAGATCGCATGATGCGCACCCGTCTCTACGCGTCCGACATGGCGCTGGACGATCAGGCTCGCATCCGCATGGATGACTGGGAGCTGCGTGAAGATGTGCAGCAGACCTGCCGTGACCTGTGGCCATCCATCACCAGCGAAAACCTCTCCGAATTGACTGATTACACCGGCTACAAGCAGGAGTTCCTGCGCCTGTTCGGTTTCGGTCTGGACGAGGTCGATTACGATGCGGATGTGAATCCGGATGTGAAATTCGACGTGGTCGAGCTCTGAGTCTGACTCAAGTGAAAACAGGGCCCCGCGGGGCCCTGTTTTTTTGGCAAAAATTCCGCCAAATTGCGGAATTTTATTATCAGCGATCACCTTTTTCCCATATCAAACCCGCTAGTCTTGCGCTGATCGGATCACAGACGGCATTGCCGAGGTACGGAAGCTATGACCACTCCAAACGAGGCGCCCAAGAAGCGCCAACTCCCCACGGTTTATACCCTGCTTTTTATCATCATCGCCCTGATGGCCGCCCTCACCTGGGTGCTGCCAGCGGGCAAATATGACTATGTCACCGCCAAGACCGAGCAGCCGGTGGCGGCAGCGGCCGTGGCCGAATACAGCGGCGACGAGCGGTTGTTGCCGGTGCCCGGTAGCTACACCGAGCTGCCCTCTCATCCGCAGGGGGTATTCGATGTGCTCAAGGCCCCCATTCAGGGCTTTCACAAGGCCGCTGATGTGGCGCTGTTCGTGCTCATCATCGGCGGTTTTCTCGCGGTGACCATGCAGAGCGGGGCGCTTGATGCCGGGGTGGGGGCCATAGTGCGCGGTTTTGCCGGTCGCGAGCGGCTGCTGATCCCGGTGCTGATCGCTCTCTTTGCCCTCGGCGGCTCCACTTTCGGCATGGCGGAGGAGACGGTGGCCTTCTGGGCACTCATCGTGCCGGTGATGATGGCGGCGGGCTTCGATCGCATGGTGGCGGCAGGGATCATCCTGCTTGGCTCCGGGGTCGGGGTGCTCGCCTCCACCGTCAACCCGTTTGCCACCGGTATCGCCTCGGGCTTTGCCGGTATCCCCATCGGTGAGGGGATTGGCCTGCGGGTCATCCAGTGGCTGCTGCTGGTGATCTTCGCCTCCTGGTTCGTGATGCGTTACGCCAAGCAGGTGCAGCAGGACAAGTCCCGCTCCGTGCTGGCTGATATTGTCTATGACGACGAGTTCTCCCAGATGAAGAGCGGCAACCTCGCCTTTACCGGCAAGCAGAAGCTCACCATGCTGGTCTTCTTCGGCACCTTCCTGCTGATGATCTATGCGGTGGTGCCCTGGTCGGATTTGGGGATCGACGTGCTGCCCACCTTTGGCTGGTGGTTTGATGAGCTATCCACCCTGTTCTTCAGCGCCTCCATCCTGATCGCGCTGATCAACCGGATGCCGGAGTCCAACTATGTGGCGACTTTCCTCAACGGGGCGCGGGATCTCATCGGGGTGGCACTGGTGGTGGCGGTGGCGCGCGGCATCTATGTGGTGATGGAGCAGGGTGTCATCATCGACACCATTTTGCACTGGGCCGAGGGGCTGGTAAGCGGACTGTCGTCGTCGGTATTCATCCTGATGGCCTATCTGGTGCACATCATTCTGAGCTTCTTCATCCCGTCCACCTCGGGGCTGGCGACTGTCTCCATGCCGCTGATGGGGCCGCTGGCTGACTTCTCAGGCATCTCGCGGGATCTGGTGATCACGGCCTATCAGTCCGCCTCCGGCTGGATCAATCTGTTTGCCCCCACCGCCGCCCATCTGGTGGCGGGGCTGGCGCTCGCCAAGATCCCCTACGATCGTTTCGTGCGCTGGGTGCTGCCCTTCATCATCGGGGTCGCTCTCATCACCATGGCGGTGCTGGTGGCTGGCGCACTGCTGCACGGCTGATGGCGCGGATAAAACCACAGATAACAAAAAGGCTCCCGCGGGAGCCTTTTTCATGAGCCTTGCTTACTGCTTGTAGCCCTTGAGGAAGCGGGCGAGGCGACCGATGGCATCCTCCAGCTCCTCTTCGCGGGGCAGGAACACCAGCCGGAAGTGATCCGGCGCCGGCCAGTTGAAGCCGGTGCCCTGCACCAGCAGCAATTTTTCTTGCTGCAGCAGATCGAACACCATCTTCTGGTCGTCGCGGATGTCATACACCTTGGGGTCAAGGCGGGGGAACATGTAGAGCGCCCCCCTTGGTTTGACGCAGGATACCCCGGGGATCTCGTTCAAGAGCTCCCATGCCTTGTCCCGCTGCTTGCGCAGGCGGCCACCCGGCAGGATCAGCTCGTTGATGCTCTGGTAGCCGCCAAGCGCAGTCTGGATGGCGTGCTGCATCGGCACGTTGGCACACAGCCGCATGGAGGCCAGCATCTCCAGCCCTTCGATGTAACCGCGGGCACGGCCTTTGGGGCCGGTGATGACCATCCAGCCTTGACGGAAGCCGCAGGCGCGGTAGGCCTTGGAGAGGCCGTTGAAGGTCACCACCATCACATCGTCACACAGGGTGCAGACGCTGGTGTGGGAGATGTCGTCGTAGAGGATCTTGTCGTAGATCTCGTCGGCGAAGATGATGAGGTTGTGCTGGCGGGCGATCTCGATCACCTCCAGCAGGAACTCGCTGCCGTAAACGGCACCGGTCGGGTTGTTGGGGTTGATCAGCACCAGGCCGCGGGTGCGCGGGGTGATGCGGGCGCGGATATCGTCGAGATCCGGGTACCAATCAGCCCCTTCGTCGCAGCGATAGTGCACCGCATGGCCACCGGAGAGAGTGACGGCGGCGGTCCAGAGCGGGTAGTCGGGGGAGGGCACCAGCATCTCGTCGCCATTGTTGAGCAGCGCCTGCATGGCCATCACGATCAGCTCGCTGGCGCCATTGCCGATGTAGATGTCGTCGATATCGACCTTGCGCATCCCTTTTTGCTGGTAGTACTGCATCACCGCTTTACGGGCAGAGAAGAGCCCCTTGGAGTCGCAGTAGCCCTGGCTCAGCGGCATGTTGAGGATCACATCCTTGATGATCTCTTCCGGCGCATCAAAGCCGAACGGGGCCGGGTTGCCGATGTTGAGCTTGAGAATGCGGTGGCCTTCGTCTTCGAGACGGCGAGCCTCTTTATGCACCGGGCCGCGGATGTCATAGCAGACATCGTCGAGCTTGTGCGACTTGTCGATTGTGAACATGGTGACAGTGATTCCTTCCCCACAGGGACGCGTTGGCGAAAAAGGCGATTTTTAGTATCAAATTTCTTTTCCCCTATTCTTCACAGAATTGAATGCTAGAACAATCCTCTTTTTAGAAGAATTCCCTGATTTTTAGCCCTAAAACAGGGTTGCTAGAACGTTAAATTCAGCACGATATTTGGTGCTAACCAAGGTTAACTAGTGAAACATGGGGAACGAATTAACAAAGCTGCCTGACTGTGTTGCAATATCCGGATCCTGTGGCACGATTGGCTTGTGTAAAAAATCGTCTTCGTCCCCCTTTTCGATGAGTTGACTGGCACTCATGGTGTCATCTTTATGTGGTTCGCTCATCGGTGTTCACTTCTGCGAGGTTTTCCCATGCAAGCACCCGTTCCAGGCCGCTATCGCCACTTCAAGGGGGGTTACTATCAAGTGCTTGCCTTGGCTCTGCATACCGAAACCCAGGAGCAGCTGGTCATTTATCAATCCGAGCAGGATGGTCAGGTCTATGCCCGACCCGTCGCCATGTTTATGGAGTGGATTGAGCATCAGGGGCAGGTTGTCAGCCGTTTTGCCCCTGCAGGAGACTGACCACGCCTCCGTTTATATCGTTCAAGGGATGAGCACTCGAGCTAAACGGTGTCACAAGTTGTCGCATGACGCCCTTGGGTATGAGATGTGCAGCCAGCTGTCTTAATGATAAATCCCTTATCTAATCAACTAATTGTGACGAATGTCACATTGAGTGAGCCCCGCCTGCCGGGTTCGCAATCTGGACTCACACTCCCATAATGCTGCGCTTGTTCAAGCATGGGCCTTTCTCGGGTCTTGTTCGGTGTTATCTCAAATGGGAGAAATAATGTGAAACCTGTTGCTGCTGAGTTTATGGGCACTTTCTGGCTGGTATTGGGCGGGTGCGGCAGTGCCGTGCTGGCTGCAGCCTTCCCTCACGTCGGGATTGGTCTGTTGGGGGTCTCGCTGGCTTTCGGTCTGACCGTGCTGACCATGGCGTTTGCCATCGGCCATATCTCCGGTTGCCACCTCAATCCGGCCGTGACCGTCGGTCTGTGGGCGGGTGGTCGTTTTCCGGCATCCGGTGTACTGCCTTATATCGTGGCGCAAGTGTTGGGTGGCATTGCCGCCGCTGCCGTGCTTTACGTGATTGCCAGCGGTCAGGCAGGGTTTGATCTCTCTGCCGGTTTTGCTTCCAACGGCTACGGTGAGCACTCTCCGGGTGGTTACAGTCTGACTGCTGCACTGGTATGCGAAATGGTGATGACCGGTTTCTTCCTGTTTGTCATCATGGGGGCCACTGATAGCCGTGCGCCTGCCGGTTTCGCGCCGATCGCCATCGGTCTGTGCCTGACCCTGATCCACCTCGTCAGCATTCCGGTGACCAATACCTCGGTCAACCCGGCCCGCAGTACCGGTGTTGCGCTGTTTGTCGGTGACTGGGCTATCAGCCAGCTATGGCTGTTCTGGGTTGCCCCGATTGTCGGTGCCATTCTGGGTGCGCTGGCTTATCGCCTGGTGGCGACTGAGCAGAAGTAATCATTTGCGAAACAAAGTGTGGTATCGACACGCCTGCGGGCGTGTTTTTTGTTTCTGGAAGGGTGAGATAAGAGAACTCACCAAGCCAAATGTCAGAGTCCCTTGGCCTGCAGCATCTCTTTGTAGCGTTGATGGAGCAACTGGACGCGCTCTACATAAGCGCGCGTTTCCGCATAGGGCGGAATGCCGCCATGTTTTTGCACTGCGCCAGCCCCGGCGTTGTAGGCCGCAGTTGCCAGCGCAATGTTGCCGTCATACTGTTTGAGCAGTCCTGCCAGGTATTTCACCCCGCCGAAAATATTCTGCTCCGCCAGCAAGGCATTGCCGACCCCCAGCTCCCGCGCTGTGGCTGGCATCAGCTGGGTCAGGCCCATCGCCCCCTTGCGGGAGACCGCCAGTGGATTGAAAGCGGATTCCGCATGGATCAGGGCTCTGATCAGCGCAGGCTCAACCTGATAGGTTTTCGCGGCAGCCTTGATGGTGCTGGCATAGTCATAGAGAAACAGTCCTGTGGTCTGCCAGTTGACGCTGGATTTGGGATCGCAGGCGAAGCAGTCGTTGAACAGCAGCAGTTCGTAATGGCCCTGTTCGGGCGCCATATCGGAGTAACGTACCACCCCGTTTTGCTGCACCGATTTATAGACCTGGATCTGCTTCTTGCCGCCAGCGGCGGTTGCCGCCGTTTGAGCGGTTTCGGGTTGTGGAGCGGGCGCAGCATGACCGACCGAGCGTAAGGGAGAGGGGGCTACGGTCAGGAAGACCACCTCCGCGGGAGGGGGCGTCTGGCTCCATCCGCTCAATGGGATCAACACCATCTGGCCTGCCAGCATCCATGCTTTCAACCGTCACACTCCTTCCAGGGATCATCATGTTGAGTAAAGCACCATGGCGAGTGCAGAACAAGCGTACAAACAGGGAGTTGTGAAGTTGAAGGGGGATTTGGCCGAGGGATGGGGGGATGCCAGAGTATGGCCAGGAGAGGAGCTAAACGGTGGAACTTTCCGGTAGCCAATGGTCATAATCGCCTTATGGAAGTGCTCTAGGATGTTCGCTTTTTTGTTAACAAAATGCGTGCTATCTTGCTTATGTCAGCTGGTCTGGCTAGTTAGTCTTTATCTATTTTTATAATTGATTATAAAGGTATTTTTGTGTCAGGAATGCTGGCGATGGAACTCATCTTCGAGGAGTACTGTGACGCCGATCTCTCCCTTATCAAGGACTATTACGAGACGACTTTTTCCCACTATGTGCCGGATCTGGCCGAGCGGGTCTTTGTCGTACGTGATGCTCACTGGCTGGTAGGGGCAGTTCGGTTGCGGGACGAGGAGGAGTTTTATCATCTGTGCGGCTTTCGTCTGTTGCCTCACTACCAGTCGCTGGGATTGGGTTCACGGCTGTTGCAGCACGCCTGTCACGGCCTGGAGGACAAACCGGTAGTCTGTCAGGTACTGCCTTTCGAGAAACCCTTCTATCTCAAGGCCGGTTTTGCCGATATATCCCTCACCCAATTGAGCGGGTCACTCTTCTCCCTTTATGAGCAACAGCAGCAGCAGGGTTATCAGGTGGAGCTGCTGGTACGGGATACCACCCAGCCCCTCCTGAATTGAGCGGGCTAGCGGGGTCTGGTCAGTAGGTGGATTTTACCCGGTGACAGCTCCAGCCCCAGCAGGTTCTCTTTCAGCCAGGCTTGTTGCGGATCCTTGTCATCCAGTCGGTAAACCGGTTTGCTCTCAAGACGCTTCTCCATGCTCTGCAGCAGCATGCCGAGCATCATGCCGAACTTTCTCTCTGCCGCCTCCGGTTCCAGCTTGTACTCCACCAGTTTCATGTTGTCGAGAAACAGCGCGCTCTGACTCTTGTCATAGCGGGGCCTCGCCTCATAGGTCATCTGCAGGCGGGCGTCATATTCGGTATTGTCGGGCAGGGCGATCTTGAGCTTGCCCTTGCCATAGACTCGGGCGGTGTCTGGTTGTTGACGGCCAATCTGGACATCGCTCTGCTCCAGCTTCACATGGGCCTTGATGATGCCCGGTAGTTCCAGCTGTTTGTCGACTTGCACTTGGGATTGCAGGTACTGATTGATCTGCTGCTCATTGATGTCATATGAGCCTTGACCTAGCATGGCCAGGCTGAGCAGCATGGATTGCAGAATCATGGGGGCAACCTGATAGAATGGATTTGCCTTACAGCATACCATTCCTGACTGGCAGGATCTGCCGACCACTGTTTGTTGATGAGAAGGAGTTACCGTTGCTAAACGGTCTGGAACATGATCTTCACCTGCTGTTCTCCCGCTTTCTGGGCTGGCTGCTACTGCTTTTTCATACCGTTATCGTCGCGGGTGTGTCGTTTCGGGTGGTGATGAAGCGCCGCCCCATCGGGGTGTCGCTGGCCTGGCTGGCGCTGATCTACGCCATTCCGTTTGCCGGTGTCGGCTTTTACTTGCTGTTTGGTGAAATCAAGTTGGGGCGTCGACGTGCCGAGCGGGCACAGGCCATGTACCGCCCTTATGCTATCTGGATCCGTCAGTTGGCCCGCCTTTTCCCCCAGCATTGCTGCGAGGTGGGGGAGAAGGCCCAACCATTGCACGATCTAATCCAGGGGCGGCTGGCTATGCCCATGCTCTCAGGCAACCGGATGACTCTGCTCAGCCAACCTGACCAGATCCTGCATGAGATTGCCCAGGATATTCGCCGTTCTACCCTCTCCTGCTATCTGGAGTTCTATATCTGGCACCCCGGCGGTGATGCCGACGAGGTGTGCGAGGCACTAATGGACGTCGCGCTACGCGGCGTGGATTGTCGTTTGTTGCTCGATTCGGTGGGTAGCAAGCACTTCTTCCGCTCCGGGTGGCCGAAAAAGCTGCGCAAGGCGGGGGTCAAGCTGGTGGAGGTGCTGCCGGTCGGCGCCTGGCGCATCCCGTTCCAGCGGCAGGATTTACGGATGCACCGCAAGCTGGTGGTGCTCGACGACAAGGTGGGCTATACCGGCTCCATGAACATGGTTGATCCGCGTTTCTTCAAGCAGGATGCCGGTGTTGGCCAGTGGGTCGACATCATGATCCGGGTGCAAGGTCCCATGGTACCGCTGATGTGGTCGATCTTCGTCTGGGACTGGGAGGTGGAGACCGGCGAGCGGCTGCTCGACAGTCTGCAGCATGAGCCGGAAGCCTGGCCCCAGACCAACTACCGCGCCCAGTTGATCCCGTCAGGCCCTTTCGTTGGTGGTGACTGTATTCAGCAGAGCCTGCTGCTGGCCATCTACCAGGCGCGCAGCCATCTGGTGCTGACGACCCCCTATTTTGTCCCGGACGATCCGCTGGCCGCCGCACTCAGTTCGGCTGCGGCGCGTGGGGTGCAGGTGCAGCTGGTATTGCCGGCACGTAACGACTCCATCATGGCCAACTATGCCTGCAACGCTTTTATGGAGGAGCTGCTGGAAGCGGGAGTGGAGATCTATCGCTACGATGCCGGCCTGCTCCATACCAAGAGCGTGCTGGTAGATGACGACTTTGCTTTGGTGGGCACGGTCAATCTCGACCGGCGCAGCCTCTGGCTCAACTTCGAGGTGACCTTGCTGGTGGACAACCCTTCTTTCGTGGCCCAGATGACCCGGCTGGTGCAGGGGTATATGGCGGAAGCCACCCCGATGACCCTGGCCCAATGGCAGGCGCGCCCCTGGTACAAGAAAGCGATGGAGAACATCTTCTATCTCTTCAGCCCCTTGCTGTGAGGTGATTACGAGCCACAAGAATGTTGGCTCGTCCTCTGATTGGACTTGCCTAGTCCCGAGTCCGCCCCGTAGAGTGCAGTGACAACTCCCTGGAGACACATGGATATATGAAAAAGATAGTGGCCCTCGCCGTGGGTACGGCACTGGTTGGTGGTGGTCTGGCCGCGTGCTGGTACACGGGCAGCAGTTTCGACAACATCATGGCGGAGCAGATCGCCAAGGTGGAGGACGAAACCGGCATCGACATGCAGTGGCTGCCGGGCAGCAGTAACCTCTTTACCCGTGATGGCATCCTGAAGGTGGTGATCACGCCCGAGGAGCTGGCCTCCATCGACAGCGAGCTGGAAGGCAGCCAGCCCATCGAGTTACAACTGCTGGTCAAGAGCCGGATCCTGCCGCTCTATATCAAGAGCCACTTCCAGCTTGATACCCATAATGGCACCCTGGCGCCAGTTTTCACCGCACTGGGCATGGAGCAGTGGCAACTTGGTCTGGAGTCGGCAACCAGCCTCTGGACCCAAGCCAACAGCAGCCGATTCTGGGCCAATGAGTTCAAGGTAAAACAGGGGCTGGACGAGTTCAGCTTCCTGCCTCTGAACGGCGAGTTTCACGGCAATCTGGAGGGCAGTGGTCACCTCACCATGACCTGGCAGGGGATGACGGTTCATGAAGAGCAGAGCAAGATGGACTTGGTGCTGGCCGACCTGAAAGGGAGTGCCGATGTTGCCGAGATCAGCGGCGTCTTTCTCTCTCCACAGAGCGAGATGAGTCTCTCCGCCCTCACGGTACAACTGCCTGACAGTGTTCGGGTTGCCCTGAAGGGGATGACGACCGAGACCCGTCTTACCGGCGATGATGCCCAGACTCTTTCCAGCAGCTATCAGATGAGCATTGCCAAGCTGGATCTGGAGAACGAGACCGACACCCTGGCGGTGACCGACAGCAAGTTGGCGCTCAACCTCAACGGTCTGGATCTGGAAGGGTATCAGGGGCTGCAGGCCGCTGGTGGCAAGGGAGTTGAAGATGCCGCTATTCAGCAGGCGCTGGATAAGATGCTCAAACGTGGCGCGACCCTTGAACTGGCCGATCTCAGCGCCAAGCTCAACGGTGAGGTGGTGACCATGAAGGGGGACGTGAAGCTGGCCTCCACCTCGCTGGAGCAGCTGTTCAACAGCGACACAGGGATGCAGGCCCTCAGCGGCGTGCTGCATGCCAGCCTCAGCGACAAGCTGGGCAAGGCGGTACCGCAATTGGCCCCCATGCTCGATCAGCTGACCCTCATGGGTTATCTGAAGGCCGACAAGCAAGCGCTGACCTCCGAGCTGAAGCTGGAGAAGGGCGCGGTGACGGTAAACAATCTGTCGCTCTGATGCATGGTGTAGAAACAACAACGGCTCCCGCGGGAGCCGTTGTTGTTGCTGGCGTTTGCATACGTGCCACGTGGACGGATTACTTGAAGACTACCGTCTTGTTGCCGTAGACGAACACCCGCTCGTTCAGTACCAGCTCCAGCGCGCGGCTCAGCACCGATTTCTCTACATCCCGGCCCGCCTTGGCCATGTCGTCCGCACTGAAGGCGTGACCGACGTGGATCACGTCCTGTTCGACGATGGGACCCTCATCCAGATCGTCAGTCACGAAGTGGGCGGTGGCACCGATCAGCTTGACCCCGCGATCGAATGCCTGCCGGTAGGGGCGGGCACCGATGAAAGCGGGCAGGAAGGAGTGGTGGATGTTGAGGATCTTGCGCGGGTAGGCCTCGACGAAGCTCGGTGTCAGCACCCGCATGTACTTGGCCAGGATCACATAGTCAGGCTCATAGCCGTCGATGATGGCACGAACCTGCTCCTCATGCTCTGTCCGGCTCAGACCCTCGTGACTGACGGTGTGGAACGGGATATCGAATTTACCGGTGAGCTCGGCCAGGGTGTCGTAGTTGCCGATCACCGCGACGATATCCATATCCAGCGCGCCCGCGTAGTTCTTCATTAGAATATCGCCGAGGCAGTGGGTCTCCTTGGTCACCAGGATAACGATACGCTTCTTGCCCGCCTTGACCAGACGGCGCTGGGCTCCGGTGGGCAGGGCATCATCAAGGTCGGCCAGCAGGGTCTCGTCGTTGAAGCGCCCTTCCAGCTCGGTACGCATAAAGAAGCGGCCATTCTCGTGATCCACAAACTCATCGTTCTTGATGATGTTGAGCTGATGCTTGTAGCAGATGTTGGTGATCTTGGCGATGAGCCCTTTGGCATCCGGGCAATCCGTGAGCAGTATTTTCTTTTCCATCTCTGTCATTTTCCGTTTGTGGTGTTGGCGCTACTGTCTGCGCCGGCAGCGTTGTTCAGGCTCTCTTTTCGGGCCCTGTTTTTTGTTTCGGGAACTATGCCATAAACCGATCCGCGCCATAAAGAAATTCGCCAGTCGCCAGTCACTGTCTTTCGCGCTGGCGAACGGGTTGAAGAGCGCGATCCTGGGCGCAATGTTGAAACACTTTTCAGCCAGCGGGGATTTTGGCTGGTATCTGCAACCGTTTTTCTTTAGGCTGTCTGCGCTTATTCTCAGGGCGGGGTGCAATTCCCCACCGGCGGTATCCTGATTGACTCGGGGAGCCCGCGAGCGCCCGACTTGGCTGATTGCCGGGTTGGGGTCAGCAGATCCGGTGAGATGCCGGAGCCGACGGTCATAGTCCGGATGAAAGAGGATAAGACAGACATTGCCGCGTTGGCCCTAGTGGGCTGGCCGCTGCATGCTCATCTCTGTCTGCCTTTCCATGCCCTGATTCTGGTCCTTGTCTTGTTTAGGAGTTTTACCATGAATCAGTCTCTACTCAGTGAATTCGGTGATCCCATTGCCCGCGTCGAAGCTGCCCTAACGGCTTTACGTGCCGGAGGCGGCGTGCTGGTGGCCGACGATGAAGATCGGGAGAATGAGGGTGACCTCATTTTCGCAGCAGAATCCATGACCAATGAACAGATGGCGCTGATGATCCGCGAGTGCTCCGGCATCGTCTGCCTCTGCCTGCCCGACGAGCGGGTTCGCCAGCTGGAACTACCGATGATGGTGGAGGCCAACTCCAGCCACTACCAGACCGCGTTTACTGTCACGATAGAAGCGGCGCAGGGGGTCACGACCGGCGTCTCGGCTGCTGATCGCATCACCACTATCCGCGCCGCCATTGCCGACGGCGCCAAGCCCGGTGATCTGCACCGCCCGGGTCACGTTTTCCCTCTGCGGGCGCGAACCGGTGGGGTGCTTACTCGCCGCGGTCACACCGAAGCCACGGTCGATCTGATGCAGCTGGCCGGCCTCAAACCGTTCGGTGTGCTGTGCGAACTGACCAAGGAAGATGGCTCGATGGCCCGTCTGCCGGACCTGGTGGCATTTGGCCGCAAACAGCGGATGCCAGTGCTGACCATCGAGGATCTGGTGCAATATCGTCAGTTGTTGTCAGAACGTACAGCCTGAGCTTCATACGAAATTGTAATAAGGCAAAAATTTGGTTAACCTTTGTCCGTGTCCTCACCATGTGGCACTCATTTTTTAGACGAGTCTGGACAAAAAATGTCCGCTCAAAAAAAAAATGAGGGTTTTAATGCATTTATCTGTGGTGAGGGCTATGCAAAGTATTATTTTTTTGTGCCATAATCACGCCGCTTGCTAAACGTCTGGCGAGTTCAAGGGAGCTTTAAAAATGAAAAAATTGTTGTTGGTAGGTGTTGTTGGTCTGTCCGCTCTGCTGGGTGGTTGTGCAAACACTAGCGAACTGGAAACTTCCGTTCAGAATCTGTCTAACAAAGTTGACCAGCTGGCTCAAGATGTTAGCGCAGTTCGTGCTGATCAGTCCAAAATCGCTGCTGATGTTGCCGAAGCCAAGCAAGAAGCTATGCGTGCTAACCAGCGCATCGACAACATGGCTACTTCCTACAAGAAGTAATCCATGCGAAAAAAATGGCGCAGTTTTGCGCCATTTTTTTTTGCCCAAAATTCACCGTTTCTACACTATACCCACAGCGCCTTCTTCGTACTTGACCCATGAGGTCATGCCGGTCTCCCGGCACTCCCCCATCATTACCAGACAGTTACTATCCGATCAGTAGAGCAGACTATAGAGTTTGCGACGATAGCTCTGCGCCGCCGGTGTGCTGCCCATGGTCGCCAGAATATCAAGATAGGTCTTTCTGGCATCGCCGAATGCCAAGTCCCGTTTGAGGATCGCCAGCAGCAGTTCTAATGCATCTTCCTGACGGCCAGCCTGGTTGTATTGCACAGCCAGTTCTTGTGCCAGGCCAAAATCATCGGGTTGTTCTGCATGGCGGGCTTCCAGCGCACGCAGTTCCGGGCTGTCTGCTGCTTGCAGGGCCAGCGCCAGCCGTGAGCTCAGGGCATGGAAGTGACCATCCTGCGCTACCATCGGGATGGTACCGAGGCGTTCCTGAGCTTCATCCAGCAGATTGAGATCGAGCGCGGCCTGAATGAGCCACAGGCTGATGTCGTGACGCTCCGGAGCGATCTGATGAGCTTTACCCAGATGAGCATAAGCCTCGCCGGGCTGCTCGTCAGCCAGTGCCCGCTGCCCCTTGGCCAGTAGTTCCTCTTCCTCTTTGGGGGCAAATGCTGCGAAATACTGGCGCAGGGTGGCTTCATCCTGCGGCCCTTCGATGATCCCCTGTTCGTCAGGGCGACCCTGATGGAACAACACCAGTGCGGGCAGGGCTCTCAGACCGAGTTGGCTGGCCAGTGGTTGCAACTGGGGATCGTTCATGTCCACCTTGGCCAGAGTGACCTGCTCATTGGTGGGCCCAATCAGCGACTCGATCAGTGGTGTCATCCCCTGACACTCCGGCATCTGCGGAGCATGGAAATAGATGACGACCGGCTTCTTCATGGACGCATCGATAAGTTCTGCATGAAAATTCTGGGGAGTAATGTCGACGATCATGAGTTGGACTCTTCAGAAAGGGTGTTGAGTAACATGGGGTTGAGTGACTGGCAATTCAAGCGCTCATCAAGCCGGTAAAAGGTCACGGGGGTTGCCGCCGCCGCGAGACTGAGCCAGCCGCTGGCAAAGGGCCAATCCTGCACCTGATAAGGGGTGTCATCCAACCGGTTGTCGAGTCGCCATCCTTGCTCCGGAATGAAGCGCACCTTCTCGAGCCCTGCTGCTATACCGCCACCATGGGCTTTCAGAACCGCCTCCTTGCGTGACCAGAGCCGATAGAAAGCACTCTCCTGCTCTTGAGCAGGCAGCGCGCAGAGCCATTCATATTCACTCTGTGCATAAAACCGACGGGCCAGGGGGAGGGGGTGATGCCGCCGTTTGCCCAGTTCGATATCCACCCCAAGCGGCCCCTGCGGGCAAAGCGCCAACACCAGCCAGCTGCCACTGTGGCTCAGATTGAACTGCCAAGCATCATCATGCAGTCGGGGCTTGCCCTGGGGGCCGTTGCAAAATTGCAGAGTGGCTGCAGGTTGTTGCAGCCGCTCGGCCAATAGCTGGCGCAGCAGGGCGCGGCTCACCAGATATTCCTGACGCCGTTCAGAATGGGTCATGGCTTGCCAGATATGCAGCTCATCGGTTGACAGCCATTCAGGCAATTGAGCAAGCAGTTCCTGGCATACCCTGGCCGGTTTTAACAAAAAAAGATCGGTTTCGATCATGATTTTTCACTTTAAAAAGGTGCTGAAGCAGGGATAAAAGCCAGTTATCTATGAGGCCCAAGGCTCTTTTTGCGATTGTATATTGTTTGGGCATGATCACATTAATTATGAAAAATCGTGCATTTCCTTGCAAAAATGTGAGCTTGATAGGGATTTTCACTTGCCTCGATAGAATTCTTGGATATAGTCGGGTGCTGTTGCCTTATAAATTGCCCTTTGGGGCCGTATTTTAACAAGATTTACTATTTAGCGGGGATAAAGGATTGCGCCACCTGATGCTACTGCTGGTCGCGCTCGGAATGGTGGGTTGTGCCTCGGCACCCCAACCCGAGGTCGCGAGCAAGATCGAAGTTTCCATGGTTGAACCTGTCATCGAACCGGAAGCTTCCCAGACACCCGATGTGAATGAAATCCTGACTGTATATAAAGAGTGGCGTGGTGTTCCTTACCGGATGGGTGGTAGCAGCCAGCGCGGTATCGACTGTTCCGCCTTTGCCCGTGAAGTGTTCCGCAATGCCGTCGGTATCGAATTACCCCGCGATACCCGCTCTCAAGTCCACGAAGGGACGCGCGTTTCCAAGCAGGATCTGGTCGAAGGTGATCTGGTCTTCTTCAAAATCAATCGTCGTCTCAACCACGTTGGCATCTATGTCGGCAATGGCGAATTCATCCATGCCTCGACCCGAGCCGGTGTGACGCGCTCCAAGCTGGATAGCCAATACTGGCGCAACAAGTTCTGGCAAGCTCGCCGGATCGATATCTGAGTCAGGCTGGACAAACGGCTCGCAGTACGGACTGTTTTTCCAACCTCACTTGAACCGGGCTCGATAGCCCGGTTTTTTATTGCCCTCGTTTAGACTTTCCCGAGTCAAATCACTATAGTGTGGGCCCGTTTTCTTCGGCAGGCTCAGCATGAAACCCCGCATCCCATCAGCCGGTGGCCCCAAGTCGGGCGACCGCAAATCCGGACTTCACTCCCGTAATCGCCATCAGACGGGTTACGACTTTGAGGCGCTTTGCCTGCGAACTCCCGAATTGGCCGCTCATGTCTTTATCAATGACTACGGCACCCGCACCATCGATTTTTCCAATCCCGATGCAGTGAAGACCCTCAATCGCGCCCTGCTGGCCCATCACTACGGGATTGCCCACTGGGACTTGCCTGCCGGTTACCTCTGCCCACCCATCCCGGGACGGGTGGACTACCTGCACTGGGCGGCCGACCTGCTGGCCGAGAGCGCAGGCCAGCTCCCTACCGGCAAGGGGGTGAGGGTGCTGGATATCGGGGTGGGGGCAAACTGCATCTATCCGCTGCTCGGCTGCCGCGAATATGGCTGGCGTTTTGTGGGATCGGATATCGATCCGGTCTCGGTCAAGGCTGCCACCCTGCTGGCCAAGAGCAACGGACTCGGCAACCTGATTGAGTGCCGCCTGCAGGGTAACCCCAACCATGTGTTTCGCGGCATCATAGGGCCGAAGGAGCGCTTCGCCCTGACGCTATGCAATCCGCCGTTCCATGCGTCGCTGGAGGAGGCAAGCAGGGGAACGGAGCGCAAGCTGCGCAATCTGGGCAAGGAGGTGACAGGCGCCCCTGTGCTCAACTTCGGCGGCCAGAAGGCCGAGCTCTGGTGCGAAGGGGGTGAGGCGGCGTTTCTGGCCAACATGATTGCCCAGAGCAAGGAGTTTGCTACTCAGTGCCTCTGGTTCAGCTCGCTGGTGTCGAAAAAAGAGAACCTGCCGGGGGCGAAAAAGGCGTTGAGCCGGGTGGGGGCGCGTCAGGTACGGGTGATCGACATGGCGCAGGGCAACAAGGTGAGCCGGATCCTCGCCTGGTCCTTTCTGGATGAGGAGGGATTGCGTAGCGGCTGGTCGAGCGCGCGCTGAGTCCCCACCACAAGGCCCGATGAGGGCCTTTTTTCATGATGAGCCCCGCGAATTTCCCCTGCTGGCGGCATCTTTGGCAATCGATTTCCTCATTGGTAGATCGTGCTGGTTTACATGGTGTAAGTAGTTACTTCCGCCTTGGTACAGGTGTACGCCGAGATTTTTTTGCACTTACAGCTGAAACTTTAATAAAATAGGACTGGTTAGACCTCTTTACAGGCATTGAATCAAATAGGGATCGGTAGATGAAAGTTGTCGATTTTCTGAAGCGCAAGCGCGAAATTCTGGCGCAGCACCCCTTTGAGCTCAAGGATTGGCTCTCTCCGGCGATCCGCGACTACTGGCGTGAGTTTCAGCAAAAGGCACATCTTCACCCTTTGCTGGGTCGTGTGCTGGACTTGCAAGCCGAGTCCCAGAGCGAGCAGCAACAGGATGCAGCAACCGTGGCACAAGTAGCCAACGGTCAGCCTGCCGTGGCTCAGGAACCCGCAGTTGAGCTGGGGGCCGAGGCGGCCGAGCTTTATGCTGCCCTGCAGGCCCGCATTGGTGAAGAGACCCATGTCGGCGAGTGGCTGCACGTCAGCCAGCAGATGATCGATCAGTTTGCTGCAGTGACTGGGGATCATCAGTGGATCCACACCGATCCGGAGCGCGCGGCCGCCGAGTCGCCCTTCAAGACCACCATCGCCCACGGCTTCCTGACCCTGGCGCTGCTGCCGCAGTTGACCGGCTCGGTCGATGAGGCCACCCCCGAGTTCCCGACCGCCCGCATGGTGGTGAACTTCGGGCTGGATCAGGTACGTTTCCCGTACCCCATCAAGGTGGACAGCAACATCCGCGCCCGAACCAAGCTGGCCCGGGTCACCCCCATCAAGGGTGGGCTGGAGCTGCTCAAAGAGATCAAGGTGGAGATCGAAGGGGTCCGCCGCCCGGGTTGCGTCATCGAGTCGGTGACCCGCATCTACTTCTGAGCCCCTCATCGGCATGAATGGTGAAACGGGCCCGCTGTCGTGTGCAACGAACAGCGGGCGCGTTTTTTTGCCTGTTTGTTGCAAGGGTTGAGGCGTCAGCCATAGCGCGCCGACCCCAGCTTGATATGACTCACAAAACTGTGCGCCCTGCAGTTAGCCAGCTCTCATTTTGGCGAGTTGGCCGCGTGAGGCGATAGCATGTTATGCCACTATTGGCTTCTTACTCCCGATCCTGGAGACAATAGTGCCCATCAATAACAAGATTATTCTGCCACTGCTGCTGAGCCTCACCATCCTGCTGATCCCGACCCACTGGATCCCGCTGGAGGGGATCACCGTCATCGAGCAGCGGGTCGTGGCCATTTTCGTGCTGGCCGCCCTCTGCTGGATCCTGGAGCCCATCCCTATCTTTGCTACCTCGGTGCTGATCATCGTGCTGGAGCTGCTGCTGCTCTCCGACAAGGGGCTCTGGTTCATGACTGCCGACAAGGCCGAACCGGGGTTTGGTGAGCTGCTCAAGTCCACCGAGGTGATGGCGACCTTTGCCTCGCCGGTCATCATGCTGTTTCTCGGCGGTTTTTTCCTCGCCATTGCGGCGACCAAATACCATCTGGACGTCAATCTGGCGCGGGTGTTGCTGCGCCCGTTTGGTCAGGATCCCCGGATCGTCATGCTGGGGCTGATGTTGATCACCGCCACCTTCTCCATGTTTATGAGCAATACCGCCACCACCGCCATGATGCTGGCCATCCTTACCCCTGTGCTGGCGGCATTTCCCGACAAGGACCCGGCCAAAGTCGGCTTTGTGCTGGCCATTCCGCTGGCGGCCAACCTCGGCGGGATCGGCACTCCCATCGGTACTCCGCCCAACGCAGTGGCCCTCAAATACCTGACCGGCGAGCATGCCATCTCGTTCGGTCAGTGGATGGGATTTGCGGTGCCCTTTGTGGTGTTGCTGTTGCTGCTTGGCTGGTTCCTGCTGGGGCGCTTCTTCCCGAGTTCCCTCAAGCGGATGGATCTCAAGATTGAGGGGCGCTTTATGCAGACCCCCCGCGCCTGGGTGGTCTACCTCACCTTTATCACCACCATAGTACTCTGGCTGCTGGGGGATCTGCACGGCATGAGCTCCTACGTGGTCGCCATGATCCCGGTGGCAGTGTTCCTGACCACCGGCATCATCACCAAGGACGATCTGCACAAGATCTCCCTCGATGTGCTCTGGCTGGTCTCGGGTGGTATCGCGCTGGGGCTGGCGCTGGAGGACTCCGGGTTGGCCGAGCGGCTCATCACCCACATTCCGTTCCACGAATACTCCACGCTGGCGGTGCTGATTGGTGCCTGTCTGCTGGCAGTGGTGATGGCCAACTTCATGTCCAACACCGCAACCGCCAATCTGTTGCTGCCACTGGTGGCGGCACTGGCGGTCAGCATGCCGGAGCTGGCCGAGTGGGGCGGCAGCCACACCTTGATCCTGGCGGTCACCATTTCGGTTTCGCTCGGGATGTCGCTGCCCATCAGTACCCCGCCCAATGCGCTGGCCCACGCCACCGGTCTGGTGGAGAGTCACCAGATGGTGCGCATCGGCGTCATCATGGGGTTGGTCGGCACCCTGCTGGCGATGGTATGGATCTACCAGATTGCCGCCTGGGGGCTGATCTAGCGAGCCTGTCTGCCTAAAGCAAAGAGGAGCCGAATTGGCTCCTCTTTGCGTGTTGGGGATCCGGGGCTAGAAACTGACGCCAAGGCTGAGCAGGTGTCTTAATTCGCTCTCGCGGGGTTCCGGGCTGCCTGTGTCGACAAGGATGTCAGCATCTTCCCAATTCAGCTCACTCGACCAGGAGAGACGCAGATGGTCATTGAAGTAGTAGCGCAACCCTATGCTGCCTTTCAGGTCCTGATTACGGGTGACATAGGGGGAGGGTTGTGCCAGATATTTCAGATAGCGCCCCTGGCTGAACAGTTCCATTTTCTCCTGCCAGAGGGAGAAAGGTTGGCGATAATCCCAGTTCAGGCCAGCGAAGGGGTAGTCTATGACCCGTTCACCCAGAAAAACGCCGGTGATCTTGCTATCTTCACGGAAGTAGAGCCGACTTAGCCCCCCTTGGGCCATCAGCTCCAGTCGGCGGCGCTTGTCGTTCCAAAAGCGATAGCCAGGCCCCGAGCCATAGTCCATGTAGAGATAGCGATCTTTATCCAGCATGTCATATTCGGCATCGAGTGAGGTACGCAAGAACCACTGCTGGTTGAAGAAGTAGTCCAGCGTAGGGTTGAGCTGATAATCATGGCTGTCGGTGACGTTGTCAGCGGTCTCATAGGTGTATTCACCGGAGAAGCTGTAACGCCAGTCCAGATTGGCCAGCTCGCTTTTCCACTTGAGGTTGACGTTGTTGGTCTGCTTGTCATTCTGTTTGAGTTTGACATTGAGATCGCCGCTGCCGGTCCAGAGCCAGGCGTTGCGTTCATCCTGGTCATCCTCGAACAGCTTGAGCCCACCCTTTGCCGTCGCCTTGGGTTTGTCCTCTTTATCGATACGCCAGCGTTTGATGGCCTCTCGCTGGACGGTGACTGCGCCGCTGTAGGGAAGGGCGATGCGCACCGACTGTTCGGTCACCTCCTCGATGTTGCCGGTCAGACGATCGCCATTGTTCATCCAGAGAATGTCCTTGGCCCACAAGGAGTGACAGACCAACAGGAGCAGGAGGGGCAGGAATTTCATGAGGTAAGGTGACTCCGGTGCGACTCGGGCGCTGGTGACTTAACCACTGACAAGTTGGCTGCTGATGGGGCGGGGCAGGCCATTTTTGCTCTCCAGCGCCGCCGTCACCTCATCCTGCATCACGTCAGGTGCACTGATAAAGCTCTCTATGGCCGGAGATAGCACCAGCGGGGCGCCATTTTCAAGCTCCTCTTCGGTGCGGGAGAGCGGGGAGTGCACCTCCAGCCAGCGCCTACCATCCGGTTCGATGGCGACCTTGACCGGTTGATTGATGACCCGCACCGGCGTGCCGATCGGCACAATCTTGAACAGGGCCTCAATATCGTCAGGTCGCAGCCGGATGCAGCCTGCACTTACCCGCAGGCCAACGCCAAAATCCTTGTTGGTGCCGTGGATCAGGTAGTCGCGCTTGCCATAGCCAAGGCGCATGGCGAACTTGCCGAGGGGATTCTCCGGGCCGGGGGGCACCACGGCGGGCAGGGTGATCCCTTTTTGCTCCAGCCAGGATTTGCGCACCATGGGGCCGGGAACCCAGGTCGGGTTGGGATTCTTCTCGATGACGGTGGTGGTCATCTCGGGTGTTTCGCGGCCGATATCGCCAATCCCGATGGGCAGCACGATGACCTCGTTCTTCCCTTTGGGGAAGTAGTAGAGGCGCAGTTCGGGCAGATTGATGACGATCCCCTCGCGAGGCACATCAGGCAGCAGCATCTGGGTGGGCAGCGTCAAGCGGGTGCCCGGCTTGGGTAAATAGGGGTCTACACCCGGATTTGCTTCAAGCAGCGCCAAAAATCCAATTTGTGTATTTTTGCCAACCAGCTCCAGATGTTCATTCTGCTGGATGATGTAATCCTCCAGCTCACCGATTAGGCGACTCCCGGCAGGTGGCAGCGGGTAGCGTTTGGCCTCTGCCGGCGTGGCGCAGAGCAGGATCGCTGCCAGCAGCAGGGAAAGGGCGGGCGTTATGGAGAGGGGTATGAGTTTCGGCAATCGCATAAGGAGATCCATCAGTTCAATCGGGGCGGAACATCATCAACACAGCCGCCAGGATGGCGCGATTGTTCCTCAATCAGCCCATGATTACCAGCTTGCCGCGCACCCGCAATGATTTGGGGATACATAGGAAACCAGCCAAAATCGGCATCACCCATAAATTTGAGTGCCAAGCAGGAAAAAGAGGCGCCTCATGGCAATGGGGGAATATCACGACGTGGATAATGGCCGGGTGTGCGAGCGGGTGGATACAGAGCCATACAAGAGTGGCCTCGCAACGCAGGCCGTGCGTGAAGCATTGTGAGCCTGCTCTCAGATAGCTGATTCAGCCATTTGATATATAAGAAATTTATGTTGCATCCTCGGCCCTGCTTGGGTAAAACTCTCTCCCCACGGAGAGATGCCGGAGTGGCCGAACGGGATTGACTCGAAATCAATTGTGGCAGCAATGCCACCCAGGGTTCGAATCCCTGTCTCTCCGCCACATACCAAGCCCAAGCAATTAAATTGCTTGGGCTTTTTCGTTTCGTGTGATGCCTGATATGCCATCTGATGTTGGCGGGCTTGAAGCGTCCCCTCTATCGACCACCTGTTAGTCGACTCGAGCCCATATCGAGATGTCTTATCGTCGTGCAATAGGGGCCCCCTTTTACTTGCCCGATCGCCTATCGGTTGCAAGGTTGGCCCCAACGGCTTGCTCGCCAGTCATGATGGCGACACAATGGAGTCCCTTTGGTTGGCCGCTCGCAGCTGGGGCTCGTGGCCGAATGGCCAGCGATAATATGAGCGCGCCCGAGTGTTATGGGCCGGTGACAACGGGAAACATGGCGAGAACAGGAGCAAAAGAGGATGAGGGAAGGGCTTGAATGGTGCTGGCTCAATGAACCGGCCGAATGGCACAAAACAAGCGACGGCTTGCTGGTGGTAACGGACAAACAGACCGATTTTTGGCGCAGCACCTGGTATGGTTTCGAGCGCCACAGTGGGCATCTCTATGGCTGTGAGGTCGAGGGGGAATTTACCTTTCAGGTCTGTGTCGAAGGGGAGTTCACCACCCTCTACGATCAGGCAGGGCTGATGTTGCTGCAAGACGAGGCGCACTGGCTCAAAGCGGGGATAGAGTACAACGATGCCCAGCCGATGATCGGCAGCGTGCTCACCAATCTGCGATCTGACTGGGCCACCGGTATTTTCAGCGGCAATCCGCGCCGTTTCTGGCTGCGCCTGACCCGGCTGGCCGATTGTCTGCGTCTGCAATACTCCACCGATGGCGAGGTGTGGCCACTGCTGCGGCTCGCTCCGTTCCCGCCAGGCGAGCGCTGCTTTATCGGAGTGATGTGCTGCACCCCCGAGCGACAGGGGTTGGCGGTGCGTTTTTCGGATCTGCGCCTCACGCAGCCCCTTGGCAAGGCACTGCATGATTTGAGCTAGCCAGCCCATGGCTGGCATTGCGTGTCAACCGGCAGAGTGAACAATGCCGTCGGCCTGTATCGTCATTCGCAGGGTCTATCGAGCGGGAGGGGCGTTGCCCTCCCGCTTTTTTACACCGGTAGGTCGGGAATGGCGGGTGGCTGTGATGGGCAAGCCTTGGCAAGCAACGTCGAAAAGCATGCGGTATGCGATGTAGCAGACAACAAGTTACCGGAACTGGGATCTCGATCGGGACAACAGGACTTTTGTCCTGCAAGGGGCGAGGGGGCGGGGGCTAGGATGCCCTCATCCACACGAGTCAAACTGGAGCACAACAATAATGACCGCTCATATCAATGCCAACCCGGGCGATTTCGCCGAGACCGTCATCATGCCGGGGGACCCGCTGCGGGCCCGCTATATCGCCGAGACCTTTCTGACCGATGCGCGCGAGGTGACCAATGTGCGCAATATGCTGGGCTACACCGGCTACTACAACGGCCAGCGCATCTCGGTGATGGGCCACGGCATGGGGATCCCCTCCATGGTGCTCTACGCCCACGAGCTGGTGAACGACTTCGGGGTCAAGCGGATCATCCGCATCGGCAGTCTGGGGGCGACCCAGCGCCACGTGCAGATGCGTGACGTCATTCTGGCGCAGGCGGCGGGCACCGACTCCCCGACCAACGCCAAGCGCAGCGCCGGTTACCAGATGGCCACCTCGGCCGACTTCGCCCTGCTGCACAAGGCGTTTACCAAGGCGCAGGAGAAGGCGATTCCGGTCAAGGTGGGCAATATCTTCACCGGCGATCTCTATTACGATCCGGACGAAAACCTCATTCCTGCGCTGGAAAAGTTCGGCGTGCTCGGCATTGACATGGAGGTGGCCGGTCTCTACGGGCTGGCCCATCAGCAGGGGATCGAGGCGCTCGCCATCCTGACGGTCTCCGACCACTGCCTGACCGGTGAAGAGACCACGGCCGAAGAGCGGCAGCTCTCCTTCAACCAGATGATCGAGCTGGCGCTGCACACCGCGCTGTAAGCGCCTCAGCCCGCTCAACCCTGCACGCACCCTGACCCCAAGAGAGATCCAATATGAACAATAAGCTCTCCCTCACTGCCATCAGCTTCCTGGCCAACTTCGTGATGGCCGGTTTTGCGACCCAGTTCGGCATGCTGATCGACCCCATCGCCGCCAAGTTCGGCGCCGACGTCAATCAGGTGGCCTCCATCTTCTCCCTGCTCAACGGCGGGGCGCTGGCGGGCACCATTGCCGCCTTCTTCCTCATCGAGAAGGTGGGGCTCAAGCGGATGACGCTGATCTGCTACGGCTTGATCGCGCTGGCGGCGGCCTCGCTCCATCTGACCGGCTCGCTCTATGTGGTGATGGCGGCCATGACGGTGATTGGCCTGTGCGGCGGGGTGGGGCTCTGCATTGCTGGGACCCTGGTGGTGAGCGTCTGGCAGGCGCGGATGCAGAGCACCATGCTGGTGGTGCAGGATGCCACCTTCAACGTGGCCGGGGTGGTCTTCCCGCTTATCACTACCTACACCCTGACTCACGCCATGGCGTGGAGCTGGAGCTATCTGGCGGTGGGTGTGGTGGCGCTGGTGACCATGCTGGTGGCGGTGCTGACCAACTTCCGCAGCTGCGAGGCGGGCGGCGAGAGCGCCGGCAACGAGCACTCGGAGTGGAACCTCGGCATCATCAGCGGCGGGCTGGGGCTCTTTCTCGGCATGCTGGCGCTCTACACCTTCCTCACCTGGGCGCCCATGTTCGTGAAGAACAAGTTCGGTATCCCCTTCGAGGAGGCGGGCAACATCATCACCCAGTACTGGACGGCGGCCCTGCTCGGCGCGCTGGTCTCGACCGCCATCGTGACCCGCGTTGCGATCCGCACCTTCCTGTTGGTGATCATCACGCTGGCGATGGGGATGACGGCACTGATCGTCACCACCGACAACCTGAGCCAGTTGCCATACCTCACCTACGGTTACGGCTTTGTTTGCGCCGCGCTCTACAACGCCTTTATCGCCTACGGGGTGTCGTTTGTGCGGCAGGCATCGAGCAAGAACGTCTCCTACATCCTCATCAGCGGCAGCGCGGGGGCCATGTTCAGCCCGGCCATCAGCGCCCTGTTCGAGCAGGTGATCGGCTTGCAGGCGGTGATGTACGCCATCCCGCTTATCTACGGCGTGATCCTCGCCATGCTGGTGGCGTCGCTGCGTATGGCACGCCCTCAGCCTTGTCTGGCCTGAGCGGGGGAGTAAACAGCAAGAGGGGCGGTATCGACCGCCCCTCTTTTTTGTTGCTGTTCCACTTGTTGCTGTTCAGGCGGCAACTGATGCCTGCGACTTATGGCTGCTCCAGAAAGGCCTTGAGCCCTGCCAGATCGCGGATCTGCAACCCCTCCTCACCGCGCTCCACCAATCCTTTATCCATCAGCTCCTTCACCGCTCGCCGGTAGACCCGGTCGGTCGTGCCGAAGCGTTCCGCCTCCTGATACCCCTTGCGAAAGCCGCTCACCGGGTTGTCGTGGCAGTGGCTGTGATAGAGGTCGAGGGCGATGTTGTAGCTGATGGGGTAGAGCATGCGGCAGGTGAAGATATCTACCGTGTCCTGATAGTCGATGGCAATGGCGGTGGCAAAGAAGAGCGCCACCTTGGGGTGGGCGACCAGCGCCTGCTCCAGCTGCTCGCCGTCGATGCGGGCCACTTCCAGCGGCTCCTCGGCGATGATGTCGAGCTGGCAGCGGTAGCCGGTGAAGAACTCCATCTCGCCAAACAGCTGGTTGTCGCACTCAAGGGTGCCGAGCTGAAAGCGGCGGCCATTCATGGCGGTGTGGCCCATGGCGATGCGGCCACTGGGCACCAGCACCAGATCCCGCAATAGCTCCCCCTGACGCATCAGGGGCTCCCCCTCGGGGATCAGGCGCCGCTCCGTGATGCAGGAGATGACCACCTGTTCAATGAGATCGTGGCTGGCCTGCCAGTGGGGCTGAAAGCGCCCCTTGAGAAGGGGTTTGAGTTGCATGGGGTTTCGAGTCGTCGCCAAACACAAACGACTATTACACACCCTTGCATACGGATATGCCAGTTTTGTACCGCAAAGTGGGGCTTACAGGTGTAGAAGTACAATTTGGAAGCATAAAAAAGCGCCCGAAGGCGCTTTTTCATTGAGCGGTGGTCAGCAACGATTAGCCAATCAGGCTGGCCCACAGATCATATTCGTCGGATTCGTCGATCCGCACCTTGACCATGTCGCCCGGCTTGAGGCCGGTTTCGCCGTTGAGGTAGACCAGACCGTCGATCTCCGGCGCATCGGCGAAGGAGCGGCCAGTGGCACCCTCTTCGTCCACTTCGTCGATGATAACGGTCATCTCCTGGCCCACTTTGCGGGCCAGCTTGCGGATGGAGACCTGCTGTTGCAGCTCCATAAAGCGCTGGAAGCGCTCTTCCTGAATCTCTTCCGGCACCGGGTCCGGCAGCTCGTTGGCCAGCGCCCCTTCGACCGGGCTGTATTTGAAGCAGCCGACCCGATCCAGCTCCGCCTTGTCGATAAAGTCCAGCAGCATCTGGAAATCTTCCTCGGTCTCGCCCGGGAAGCCAACGATAAAGGTGGAGCGCAGGGTGATCTGCGGGCAGATTTCGCGCCACTTCTGGATCCGCTCCAGGGTGCGCTCGACCGAACCCGGGCGCTTCATCAGTTTGAGGATGCGCGGGCTGGCGTGCTGCAGCGGGATGTCGAGGTAGGGCAGGATCTTGCCATCACGCATCAGCGGGATGACGTCATCCACGTGCGGGTAGGGGTAGACGTAGTGCAGTCGCACCCAGATATCGAGCTTGGCCAGCTCTTCGCACAGGGCGACCATGCTGGTCTTGACCGGCATGCCGTCGTAGAAACCGGTGCGGTGCTTCACATCGACGCCGTAGGCGGAGGTGTCCTGGGAGATCACCAGCAGCTCCTTCACGCCGGCCTCTTTCAGACGCTTGGCTTCGGCCAGCACGTCGCCGATGGGGCGGCTCACCAAATCCCCGCGCATGGAGGGGATGATGCAGAAGGTGCAGCGGTGGTTGCAGCCTTCGGAAATCTTCAGATAGGCGTAGTGGCGCGGGGTCAGCTTGACGCCGTGGGCCGGAACCAGACTGGTGAAGGGGTTGTGCTGCGGCTTCTCCACATATTTGTGGACGTGACCCAGCACCTCTTCATAGGCGTGGGGGCCGGTGATCTCGAGCACCTTGGGGTGGATCTCGCGGATCTGATTCTCTTTGGCGCCAAGGCAGCCGGTGACGATCACCTTGCCGTTCTCGGCCAGCGCTTCGCCGATCGCTTCCAGCGACTCTTGCACCGCGCTGTCGATAAAGCCGCAGGTGTTGACGACGACCAGCTCGGCATCGTCATAGCTGGGCACCACATCGTACCCTTCGGTACGCAGCTGGGTCAGGATGCGTTCTGAATCGACCAGGTTTTTGGGGCAACCCAAGGAGACGAATCCTACTTTGGGGGCCTGTTTTGTGTTGGACATCGCTCAATCACTCTTAGGTGGCTCTTCTTTAAGGGCGCGGATTTTACCGGAATGGTTAACCAAAAACTATACAGCCAGCATGGCAGAACCTAACAATATCTCCGAGTGGGCAGGATTGGGCCGTGCGAATAGCGGCTGATGGTGGAGCCCTGACTGGCGCGCAGTCCCTGCTGCACAGGTTTGTGGCTGGCAATATGCATTGCTGACTTATTAGTCAATTTCGCGGTCTGTGGCTGGGAACCCTGTCACGGGTGCCCCTATACTCCCATCATGGTGATCCGGTGGAGAAGGCAATGGAAAGTTCATTTGGCGAAAGAATGCAGAATCTGCACGCTACGCTACGCGAGCGTTTTGACAAGCTGAGTCGGGTGGCCATTGCGATTTACGATCCCCATACCGATCAGCTCAAGACCTTCGCCCACAGCACCGAGGGGCCCTCGCCGCTGGTGCAGTATGAGGTGAAGCTGAGCGATGTTCCCTCCTTGCGCTATCTGGCGGAGCACAAGCACCCCCGGGTGCTTGGCAATCTCGATGCCCTGCGTGGTTCCGCGTCGGAACACAGCCGCAAGCTGCTGGAGGCGGGCTATGCCTCCAGCTATACCGAGCCGCTGTTGTTCAACAGCAAGCTGTTTGGTTTTCTGTTTTGCGATGCCATGGAGCCGGGATACTTCGATGAGTCGATCCAAAGCGAGCTGTCGGCCTATGCCCAGATGTTGTCCGCCATCATTGCGGTGGAGTTCTTCTCTATTCAGACCCTCGGCGGCGCGCTGACCACGGCACGGGAGTTCAGTCACTATCGGGATGAGGAGACCGCCAACCATCTGCATCGGATGTCGGCCTACTCCCGACTGATCGCCAAGACGCTGGCCCCGACTTGCGGGCTGAGCGACGAGGAGGTGGAGTTTGTCTACCTCTTCTCCGAGCTGCACGACATCGGCAAGATCGCGGTGCCGGATGCCATTTTGCTCAAGCCGGGCAAGCTGACCCCGGAAGAGTTCGAGATCATGAAGATCCACCCCGGCAAGGGACGGGAGATGATCAGCCTGATGATCAACGAGTTTGGTCTCGATGGCATTCATCACACCGATATGCTGACCAATATCATCGCCAGCCATCACGAACGCTTTGACGGCACCGGCTATCCGCTGGGGCTGGCGGGGGAGGCGATCCCGCTGGCGGCGCGCATCGTGGCGGTGGCCGATGTGTTTGATGCCCTGACCAGCGAGCGCCCCTACAAGCAGCCCTGGCCGTTCGAGACGGCCTTTGCCTATCTGGAGGAGCATGCCGGCAGCCAGTTCGATCCCGCTTGTGTCGCCGCGGCCCTGCGCAACAAGGCCGAGTTTTATGCCATCTATCAGCAGTATCAGGATCCAGCCTGCTCTGCGAGTGTGCCGGCCAGCGGCGCAGAGCCGGGTTGAGCGTGTGTGATGAGCGTAAGGGCAAAGTGGCGGAACAAGCATGAATGAAAAGCGTAACAAGAGAGGGGGCACCAGCAGGTGCCCCCTCTCTTTTATGCGCCTCTCGATTCCACGCGCCCTTAATTTTTGCCGACCTTCTATCTGCGGCTATGGCGTTTGCGCTCAGGTTACTTTTTGGGCGTCGGCTCGCTGATTTGATAGAGGTGATCCGCGCAGGCGCTGGAGCAGCCACAGGGGCGCACCTCTTTATCTTCCCGCTTCTGGGCAAGCTGATATTGGCGCCACCAGATGATGGTGCCCATGGCCAGGATCAGTACGAACGAGGCAAGCATGCTCAACAACCAGATGGACATGATCTCTTCTCCTTGATGGTGATGACATGCACTGTGATGACATCAGTGATGATGGCAGCAACCGCCCTGCTGGTTGGCTCCTTCACTGCCGTGGCAACAAGTATGGCCTTGTCGTGAGCTCTCTGCCTGATTGCCACTACTGGCGCAACAGTGATTGGAGCCACTGTTGCAACCACCGTGACAATTCGCATGGCTGTGGCCTGCGCCGACGGGCTGGATGGCACGGATAGTCGCCTTGCTCTGATGACGACGAGATGGGCGGCCCTGACTGGCCTCGGTGAGAGGTTGCAGATTGGCGGGGGCCAGCAGCGCTGGCAGCGGCAGGCGGGCAGAGCGGCACTGCAGTACCCGGATATTGGCCGCCAGCAGGCGACTCAGCATCCGCTCGCCGATATTGCGCACCACCACCTGACCCACCTGATGATGGGCGAGGGCGTCGAGCAGCGCTTGCTTGCCGTGGCAGCCTTCGGCGGCGGCCGGGTTAGCCAGGGTGGCGATAACGTTCCCTTCGGGGTTAAGAATTTGCAGCTGCTCGGCACGGGTAAAGTGGCCAGCCAGCAACCCCTGACTCAGCATCAGGGCGCTGTTGCAGAGGGTGGTGGTCATGGTTGTGACAGCATTCATGTCGGCTCTTCTCCACTGGTTGGGTGGTCGGGCTCGGCGGGTTGCATCATCAATGCCTTGCCCAGACTCAGACACTCCACCACCTTGTAGCGCCCTTTTTTCAGGATATTGGCCAGGGTCTGGCGGGAGACCCCCATCACCAGGGCGGCCTCCTGCTGCTGCATTCCTTGAAGGTCGACGAGGCGCAGTGCCTCGAACTCGTCAGGGGCCAGCGTGACCTGTTCCAGCTGATGCATGGGGCGGCCGTTGGGTTTGAAGCAGCTGTTGGCGGGGCGGCCACAGATCTGGCGGGCAATCTTGGGTCTTGGCATGGTGGCTCCTAATTGGCATAAGCCATTTATACGCTCATATGTGGCATATGCCAATAATTTTGTCTGATGCAGAGGGTAGCGCCAGTGCTGTTTACGGCAGAGGGGGGTAAAGAGGGGGAGGAGGAATACTAACAAAAGCAGGGAAGGTGGCTGAAACGAATCAGGCCCGAACATGGTTCGGGCCTGCGGTTTTGCAGAGGATGGTCGGGCTATCCGGCGAGCTTACGCCTGTTCGGCCTCGGCCACGGGGGCTGCGCTCTCGCTACCGTTGGCGAAGCGATCCGCCCACAGGGCAATCACGCCGTCACCGGTGACGTTGCAGGCGGTGCCGAAGCTGTCCTGGGCCAGGTAGAGGGCGATCATCAGGGCGATGGAGGCTTCACCGAAACCGAGCATGGAGGTGAGCAGGCCCAGCGCCGACATCACGCCACCACCCGGTGCGCCCGGGGCGGCGATCATGATCACCCCCAGCATCATGATGAAGGGGAGCATGGTCTCGATGCCCGGAATGGCCAGATGCTCGGAGAGGAACATCACCGCGGTGGCGCAGGTCACTAGGGTAATGGTGGAGCCACACAGGTGAATGGTGGCGCACAGCGGTACGGTGAAGTTGGCGATGCTGTCGCTCACCCCGTTGTTCTTGCTCGATTGCAGGGCGACCGGAATGGTGGCGGCGCTCGACATGGTCCCCAGTGCGGTGAAGTAGGCGGGCAGCATGTTCTTGATGAGCTGGGCCGGTGAGCGGCCAAGAGCCAGACCTGTGCCGATAAACAGTACGGAGAGCCAGATCCAGTGCATCAGGATCGCCATCACCAGCACCACGCCGAAGGTTTTCAGGGTGGCGAATACGGTGCCTTCTACCGTCATCTCGACAAAGACACCCGCGATATAGAACGGCAGCAGCGGGATGATCACCTTGGCCAGCAGGCGGTCGATGATGTCACGGCCCTGATCGGCGACACGGCGCAGATCGGTGGCCTGGGTGGCGCTGATGCCGATGCCGAACACGAAGGCGGCAGCCAGTGCCGACATCACGCCAAACAGCGGCGGGATCTCGAGATTGACATAGGAGGCGAGCTTGATGGCTGTGGCCGTGGTGGGCTCGGCGGCGGTGGTGAACTGCGGGATCAGGTGGCTCGCCACGGTAAAGGCGAACAGCCCCGCCAGAATGGTAGAGCAGTAGGAGAGGGCCACGGTTTTGCCCAGCAGCTTGCCGGAGTTTTTCGGCAGGCTGGCGATGCCGCTCATGATGAAGAACAGAATGATGAGCGGAATCGTGAAGGTGATCAGCTGACCTATCACTGTCTTGGCCGTAAACAGCACGCGCGCCACCCACTCAGGGGCGTAGAGACCGAGCAAGAGACCGGCAAGGATGCCAGCAATGAGTTTCAGGACAAGTTTCATAAGGAAATCCGGAGTTGGTTGTATTGTCTGTTTTGTTATTAAATTTTGATATTAATCGAGCTTTTTAACACGTAAGCCGTGTTATGTCTGCCTTTTATGCGTTAATGCCGAGTTAAATATTGTCGATAGCCAAGATCGCCGACTAGCAGCCGGCTTGGCATTGAATGGGAAAATCCGTGATGAATTAGCCCGTTAGGTGGCCTGATGATCGCCGCGCAGCAACATGACGTACTGGTTGGCGTGTTGACTTGTGCATGATGGCGTGTTGGTCGAGGCGGTTTCCATCGGCGCCAGTTGCAGCGCTATCCCGGATGTGGTGACCAGTTGCTGTAGCTGAGCGTGACTTATTTTGCCGCTTGGCGGCAGGGGGAAGCAAATCGGAGCGCCCGCTTTGAGCAGGGTCGCCAGCTGTTGCAACTGGGGAACAAGGGCGGCCACGTGGCTATCAAGCGGGCGGCTCAGCCAGATGCCATCGTAAGGGAGCACCGAGTGCATCTTCGCCAGCGGGCAGACCCGCACAGCTTGCCCGGATTGCTGTGAGGCTACTTTGGCGTCAGCCAGTACCGCTTCACAGGCGGTGACCACATACCCTTCTGCACGCAGCCAGCACAGATCCTCCCCCATACCGCACTGACCATTGAGCAGGTGAGCGCCGGGTTTGAGGTGCGCCACAAAGGCAGCTCGAACGTGGGCGTGCTGGTCGTTAAATGGCCGGGAAGCGGGGATGGCGTCAGAGTGTGGCACAGGGGTTACCTCAAGCAGGGGGCGCACAGGGTAACAAATCGGGGCCTGACTGCCAAAACGCGCGGTCAGTCCCCGATTTGGATGTGAGGACGTTGCCGGAGCCTGTTAGCGGCCGCAGGCAGGTCCGTGGGGGTGGGCCAGCATGGTAAACATGCTCTCTATCAGGAAGGTTGATTCGCTCTGCAGGTCGATCCGCTCCGGAAAGTGGAGCCAGTTTATGATGTAGCCATCCAGGGTACAGTGGAGCAGCGTGGCTGCACGCTGCAGGTTGAGGTTGGCAGGCAGCTGCCCCCGGCGTACCGCGTTGGCCAGGGTGGTCTCCAGATCCCGGAAGAAGTTGGCGGACTGGCTGCGGATATGCTCGCGCAGTGAGATGGCCTCCCCCTCCAGCGATTCGAGATTGAACAGGATGGTGAACATCTGCCGTTGGGCCGGATTGTGAATGAAGCTGTGGAGCACCCCTTCGAAGAAGAGGCGCAATTGCCCGAGCGGATCCGGCTCATCTGGATTGAGGCAGGCATCGAGCTGGTGGGCGAGGGGGCTGCAGAGCTCCTGCCAGAGCGAAATGAAGAGTTCATCCTTGTTCTTGAAGTGCCAATAGATGGCCCCGCGGGTCAGGTCTGCCGCCCTGGCGATGTCGGTCAGGCTGGTCTTGGCCAGGCCCTGAGAGCAGAACAGATCCAGCGCCGTGCTCATGATGTGGCAGCGGGTTTGCTGCGCCTCTTCTTTGGTTCGTCTGGCCATCGAAATTTGTGCCTCATGCAAGCAAAAAGTCACTTACATACATTTATGAATGTATGTATATTGCCTCATCTTTCGACTATTTACCAACAGGGCCCATGCGGCCCTGATTGTTCATTGACTGGCAAAGGCTCAGGTGTTTCATGCATAAACATATTCTTGCTCGTTCAGTTGGTCTTGCCTTGCTGGCTACAGGCTTGCTGGCAGGTTGTGGTGACAAGGGGGGCGCCCCCCAGGGACAGGGCGGCATGCCCCCCGCGGCGGTCAACGTGGTGACCCTGCAGAGCGGCCCGTTGATGTTGACCACCGAGTTGACCGGCCGCAGCGCCCCGTTGCGGGTGGCCGAAGTGCGTCCGCAGGTGAGCGGCATCATCCTCAAGCGCCTCTTTACCGAGGGGAGCGATGTGAAGGCGGGCGACCTGCTCTATCAGATCGATCCGGCTGTCTATCAGGCGGCGGTTGCCAGCGCCAAGGCCAATCTGGCCAAGGCAGAGGCCAACGAGCAGAGTGCCCGTCTCAAGGCACAGCGCTATCAGGAGCTGCTAAAGGTCAAATCCATTAGCCGTCAGGACTATGACGACGCCGACGCCAGCTGGAAGCAGGCCAAGGCCGAGATCATGGCGAGCAAGGCGGCCCTGCGCACTGCCGAGATCAATCTAGGTTACACCCGCATCACCGCCCCCATCAGTGGCCGCATCGGTAAATCCGCGGTGACCGAGGGGGCGCTGGTGACAGCCCAGCAGGCTGACAGCCTGACCGCCATCCAGCAGCTCGATCCCATGTATGTGGATGTGCGTCAATCCACCGCCGATCTGCTGCGCCTCAAGCGACTGGTCGCCGAGGGCAAGTTGACCCAGGACGAGCAGAAGGGAGCCAAGGTGACCTTCCAGTTGGAAGATGGCAGCACCTATGGCGAAGAGGGCTCGCTGCAGTTCTCCGATGTGACCGTGGATGAGACCTCCGGCATGGTGACCCTGCGGGTGATTGTGCCCAACCCTCACCAGCTGCTGCTGCCCGGCATGTTTATGCGCGCCACCCTGCAAGAGGGAGAGCGGGCACAAGGACTGCTGGTGCCGCAAACTGCGGTGACTCGCACCCCCAATGGCGGCGCCACCGTGATGGTGGTAACCGCTGACAACAAGGTGGAGCTGCGCAACGTGCAGCTGAGCCGTGTCGTCGGCAGCAACTGGGTGGTGGAGTCAGGGCTCACCTCCGGCGAGCGGGTGATCGTGGCTGGCTTGCAGAAAGTGCGACCGGGCGCCGTGGTCAATCCCGCCGAGCAGGGTGCTGATGCACAGTCTGCTCAAGCTGCGTCCAACACCCCGGCCAACAAGTAGGATGGAGTAGTCGCCTCATGGCTCGATTTTTTATAGACAGACCCATTTTTGCCTGGGTGATCGCGCTGGTGATCATGCTGGCGGGCAGCCTGGCCATCATCAAATTGCCGGTCGCCCAGTATCCGAGCATTGCGCCGCCCGCGGTCGGTATTTCCGCCAGCTATCCAGGGGCCTCTGCCAAAACGGTGGAAGACTCGGTCACCCAGATCATCGAACAGAACATGACCGGGCTGGATCACCTGCTCTACATGTCTTCCCAGTCTGACTCTGCGGGACGGGTGTCGGTGACCCTCACCTTCCAGCCGGGGACCGATCCCGACATCGCCCAGGTGCAGGTGCAGAACAAGCTGCAGCAAGCGATGTCGTTGCTGCCGCAAGAGGTGCAGCAGCAAGGGGTTCGGGTACAGAAGACCTCCAGCAGCTTCCTGATGGTCGCGGCGTTCATCTCCAACGATGGCTCGATGAACAACGACGATCTGGCGGACTATGTGGTCTCCAACATCAAGGAGCCCCTGAGTCGTCTGGACGGGGTAGGGGATATCACCTTGTTCGGCAGCCAGTACTCCATGCGGGTCTGGCTCGATCCCAACAAGCTCAACCGGGTGCAGATGACCCCGGGGGATGTGCAGGCGGCCATCAAGGCGCAGAACGCCCAGGTAGCGTTCGGCAAGCTGGGTGGTACTCCGTCGGTGGAAGATCAGCAGTTCACCGCCACCATCATGGGGCAGACCCGTCTCTCTACCGTGGAGCAGTTCAACGATATCCTGCTGCGGGTGAATCAGGATGGCTCCAAGGTACGGCTCAAAGACGTGGCCCGGGTCGAGCTAGCAGGCGAAAGCTATGACGCAGATGCGCTCTACAACGGTCAGTCCACCGCCGCGGTCGCCATCAAGCTGGCTACCGGCGCCAACGCGCTGGATACCGCCGAGAAGGTACGTGCCAAGCTCAATGAGCTGTCGGATTACTTCCCGGCCAACATGGAGATCGTCTACCCCTACGACACCACGCCGTTTGTGAAGATCTCCATCGAGGAGGTGGTGCAGACCCTGATCGAGGCGATCTTCCTGGTGTTCTGCGTCATGTATCTGTTCCTGCAGAACTTCCGCGCCACCCTGATCCCGACCATTGCGGTGCCTGTGGTACTGCTCGGTACCTTCGGGGTGATGGCGGCGTTCGGCTTCTCCATCAACACCCTCACCATGTTTGGTATGGTGCTGGCCATCGGGTTGCTGGTGGATGACGCCATCGTGGTAGTTGAGAACGTGGAGCGGCTGATGAGCGAGGAGGATCTCTCCCCGCTGGAAGCGACCCGCAAGTCGATGACCCAGATCACCGGCGCGCTGGTGGGGATCGCGTTGGTGCTCTCCGCCGTGTTCGTGCCGATGGCCTTCTTCGGAGGCTCGACTGGTGCCATCTATCGCCAGTTCTCGCTGACCATCGTCTCGGCAATGGTGCTGTCGGTGCTGGTGGCGTTGATCCTGACCCCGGCCCTCTGTGCCACTCTGCTCAAGCCGATGAAACACGGCGAGTTTGGCGCCCAGCGTGGCTTCTTTGGCTGGTTCAACCGCGCCTTTGATGCTGGTACCCAGCGCTATCAGCGCGGTGTGCGCAAGGTGATCAAGCAGGGCGTGCGTTACAGCATTATCTACGGCGCCATGCTGGCGGTGCTGGCAGTGCTCTTTATGCGGATGCCCACCTCCTTCCTGCCGGAAGAGGATCAGGGGGTCATCATGTCCATGGTGCAACTGCCGGTCGGAGCTACCAAGCAGCGTACCGAGGTGGTGCTGGCCCAGATGCGTGACTACTTCCTGGAGAACGAGAAGGATAACGTGGATGCCGTATTGACTGTATCGGGCTTCAGTTTTGCCGGTAGCGGTCAAAATACCGGTATGGCGTTTATCAAACTCAGGGACTGGAGCGAACGCAAGAGTCCTGATCGTAGTGCCAACGCCATTATCGGTCGCGCCATGGGCTATCTGTTCAGCATCAAGGAGGCGCAAGTGTTCGCCTTCAACTTGCCATCAATTCCTGAATTGGGGACGGCGACCGGTTTTGACTTCTTCCTGCAGGATCGCGGCGGTATCGGCCACGACAAGCTGATGGCTGCGCGTAATCAGCTGCTCGGTATGGCGGCGCAGGATCCCACTCTGGTGCGGGTGCGCCCGAACGGGATGGAAGATACGCCGCAACTCGATATCAAGATCGACTATGAGAAGGCGCTGGCGCAGGGGCTATCCATCGCGGATATCAACAACACCCTGGCTACTGCCTGGGGTTCTTCCTACGTCAATGACTTCGTTGACCGTGGCCGGGTCAAGAAGGTTTACATGCAGGCGGATGCCCCCTTCCGGATGAACCCGGAAGATCTGAAACTCTGGTATGTGCGCAACAGCGCCGGTCAGATGGTGCCCTTCTCCGCCTTTGCCAGCACCGAGTGGAGCTTCGGTTCGCCGCGTCTTGAGCGTTACAACGGTGTGCCAGCGATGGAGATCGTCGGTGAAGCTGCGCCCGGCAAGAGTACCGGTGATGCAATGGCTGCCATCGAACAGATGGTGAAACAGCTGCCGGAAGGGGTGGGCATCGAGTGGACCGGGCTCTCCTTCCAGGAGCGTCAGGCCGGTTCACAGGCACCAGCGCTCTACGCCATCTCCTTGCTGGTGGTGTTCCTCTGTCTGGCGGCCCTCTACGAGAGCTGGAGCATTCCGTTCTCGGTGATGCTAGTGGTGCCGCTCGGGGTACTGGGAGCCATTGTGGCCGCAACCCTGCGTGGGCTGGAGAACGACGTCTACTTCCAGGTAGGCCTGCTCACCACCATAGGCTTGTCGGCCAAGAACGCGATTCTGATCGTGGAATTTGCCAAAGAGCTCTATGACAAGGGGATGGGACTGGGTGAAGCCGTAGTGGAGGCGGCGCGCCTGCGCCTGCGTCCGATCCTGATGACTTCGCTCGCCTTTATCCTCGGGGTGTTGCCGCTGGTGATCAGCTCCGGTGCCGGTGCCAGCAGCCGTAACGCCATCGGTACCGGCGTAATGGGGGGAATGATCAGTGCCACCGTGCTGGCCATCTTCTTCGTTCCGCTCTTCTTCGTGCTGGTGATGCGCTACTTCACCAGCCACCAGAGCAAAGAGGCGCGTATGGTTGCAGCAGTTGAGTCAAAAGGTGACTGAGCAAAGTGACCCCTTGAGTTCTGGGGGCAGATCACAATAAGACAAATAAATCAGGTATGAGTGAGTAATAAATAGAGCGACTTGGAATGTCGCTCTATTTTTTTGTTGTAAAAACGGTAACTTGGTCTTGATTATCTGGCTGCGCCCAGATGTGTATGAGGAGTTATTCGCTCTTCCGTCGCCCCTTATCGAATCCTTATCTATGGTAGTTGGCGAACGACTTTTGCGGTGCAGGTTTGTAGGAAACGAGATAGAATCTGCGTCTTATCGGGCTGGTAAGTGGTGAGTCGTCGGACATTGACCTTTTTGGTCTTGAGCCTTGTATGTCTTTGCCAAACACAATCAATACAGAAAAATGCTGGAGGACATGATGACCAACAGCAAACACAATCAGGTCAAAAGCAGCATGGTGGGAGCTGTAACCCAGGGGCGGTAGCCTTGGGGTTATTTGGTGATTTGTGTGAATAATGTTCACTCAGTGTTTTGTTGCTGTTTGAGATGGTTAAATTGCCGTCTATTTAGGTGTTTCAACAGTGCACCAGTGAACAGCCAGCCTCTATCCGATGTCACATCAACGCCTCGCAAGAGATACATATCTATGAAAATCCTCGTGACCGGCGGTGCCGGCTTTATCGGCTCTGCCGTGGTGCGCCATATCATCCGTGATACCCAAGATTCTGTTATCAATCTCGATAAACTCACCTATGCCGGCAATCTGGAATCCCTGGCCGATGTATCGACAAGCGAGCGTTATGCGTTTGAGCAGGTGGATATCTGCAACCGTGCCGAGCTGGATCGGGTGTTTGCCCTGCACCAGCCGGATGCGGTGATGCACCTGGCCGCCGAGAGCCATGTTGATCGCTCCATTACAGGGCCGGCTGACTTTATCGAGACCAATATCGTCGGCACCTATATGTTGCTGGAAGCGGCTCGCGCTTACTGGAATGGTCTTCATGATCAGCGCAAGGCGGCCTTCCGCTTCCACCATATCTCCACTGACGAGGTATATGGGGATCTGCCCCATCCGGATGAAGTGGCTGCCGGTGAGCCATTGCCGCTCTTTACCGAAACCACCCCCTACGCCCCCAGCAGCCCCTATTCTGCCTCCAAGGCTTCCAGTGACCATCTGGTGCGTGCCTGGCGCCGTACCTACGGCCTGCCGACTATCGTCACCAACTGCTCCAATAACTACGGCCCGTACCACTTCCCCGAGAAGCTGATCCCGCTGGTCATTCTTAACGCGCTTGATGGCAAGCCGCTGCCGGTCTATGGCAAGGGCGACCAGATCCGTGACTGGCTCTATGTGGAAGATCACGCGCGTGCGCTCTACAAGGTAGTGACCACAGGCGTGGTCGGGGAGACCTACAACATCGGCGGCCATAACGAGAAACAGAATCTGGAGGTGGTCCACACCATCTGCGATCTGCTGGACGAGATGGTGCCGAAGGCGGGCTCTTATCGTGAGCAAATCACCTATGTGGCGGATCGCCCCGGCCACGATCGCCGCTATGCCATCGATGCCAGCAAGATGAGCAGTGAGCTTGCCTGGCAACCGCAAGAAACGTTCGAGTCGGGTATTCGCAAAACCGTACAGTGGTATCTGGATAACCAGCAGTGGGTCAACAACGTGAAGAGTGGCTCCTATCAGTCCTGGATCGAACAGAACTACGGGGAGCGTGCCTGATGCATATTCTGCTGTTTGGCAAAAACGGTCAGGTAGGCTGGGAGCTACAACGCGCACTGGCGCCGCTGGGGCGTATCACGGCCGTTGATTTTGACTCCACTGACTATTGCGGTGATTTCAGCAACCCGGCCGGGGTGGCCGACACGGTACGTCTGGTCAAGCCGGACGTGATTGTCAATGCCGCAGCCCACACCGCAGTCGACAAGGCCGAAAGCGAGCGGGCGTTTGCCGAGCTGCTCAACGCGACCAGCGTGGCTGCGATTGCCAAAGAAGCGGAAGCCTTGGGTGCCTGGCTGGTGCATTACTCCACCGACTATGTGTTCGATGGCAGCGGCGAGTGTCCCTGGGTGGAAACCGATGCCACCGCCCCGCTCAACGTCTATGGCGAAACTAAGCTGGTTGGGGAACAGGGGGCGGCTCTCTGCGCTCGTCACCTAATTTTTCGCACCAGCTGGGTCTATGCCGCTCGGGGTGCCAACTTTGCCAAGACCATGCTGCGCTTTGGCAAAGAGCGTAGCGAGATGTCGGTCATCAATGACCAGTTTGGCGCTCCGACCGGCGCCGAGTTGCTGGCTGATTGCACCGCCCATGCGATCCGCGTGGCGCAGCGCAACCCCGAGGTCGCCGGGCTGTATCATCTGATTGCCTCCGGCACCACCACCTGGTTTGACTACGCCCAGCTGGTGTTTGCCAAAGCCAGAGAGGCCGGGGTTGAACTGGCTGTGACACAGCTCAATGCGGTGCCGACCAGCGCCTTCCCGACCCCGGCCAAACGCCCTCATAACTCCCGCCTTGATACTGGCAAATTCCAGCGCACCTTCGAGCTGGTGCTGCCGGACTGGACCGTCGGTGTAGAGCGGATGTTGACCGAGATCCTGGGCAAATAAATCACTGGTCAGGGATGTGTTGAACGCCTCTCTGGCTGGCAGGGATAAAACAGAAAGGTGTGGCCGCAAGCCACCCTTTTCTTTTGCAATTTCAAAATAAGAAACAAGCATCATGACCAAACGTAAAGGCATTATTCTGGCCGGTGGCTCTGGCACTCGTCTCTATCCGGTCACCATGGCAGTGAGCAAGCAGCTGCTGCCCATCTATGACAAGCCGATGATTTACTACCCGCTCAGCACCCTGATGCTGGCGGGAATTCGCGATATTTTGATCATCAGCACGCCGCAAGATACCCCCCGTTTTGAGCAACTGCTGGGGGACGGCAGTCAGTGGGGCCTGAATTTGCAGTACAAGGTGCAGCCAAGTCCGGACGGGTTGGCACAAGCCTTTATTCTGGGTGAAGAGTTTATCGGGTCAGACCCCTGTGCGCTGGTGCTGGGGGACAACATCTTCTACGGCCACGACCTGCAGAAACAGTTGGCGGCCGCAGCGGCCAAAGAGAGTGGCGCGACCGTCTTTGCCTACCATGTGCATGACCCCGAGCGTTATGGGGTGGTGGAATTTGATAAGGCGGGCACTGCTATCTCTCTGGAAGAGAAGCCGTTGGAGCCCAAGAGCAACTATGCGGTGACCGGCCTCTATTTCTATGACAACAGCGTGGTGGAGATCGCCAAGAGCCTGAAGCCGTCGCCCCGAGGTGAGCTGGAAATTACCGATGTGAACCGTATCTATCTGGAGCAAGGCAATCTGTCGGTGGCCATGATGGGCCGTGGTTATGCCTGGCTGGATACCGGTACCCATGAAAGCATGATTGAAGCGAGCAACTTTATTCAAACTATCGAGACCCGTCAGGGGTTGAAAGTGGCGTGCCCGGAAGAGATTGCGTATCGCCAGAAGTTTATCAATGCCGACCAGGTGCGTGAACTTGCAGCGCCGTTGGCAAAGAATGCGTATGGGCAGTATCTGTTTAAAATGATCGCAAAGGTTTAAAGGTAACTTGGGAGTGATAAATAGTATTATGCTCCCGAATCTCGGTACTACATATGAATGTAATCAAGACAGCAATTCCAGATGTGCTTATCTTTGAGCCAAAAGTGTTTGGTGATGAGCGAGGTTTTTTCTTTGAAAGTTTCAACCACAAGTTGTTTGAAGAGGCGGTAGGGTATCCGGTGACGTTTGTGCAGGATAATCACTCCAAATCATCGAAAGGGGTGTTGCGTGGATTGCACTATCAATTACCGCCCCATGCCCAGGGCAAGCTGGTGCGTTGTGTGGCCGGTGAAGTGTTTGATGTAGCGGTAGATATTCGTAAAAGCTCCCCGACCTTCGGGCAATGGGTAGGCGTTCACCTTTCTGGAGAAAACAAGCGACAGCTGTGGATCCCGGAAGGATTTGCGCATGGATTTGTAACCTTGACCGAAACAGCAGATTTTTTATATAAGACAACAAATTATTATTGCAGAGATAGCGATAGAGGTATTCTCTGGAACGATGGGCAACTAGCCATAACATGGTCTGATCAATATATAGATTATCGTCTATCAGACAAAGACCAACAGCAACCTTCATTTATTGATGCTGATCCATTTTTGTAGACATTTGTCATTTTAGTAATTTGGTTAAATGATAAAAATATAAGATTTTTGTATTTTTTATATCTTTCCATAAAACAGCCTTTCGGTAGCTATATATCATTTTGAGGAGATGGGAATTTAAATGGCATTCTTAACAGAAGATCAGCTTAAAAACATTGGATTCAAACATATTGGTGCTAATGTTAAGATAAGTGATAAATGTTCTATTTATAATCCAGAAGAGATCACTATTGATGATAATTCTAGAATAGATGATTTTTGTCTTATTTCTGGTGTAATAAGAATAGGTAAGAATGTTCATATAGCAGCCTATTGTAATTTGGCTGGTGGAATATCAGGTATCACCATGGATGATTTTTCTGGACTTGCATATGGTTGTCATGTTTTCACTCAAAGTGATGACTATTCAGGTGAGACAATGACTAATCCAACTATTCCCAAAAAATTCAAAAAGGAAACATTCAAGGCTGTCTCAATAGGAAAGCATGTAATTGTGGGAACCAAAAGTACTATATTACCAGGTGTTGTTATATCTGAAGGGTGTTCTGTTGGTGCTATGTCGATGGTAACGAAAAGTACTAAGCCATGGGGTATATATTTTGGTATCCCAGCTAAGCGAATCAAAGAGCGAAAAATGGATCTTTTAGAGTTAGAAGAGAAATACATTACTGAGTTGAATAGTAAGTAAAAGGGATTTTTATGAATGTGCTTGTTACTGGTGGTAGTCGAGGGATTGGATTATCCATTGTAAAAAAGATGGCGGCACTAAATCATCGTGTTGTGTACACATATAAAAATACACCTGCACCAGTTGAATTGCCAAATGTGACATCGTATCAGTTGGATCTGACAGAAAAAAAGAGCTGTGATGATCTATATTCATATTTGTCAGATAATGAGTTGATGCCGAATGTGTTGGTAAATAATGCAGGAGTAACTTGCGACAAGCCTTTTCATAAAATGACCAATGATGAATGGCTATCAGTAATTAATGTAAATCTTATATCTTTATTTAATATTACTCAGCCTGTATTTTCTCATATGAGGCTTAACGGATTTGGTAGAATAATAAATATATCTTCTGTTAATGCACATAAAGGACAGTTTGGACAGGTTAATTATTGCGCATCAAAGGCTGGTGTTTTAGGTTTTACAAAAGCCTTAGCTTTAGAAGGTGCCGCTAAAGGGGTAACCGTAAATTCCATATCGCCAGGATATACAGAAACAGATATGATAAATTGTATTAGTGTGGATATCCTTAATAAAATAAAAAAAGATATACCAACTGGACGATTTGCAACACCAGATGAGATTGCAACATTAGTTTGTTTTTTATCTTCAAAAGATGCATCATATATTAATGGCGCTGATTACTCTATTAATGGTGCATTATATTAAATTTATATGACGGTGAGCTAATTATGATTCCATTTAATAAGCCATATTTACATGGTCGAGAAGTAGTTTATATCGCTCAAGCTGTTGCAGCCGGAAAAATTTCTGGCGATGGAGCGTTTACCAAAAAATGTCATGATTTTTTTGAGACGCGTTATGGTTTTAAAAAAGTTTTGATGACTACATCGTGCACAGACGCTTTAGAAATGGCTGCCCTATTGTTAGACATCCAGCCTGGTGATGAAGTTATTGCTCCGTCTTATACGTTTGTCTCGACAGTCAATGCATTCGCGTTGCGAGGAGCGAAAATCATCTTTGCTGATAGCTATGCAGACCACCCAAATATTGATCCTGAACAGCTTGTTAAGCTAATTACTTCCAAAACAAAAGCTATTGTAGTGGTACATTATGCAGGTGTTGCATGTGATATGGATGCAATCATGGCAATTTCTAAGAAATATAATGTTCCTGTGGTGGAAGATGCGGCACAAGCGATAGATAGCTATTACAAAGGGAAACCACTCGGCAGTATTGGTACTTTTGGTACCTTTTCCTTCCATGAAACCAAGAACATAATATCGGGTGAAGGCGGGCTATTAGCTATTAATGATGAGCGGTATATACATCGTGCAGAAATTATCCGTGAGAAAGGAACTAATCGTTCTTCATTCTTTCGTGGTGAAGTTGCTAAATATGGTTGGGTAGACATTGGCTCATCCTTTCTTCCATCTGATATCATTGCTGCTTATCTCTATGCTCAGCTTGAAAATATTGACGCTATTCAGGCAAGGCGAAAAGCGATATGGCAACATTATTATAATAACTTGTCAGTTAAATTGACAAATACTAATATTAAGCTACCTAAAGTGGCTGAGTATGCTACTAATAATGCACATATGTTTTATTTAGTATGTGAAAGCCTTGAGCAACGTACGGCCTTGATAAATCATCTAAAAGATAATGATATACATGCAGTTTTTCATTATTTATCTTTGCATAAAAGTGAATTTTACCAAGACCAATATATAGGCAATGAATTGCCCCATTCGGATTTTTTCACTGACACGTTAGTTCGTCTGCCATTATTCTATGAGTTAACTGATGAACAAGTGACGTATATTTGCAATCAGATTGGTCTTTTTATTGAGCTGAAATGAGAAAAAAAATATTACATCTTGCCTGCTTAGATAAGTTTATCCCCGGATTTATAGATATTCTTAAGCGTAATTTCACTGACGAAACCCATACAGTCATAACTTTTGGCGATATAAGCCAATATCACTATGAACAAACACAGACAATGTTTAATTGTCGAAGAGTTAATAGTTTTAGATCTATATTTAAAATAATAAAGTGTTTGCATAATAGTGATAAGGTCATATTACATGGACTTTTTTCCCCCCATTTAGTTGCAATGCTGTGCTTCATGCCTTGGTTACATCATAAGTGTTTATGGGTAATTTGGGGGGGCGATTTATATTATCATGAGTTACCAGTTAAAAATGCTCGTTATCGTGTTATGGAATTGTTTCGGTATTTTTTGATAAGTCGATTAGATGGGTTTATTACTTATATAGAAGGAGATTACCATAAAGCTCAGCAGTGGTATAATGCTAAGGGTCACCGCTATGACTGCATTATGTATAAGAGTAATATTTACAATGGTGGGTACTTAGATTTATCTCGATTAACAAGGAAATATGCAGAAAATACCACTAAGGTAAGTCTGTTAGTGGGAAACTCTGCAGACGTTACTAATAATCATCAACGAATTTTTGATAAACTAGTAAAGCTTGATGTAAATAATCATGTTGACAAGATATATTGCCCATTATCTTATGGTGATTTCGCTTACGCTGAGCAAGTTAAGCAACAGGGCGAGGCGATGTTTGGCGACAAGTTTCATGCTCTGATGGATTTTATGTCGTTGGATGAATACAATAAAATACTGGATGAAGTTGACATTGCCGTATTTGCTCATAATCGGCAACAGGCAATGGGTAATGCGATTAATCTGCTGGGACGGGGTAAAACTCTTTATATGTGCGCTGATACCAGTTCTTATGATTTATTCACCAAGCTGGATATAAAAGTTTTTTCACTAGATAACTTGGAGCTAAAGCCTCAAGAACCTAAAATATCGATCTCAAATAACGAAAAGATACGCAATTATTTTAGTGAGGATAATTTGGTTAAGCAGCTGAAAGAAATATTTTCGTAACTGTTTGAAGTCAAACACTAACGTAAAAAAGACGGTTATATGACACCTCAAAAAATATTCTTTTTTGCTATTGGCCCCGTTGGTGGAGCATTATTCGGGATCATTTCACTCCCGATAATTGCTTGGATTTTTAGCCAAGAGGATGTGGGTAGGATGGCATTGCTTAATGTCGTGTTGAGTTTTGCGACATTATTTTTTACTCTTGGCTTAGATCAAGCTTATGTTCGTGAATTTCATGAGGCAGATAACAAATCATTATTATTAAAAACTACAGTGGTACCTGGTTTAATATTACTGGTAGCCACCCTGGCTGTAAGCTTGATATTTGGCCCATTATTATCAAAAATTATATTTGGTCTAGACTCTATTGGAGTTAGCTGGTTACTTGCAATCGCATTATTTTGCAGTTTCTTGTCGCGATTTTTGTCACTAGTATTACGAATGAATGAGCGTGGTCTAGCATTCTCAATGAGCCAGCTATTACCTAAAGCTTTCTTACTCGTCATTATTCTTTTTTTTCTATTATTTGATTTTGCCAAAACATTTGAATGTCTTTTGCTGGCTAATACATTGGCAATCATGTTGGCTTTTTCTATTTTTGCTTGGAATACTCGTAGTGAATGGTACCAGAGTTTTTTTGAGAAAGTAAACATATCGCAGTTGCAAAAAATGTTAAGCTTTGGTTTTCCATTAATTCTGGGTGGTCTTGCTTTTTGGGGAATGACCTCACTGGATAGAATCCTATTAAGTCGATGGAGTAGTTATAGTGAGCTGGCTATTTATTCTGTTTCGGTCAGTTTCGCTGCAGCGGCCACAATTCTTCAGTCTGTATTCTCTACGGTATGGGCTCCGATGGTCTACAAGTGGGCAAGTAAAGACGAAGGGTATGATAAGATCACAATGGTCGGCCGTTATACCGTACTGTTTGTTGTCATTATCTTTTGTTTAGCTGGGATGCTGTCATGGGTAATATCTTTTTTCTTACCTGCTCAATACTCTTCGGTACAATGGATATTGGTCGCTTGTCTAGCCTATCCGTTATTTTATACACTATCGGAAACTACCGTTGTTGGGATTGGTATTGCACGTAAATCAGCATATTCAATGTTAGCATGTATCTTGGCACTTTTAGTTAACATAACGTGCAACTTCTTTTTAATTCCTAGTTTTGGTGCAGCTGGTGCAGCCAGTAGTACAGCTGTATCATTTTGGGCATTTCTTGTGTTTAGAACGGAGTTCTCGATCTATGTCTGGAAATCCTTGCCAAGGTTTAGAATGTATATTTATACATTGTTGGCTGTCATAGGTTCTATTATTGGCTCCTTAAAGCAGGCTAGTGCTGCTCCATATATATATTGTTTTTGGTTTGGATTATTATTGTTCTGTATTTTTGATTACAGGCATGAAGTAAAAATGTCAATCAATAAAATTGCTAAAACAATAAGCCCTTATTCATAATGTTTTTTAAAATGCGATATAAAAAACTTCATTGATTAACTATTTCTAATGTTACCAATTGTCACGTTGATGTAAACTTCATTAAATTTGGAACTAAATATGCAATCCGCAAAAATATCGATTATTGGTCTTGGGTATGTGGGATTACCACTGGCTGTAGAATTTGGAAAAAATTTTGATGTTGTAGGCTTTGATATCAATAAAGAGCGCGTACTGCAACTGCAGAAGGGAGTTGATCTTACTAAAGAATGTACCTCCGAAGAATTGAGTGAAGCAACCCGCTTGATATATAGCTACAATATCGAAAGTATTAAAGATTCCAACGTCTATATAGTTACTGTCCCAACACCAGTAGATAAACATTTCAAGCCGGACTTGACGCCATTATTGAAGGCAAGCCAAATGATTGGTTCGGTAATATCAAAAGGGGATATTGTTATCTATGAATCTACGGTTTACCCGGGAGCTACAGAAGATGACTGCATTCCTGAAATTGAACGTGTTTCTGGACTGAAGTTCAATCAAGACTTCTTTGCCGGTTATAGCCCAGAGCGAATCAATCCGGGTGACAAGATAAATCGTCTTACTACAATTAAGAAAATTACCTCAGGCTCCACTCCTGACGTTGCTGAATTTGTTGATAAGTTATATCGTTCTATTATCACTGCAGGTACATTTAAAGCTACATCAATCAGAGTTGCCGAAGCTGCAAAGGTTATCGAAAATACCCAACGTGATGTGAACATCGCCCTGATGAACGAATTCGCCATGATGTTCAACAAGATGAGTATCAACGTATCTGATGTTTTAGATGCGGCAGGTACAAAATGGAACTTCATTAAATTGACCCCTGGCTTGGTAGGCGGACACTGCATTGGGGTTGATCCATATTATTTATTGCAGAAAGCTAACGAGTTCAATTACTCACCGGACATGATCCGTTCTGCACGAGAAATAAATAATGGAATGGCGGGTTTTGTTAGTGACCAAATAATTTCTGGCATGGTGAGAAAAGGAATGATTGTTCCTGGCTCTGACCTTCTCATACTCGGTTTTACATTCAAAGAAAATTGCCCTGATATTAGAAATACTAAAGTGATCGATGTTTATAATACATTGCAAAAATATAACCTGAATATAGATGTTTTCGATCCCGTAGCTAATTCAGATGAAGTATATACTGAATATGGCATTCGAATGATTGATAAACTGGAGCCAGAGAAAAAATACGATGTAGTTGCTCTAATGGTGCCTCATGATATATTTATTCATGATCATGAACTCTATCATTGTGTTAAACCTTGTGGTTTCGTATATGACTTGAAATCAAAGCTAATGAATCTTAATAGCATTGATAAAATCGTATTATAGCAATAATTTTTTGGGGTATATGATTATACCCCACTTTTTATCTCCAAGAGAATGCAGGCTATGTTTGATATACTGTTTATTCCATATCGTGATCTCTATTTTTGGCATTGCTATGGTTCTGCAGTGCGTGATCTTCAATTTCTAGAAGTGCTATCAGATAATAAACATGTAAATAGTATTACTGTTCTAAACAGGCCCGTCAGTTTATATGAAAGAATCTTGAATAAAAGAAAACAAAAATTTAATTATGACAGTGTTAACGTAATTGATGTTACTAGCTTTGACTTACTTGGGCCACTGAAGAAACGAGCATGGACAGTTGGTTGTTATAATGAGCATGTTGATTTGTTTGTTAGTAACTATTGCCAACATGGTAACAATACTCTACTGGTTATAGACTTCACACCCTTTGCGATATTTCCTTTGGTTCAGTCTGACAGAGTTATGTATTGGTACGATATGATAGACAATTTCACCAAACATAACTGTTTTAGCGAGCAAGAGAAAAGATTGGTTGATCTGAAATATCAGTATGTTGCCGCCAATTATAATTTTATGACAGCTGTCAGTGGCGCCGCAGCCTATGCCATCACCAAGCATCGTATGCTTAACTTTGATATTGTACCAAATGGCGTTTTCACGAGTAAATTTTCCGATCGTGTTCAGTGTAATAAAGCGGCAGAGTATGATTTTGGGTTTGTTGGTTTTGTGACTGACAAGTTTGATGTGGATTTTGTCTGTTCTTTGGCTAAACGATATAGCGTTGTTGTATACGGTGAAGTATATGATAAAAGTGTGTCCAATAAATTACGCAGTAATGGCGTACATATTAAAGGACGTTTTACATATAATGAATTACCACGTTTAATATCCTCGTTCAAAATTGGATTATTACCGTACTTGGCTGAGAAAAGTCATGATGGTTCCCCGCTTAAACTATATGAATACCTGAAGAATAATACACCATGTATAACATCAATAAATTACGAATATAATTCGATGTTTATAGTTAATTACAATGAGTCAACAGATCTTGATGCTGATATAAAATTGCTAGAGAAAACAAGTGGCGATAATTCCATCTCTCATAGCATCCCAGATGAGGCCTATTTTTCTACGCGTCTTGAGAATTCGATGAATATATTAATGAATGAGGGTTCTCGTGATAAATAAAAGTCACTTTGAAATAATATTCACTATTTCTTTTATTTTGAGCTGTGTATTTCCTATATTCCCTACTTATACCAATGGTATGATGTATCATGTGCTTGGAATAAGCTTGCTACCAGTATTGACTCTGCCATTTTTTTTAAAAGTAAAGCTCAGTGACTTTATAGCTTTTTTGATTTTTTTCCTAATTTTTTTAGTGGCTACATGTATCACATTCATAAATTCTAATAATGATGCATCAGATGTGTTTTCTGGATTGAAAATCATTTATTTTTTGTTATATTCAATAGTCGGTTATGTGTATGGTTATATTGTTGAGTCACCTAATGAAAAATTTAAAAAAGTATATGTTTGTGTATTGATCATATCTATGTTAGTTTCATTTGTTGAAATTTACATTCCAGGAATAAGTTTCTTTTTATATAAAAGAGAATCACTAGATATCTTATCTGATAAGCTGACTTCTCTGTTTAATACAACGTATCACTACGCATTCTTTCTTTTTTGGGGACTTTGTTTTTATTTTACTAGATTTTGCTATCTAGTAGAAAAACGAGTTGAAGTTAAATCATACTTTGTGAATTTCATGATTGCTGTAGTAATATTTGTTCTGATTTTTTTGACACAAAGTAGAAATTTTATATTGGTCTCATCCATTCTTATTTCAATTAAGGTGTTCAATCTCTTTGTGAAAAGAGTTTATGACTTCAAAGTTATATTCTTCATATTAATGGCTTTGGTAGTAGGTAGCTCATTCTTAAATTATTTTTCAACTGAAATTGAAACTCGATTTTTATATGTAGTGTCCGGTATAAATTATTTAATTTCTGGCGGTTTGGATTTTTCTGGTGGTGGTTCTGGTTCTTTTAATACAAGAATTAATCAGATTTTATTCGCATGGGATGCGATATCATCCAATCCATTGTTTGGGGTTGGGGTTGGGAAAGATATTTATTTAGAATCGATATATGCTTATTTACTGTATAAGTATGGGATTGTGGGCTTAGTAACATTTATAACTATTATTATTATTCTGTCATGTATATCAAAGAGAGCTGAACTCATAGTTAATAATTTAGATGATAAAGTATTTTTCAATTCTTGTTTCTGGTTCTTTTCTCTTTCGCCAATATATTTCTTAAGCGGTCCACTGTTTGAAGTGCCTAAGCTATCTATGTTTTTCTATTGTTTGATTGGTCTTTTGGTTGGATCTTATCGGAAATATAGAATAATTAATGGTGCTTTCCTCTCCAAAACGCTTTCCCAAAAATATTGATTTCAAAGTTATAGGGTGTGCAATGAAATGAAAAGAGTCTATATTGTTGGTACTGTAGGTGTCCCGGCGTGCTATGGTGGCTTTGAGTCTTTAGTGCAGAACCTTGTTGATTATCAGTCGGAAAGTATAAATTATCATATTTTTTGCTCTTCTCACTCCTATCAGACAAAATCTGAAAATTATAAAGATGCTTCGTTGTTATATCTCCCGATCAAGGCTAATGGGGTCTCTAGTATACCTTATGATATATTAAGTCTGATAATTTGCCTTAAGAAAAAACCTGATGTCACATTGATATTGGGGGTCTCTGGTTGTTTGTTTTTACCCATCTATCGGTTGTTTAGTTCGTCACGTATTGTTACGAATATTGATGGACTGGAGTGGCGGCGCGACAAGTGGGGATGGCTGACGAAAAAATTTTTGAAATTTTCGGAAAAACTTGCCGTTCGTTTTTCAGATGCTGTCGTATCAGATAATCAGGGTATCGCTGATTATGTAATGGATGAATATGGTGTTGTCAGTGAGGTCATAGCTTATGGTGGAGACCATGCATTACAAGTCGAACACCAGGAAAATTATGTCAAAGATGATTTTTATCTTTCACTTTGTCGGATAGAGCCTGAGAATAATATTGAATTGATCCTGACTGCCTTTTCTAAATCTAGAGAGAAATTGTGCTTCATTGGTAACTGGGAGGCAAGTGAATATGGTCGTGCGCTTAAAAGCAGGTTTTCGCATTATGAAAATATAGAGATTGTTGATCCTATTTATGATATCTCCGTACTCTATAAGATGAGAAGGCAATGTAAGGGATACGTGCATGGTCATTCTGCTGGTGGTACCAATCCTTCTTTGGTTGAAGCCATGCAATTTGGCATGCCAATATATGCATTTGATTGTATTTTCAATCGCTATACTACAGATAACAGTGCTCTATATTTTAATAGCATAGAAACGTTACGCCAGCTTATTGAAAAGTATGATGAACATGTAGTTCATTCCGGGGAGAGGATGAGGCAAATTGCAAGTGATAAATATCAATGGCGTAGTGTAGTCGATAAATATGAACAGCTTTTCGTTTAATCGTTTTATTGATGCTGATTTTAATTGCTTAATTTATTAGGGGCTGGCTTTTATTTTTGATTGAATTGATTTTATTTCTAACCATATATTTATATCTTTATTTGGTGGCATAGAATGGAATATGCAATTTTTTTCATTACAGCATTTATATGCTTGTTTTTTTTACGAAAGATGGCAAAACAAATAAATCTAGTTGACCGGCCTAATGAGCGAAAACTACACCAAGGTGCAGTTCCTTTGGTTGGTGGGATTTCTATCTATTTGACTTTGATGTTGGCGTTATGGTTCAAACCTGATTTATTAACTAGTTCAGATATCTATGTCTTATGTGCTTCCGTCTTGGTTATCATGGGAGCAATAGACGATAAATATGATGTTGACTATCGTATCCGCTTGGTCGTGCAGATATTAATATCTTGTACCATGATCTTTGGTGCTGGACTTTCTCTAAAAAGTTTGGGGGGGTTAGCCTTTGGCCATGAAATTGTATTAGGGCCTCTTGGTTATATTGTGACTGTTTTTGCCGTTCTGGGCGCCATCAATGCTTTTAATATGGTTGATGGTATCGATGGCTTGCTAGGTGGGCTAACTCTAGTCACCTTTGGTGGGTTAGCGTACCTTAATTATATTGACGAACAGTTATTATTAGCTCGGTTTTGTCTATTGATGATGATCGTTGTCATCCCCTATGTCATTCTTAATCTGGGATTTCCTTTTGGAACGCGTCGCAAGGTTTTTATGGGGGATGCTGGAAGTATGCTGATAGGCTTTACAGTTATCTGGACCTTGCTACAAGGTACGCAAGGTCCTAAAGCACAGATGTATCCTGTCACAGCATTATGGTTAATTGCTATACCGTTGATTGATATGGTAGCGATTATGATTAGGCGCATTCGTAAAGGACACTCCCCCTTTAAACCTGACAGAGAACATTTACATCATATATGTATGCGTGCGGGGTTATCTCCTAATCAGGCATTGTGCTTTATTTGTTTTTTGGCAACAGTATGTGCTGTACTTGGTATTTACTTCGAGTCAATACGAGCTCCTGAATTATTAAGCTTTATTCTTTTTTTATGTTTTTTTATGCTCTATTTGTGGGGGTTGAATTCAATATGGCGTTTTTTAGCTTGGATTAGACGGAAACAATGAGTTTTAGTTAACTGGTCACTCATGTTATTTTTTGACCAGTCCTTGTGCATATATCGAATTGTTTGAGTTGCTACATACTGAAATGCCTGTATCTTTTGTTTTAACCTAACGTGAGACAGTGATGAAAGAAAAAAGTCCAGATGTACCGGCACAGTGGGTAGTACCAGCTGCCTCTGATGAGATTGATTTTCGTGAGCTGATGCTGGTGTTGTGGCGCCAGAAGCTGCTGATAGTGCTTATTGCTGGCGTATTTGCAGTGTGTGGTATCTCTTATGCGTTGTTGGCTCCGCAGCAGTGGTCAGCTTCGGCAGTGGTTGCAGAGCCTAAGCTGGAGGACATGACTCCGATGCTGAAAGTGGCAAAGCATGCAACTGCATTGGGTCTTGGCGGTTTTCCCAGTGGAAAAGATCTATACCAGGAATTTATTCTGGAGTTCAACAGTTACGAGAATCGCCGTAACTATCTCAAAGCCAGCCCTTTATTTGCAGAGGTTGTAAAAAACCATGGGTTGGATAGCAAGGCGCAGGTGCGTTGGCTGCGCGACTGGAGTAAATCCGTCACGGCTCAGCCCGTAGATAAGAAGGGGGAGGTGCCGGGTGTTGAGCTCAAGTTTGCGGCCCCCACTTCCGAAAGGTCGCTGGCAATGTTGAAGGGGTATGTTGACTACATTGTCAAGCTGCAACAAAAGCAGTTGACACACCGGCTCACTGAACAGCGTGATCTGCAGTTGGATGGCATGAAAACTGAGTACCTGATCATGCAGGAGGACACTAAACGTGCCCTGCAACAGGAAATAGTAGAATTGGCGATGGCTAACAAAGTAGCCAAAGCGGCTGGAGTCAGTGCTCCATTGGAAAATTATAACGTTCGGGATCGTCTCCTCATTTCTTTGGGTTCGAAAGGTTTGGAGGAAAAACTGTCATTACTGAAATCCATCGACCTTGAGGTTTATCAACCCAAATTGCAGTCTCTGCAGGTAAAGATGGCACGTTTAAAAAGCATATCTTTGGACGGTATTTCATTTCGTCCTTTCTCCTATCTTGATGCTCCAGATGAAGCACTTAGCCGTGACAAGCCGAAACGTCCCTTGATTGTGGTGTTGGCGACCCTGCTTGGAGGAATGGTTGGTATTGGTATTGTTCTGATTCGCCATGCATTTCGCCGACCAGAAGAGGCATAATAGGAATCGTTGATGTAATCGAGGGGGCAATGTGCCCCCTCTCTTTTTGTCTGTATCTTGTATGCCCTTTCAATAATGGGTGGGCCTAAGGAGCTGGGCTGTGATGTTAACGCGAATCATGATGGTTTTATGTGCGCTCTATTGGTTGCTGGGGATGCATTTTTTTATGCATAACCCGGGAGGCGCTGGGCTCTATCTGCCGTTTAACGCATGGGGATGGATATTTGCCTCGCTGGCAATTGGGTTGGGGTTGTGGCAAGTGACTTTACGCCAACGTTTGGTCTTTTCTCGACTACAAGCGGCTTTATGGATTGGTGCACTTTTGCTTCTGCTTCCCATGTTCTATCCAGGATTTCCACTCAAGGATTATGCTATGCCCAGATTATTGGGGCTATTTGCTGGTCTCTTGTTTTTATTCGGTCTGTATCAATGGCGCTTTAAACGGTTACAGCGTGATCGCTTGCTCTATCTCGTCTTGATTGCGATCGCAATGGAAGCTGCTCTTGGTCTTGTACAGTTCTATTTGTTGACGCCAGGTAACTGGATTGGCTACGACACCAACGCAAATCGTCCATACGGGATCTTTCAACAGCCAAATGTGATGGCGACCTTTATGGCCACCGGGATTGCGTTGGCCATTTGGCTGGCGCTACGTGGCAATGATCATGTTTGGTTGCGAAGGGTTAGCTATGGGGTGATTTTGGCCGCAAGCCTGTTGTTGATTGTGCTGCAGTCTCGCGTGGGGCAGCTTGGGGGATTGCTAGCATTTATCCTGCTTGGACCCCAGTTGCATCGTCAACGTTTATTGGTACGAATGCTCGGCCTGGTCTTGCTGGGAGCAGTTCTTGGATTCGCTTCTCAGTATTGGGTGTCAGGTGTGAGTCGGGGGATGAATGAATATCTTTCGGGTGGTGCCCGGTCAGATATCTGGCCTTTTACGTTTCGTTTACTTTTTCAGAACTGGTTACTGGGAGTCGGATATGGTGGATTTGAATCTGCATTCTTCCACGCATACACAGAGGCTCGGCAGGTAGATCCAAATATTGGAATGGTAATTTACAACCTCGACCACCCCCACAACGAGTTTCTCTATTGGGCTGTGGAGGGGGGAATTTCCCCCATGGTTGGCATAGTGATCATGGGAGGTGCATTGTTGTGGCGTCTGGCGAAGGTTCGTTGGGTAAATGCCATGGCACTGCTTGCCCTGGTTACACCGATATTGCTCCATACCCAGACGGAATATCCCTTTTACCATGCGATCGTATTGTGGTGGTTGTTGCTGACGCTGATTTATGTCGTTGACAGCGAGATTGAAGAAACCTGTCTTGTGCGTTGTGGTAGATCATCGTGGTGGGATATGGGGTATCGTCCCTGGTTGTTGTTGCGATTTATTGCAATAGCCATTCCTTTATTGGTTGTCCCATTTATGCTGACTGCCCTTCATACCGCTTGGGTCGTCACCAAATACGAGCGAGGAGGTTATAAAGAGCCGACGCTGTTGCTGGAGATTATCAATCCTATGGCATGGCTGACACGAGTAGAGTTTGATGTAAACGCTGTCCGTCTAATGGTCGGTTTGCAGACAGACAACAAGGCTGAACTGGAGGCTTATCTGGAGTGGGGGCAGGCCTTTGTACGTCATACTCCACGTGCCAACATATACGCCAATATGGTGATCGCACTTAACGCACTAGGTCGCAAAGAGGCTGCTAATGCGATGCGTCTAGAAGCTCTCAAACTCTATCCTTCTGAGCCTCTTCTCACTGGTTCTGTAGCGACATCGGTGACCAGTAGTGTTGAGCAATCGGTACAAAGTAATGCTCTCGCTAATTAGCGTAATCTAACAAAAGGTTAAAGCCTGTTATGTTCAAATGCAGGCTTTTCATGTTTCTTCAGACATATGAAATCATTATCGAAAGCATTCTAACACTATGATTTCAATGGTTAAATTTTATGGTTGCTTGAGTTTTTTCTGCAAACAAGTTACTTGCTAGTTTTAGTATTTCACCTGATGAATATCAAGGTTGCTGTGGTTTGACATATTTGGACCTACTATAACGGGAGTCTTCTGATAGAGCGTAATGGGGTATTAATGAGCCCTATGATATTTGAGGTCATAATCCATCAGAGGGAGGGGGGATTGCGATCACAACGGAGCATTGATTTGTTATCACGCTTCGTGTCAAGAGAGCATAGTGAGTACAAAATAAAAATAATACAAATACAGAAAAACAGTATGTTGTTATCAATTGTCCATGCTATTCTGACACGGTAATCCCTGTGATCGATTTTTTGTGAGGAAATAATGAACGAGTTTCTGAAAGTTCTGCTGAACATTCGCAGTCTGCGTGCGGCTATTCGTGAGCTGCCGTTTGAGCAACTGCTGGAAGCTAAAGAGAAGTTTGACCTGGTTTACCAAGAGCGCGCCGATTCTGTCGAACAGGAGCGTGCTGAACAGGAAGAGCGTCAGCGCAAGCTGAATGAATTCACCGAAATGTTGCAGCAGGCTGGTATTGATCCTCGCGAGCTGCTGGCGACTGCCGCTGCTCCGGCTGCTGCGACTGGCGCAGCCAAGAGCAAGCGTGCTCCGCGTCCGGCTAAATACAAGTACGAAGAAGATGGCCAGGAAAAAACCTGGACCGGTCAAGGCCGTATGCCGAAAGCCATTGCTGCTCAAGTAGCTCTGGGTAAAGACTTGAACGATTTCCTGATCTAATTCGTCAGGTTTAGAGATTGAATAATGCCGCCCTTGGGCGGCATTATTTTTGCCGTTTTACTCGTGGTTATCCAATCTGCCCCTTCGCCCCACTGTTATCTACATCCTCGCTTGTATCCTTTTTACCGTCGTTTCACTTCACTGTTACTTTGCTCAATATCACTCATTGTTCGCGATTAACTTTGTCGTGCAGGATTAACTGCGTGATATCGCTATTTGTATGCGTCGCGCAGATATGCGCTTCGGATATGTCTCTCACGATTCACGGGGCGCCGCTCGGCAAGAGCCAAGCTCTCTGCTGATTGAATATCCGGTAACCGTTATCTCTGGTCAGGGAGCGTGAGGGATAGAGATAGCTGTAAGGTATGGCCGGTATATTCTGGGTCACCGATGCATGTAATTGACTGCGCTGCCATGACTGCCCCTGATAATGGGCAATGAAGTTCGGCTGCAGTGTGGGAGAGGAAATTCTGTATGGTCTATGGCGATGATATTCCCCACTCTGCCGGCAGAGTGGGGAATGGCTAGGTGAAGCGCTATCGGGGCGTCACGCTATCGCTGCCACCCAGGGCGCGATAGATTTTGGCTGTGGTGGTGAGCTGCTCTTTTTGCTGGGCCAGCAGGCTCTGCTGGGCATCCCACAGTCGGTTCTGCTCATCAAGCCAGGCTTGCACGCCGGTCGCTCCTGCCTGAAAGCGAGCTTTGGCCAGCCGTTCGGCCTCCCGGGCATAACTCAGCTGCTCCTGCAGATAATCGAGTCGCTGCTGGCCATAGTGGCGTGCGGCCAGATTGTCTTCCACCTCCACTAGTGCGGTGTAGAGCTGTTTGCGAAACTCGGTTTCAGCAATCTGGTAATCCAGCTCTGAGCTTGCGATGGCGAGCTGGGTGCGGTTGTATTCAAGGAAGGGGAGGGCGAGGCTGGCTCCCAGCGTACCTACCGGATTTTGCAGCACCTGCGCCAATCTATCGGATGCGGTGCTGGCGCTGCCGGTCAGGGTCAGGCTGGGGTAGAAGCTGGTGCGGATCTCGTCCCCCTTTGCCAGCGTCTTGCGCAGCCGCAATTCGGCCGCTTTGACATCAGGGCGGCGCGCCAGCACATCAGCCGGGATACCCACCGCAAGTTCAGGGATGGTCTGGTTTGCAAGGGAAGCGGGTGCATACTCCAGTGGCCCGCTGCTGCGTCCCAGCAGCAGACGCAGGGCATTGCGAGCCTGCTCCTGCTGCGCCTTGAGGGAGGCCAGCTCAGCCTGTTTTCCGGCCAACTGTTGGCGTGCCTGCGCCAGATCGAGCCGGGTAATGGCGCCAGCCTGGTATTTGGTCTGGGTCAGCTGCTCGGTTCGGGTCAGGTTGGCCAGCTGCTGTTCTCCGAGCGCGATGGCAGAGCCGAGATAGCCGAGCTGCCAATACTGCTCCAGAGTATTGCCGATCAACAGCAGTCGGGTGCTAGCGAGGTCCTGTTCGCTTGCCGCCGCCTCCCAGCTTGCCTGATCTCGCACCGAGGCAAGCTTGCCCCACAAATCCACTTCGTAACTGAGGCTCAGCGAGGGGCCTAGACTGTTGGTGCCCTTGCCGGTTTTCAGATCCTTGTTGCCACTGGCTGCGATAGTGCCATTGACCGAGGGGGTGAGGTTGGTATCGGCCTGCTCGGCGCCCAGTCGGGCGCTTTTGAGCTTGAGGGCCGCCACACGCATGTCAGGGTTGGCGGCCAGTACAGCGTCGACCAGCTTGTCGAGCCGGGGATCATGAAATTCCTGCCACCAGGGGCCAGCCTGCGCAGCCAGTTGGGCGCCCTCTGCTTGTTGCCATGCTGGAGCGATCGCCAGCTCGGGCCTTTGATAGGTGCTGTGCTGACTACAGCCGCTGAGGGCCATAGAGAGAGCCAGCCAGGAGAGTTTGTGCATTGTTATTCCCTCGCCAGTGCGACAACAGGGTCGAGCCGCGCCGCATTGCGTGCCGGCAGGTAACCAAACAGGATCCCGATGAGTGACGAGCAGCCAAAGGCCATCAGGATGGAGAAGAGCGAGAACTGCATCTTGATGGAGTCCACCAGCAGTGAAAAGAGCGCACCAATACCGAGCGAGAGGCCGACGCCGAAGATCCCCCCCAGCAGGCTCACCATCACAGCCTCAATCAGAAATTGCTGCAGAATATCCGACTGGCGGGCGCCCACGGCCATGCGAATGCCGATCTCGCGGGTGCGCTCGACCACCGACACCAGCATGATGTTCATCACGCCCACCCCGCCGACGATCAGCGAGATCACCGCGATGGCCGAGACCATCAGGGTCATGGTGGCGGTGGTTTTCTCCACCGATTTGATGATGCTGTCGCTGCTGAAGGTGAAGAAATCCTTCACCCCGTGGCGCTTGGTGATCAGCTCGATCACCGCTTGTTCGGCCAGTGCCGGTTGTACCCCGTCCTTGACCCGGATGGTGATCTGGCTGAAGTGGTGCTGCGAGATGAGGCGACTCATCACCGCGCTGTAGGGCAGCCAGATATTGACCGACTGGCTGGTGGGGCCGAAGCCAGTCTCCTGCGAAACCACACCGACAATCCGCACCGGCAAGGTGCCGACCAGTACCACCTTGCCGACCGGATCCTCCTTGCCAAGCAGGCTGGTGATGCTCTTTTTGTCCACCACGGCGACGGCAGCCCGCTGCTGAATATCTTGCCACTCCAGTAAGCGACCACTGACCAGCGTCATCCCCTTTACCTTGAAATAGTCGTTACCGACCCCGGTCACGTTGCCGCTGTTGGTCTTGTTGCGATAGCGCAACTGGCCTGAGCTGCCGATCTCGGGGCTGGCGCCCGCAAGATAGGGTTGCCCCAGCAGAGCATCGAGATCCCCCTTGTTGAGGGTCTGGATGCTGGCCATCTTCTCATCGCCCCATCCTTTACCCGGGAAGATTTCGATGGTGTTGGTGCCCATCGCATTGATCTGGTCGATCACCTTGGCGCGTGCCCCTTGCCCAAGAGCGACCACACTCACCACGGCGGCGATGCCGATGATGATGCCAAGCATGGTGAGGAAGGTGCGCATCCGGTGGGCGAGCATGGCATGCATCGCCATCCGTCCCGCTTCCCGATAACGATCCCAGTCGTGGCCCACGGCACCTTTAGTGGGCACTATTTTTTGAGGGGCTACGGTGGTAGCTGGAACCAACACGGCCGTTTGGCTGGGGCCGCTATCTTGTTCAATCCGACCATCCTTGAGAGTGATGATCCGGTCGGCATGGCTGGCCACGTTCATATCGTGGGTGACCAGAATGATGGTGTGGCCCTGAGCGTGCAGCTCCTTGAGGATCGCCATCACCTCCTTGCCGCTCTGGCTATCAAGTGCGCCGGTCGGTTCATCGGCGAGGATCACTTCGCCGCCATTGGCCAGCGCCCGGGCGATACTGACCCGCTGCTGCTGACCGCCGGAGAGCTGACCCGGGGTGTGGTGACTGCGATCGCGCAGTCCCAGTCTGCCCAGCAGCTGACGCGCGCGCGCCTGGCGATCCGGACGGCTGGTGCCGGCATAGACAGCTGGGATCTCCACGTTGGCGGCGGCATCGAGATGGGGCAGCAGGTGGTAGCGCTGAAAGATAAAACCGAAGTGGTGGCAGCGCAGCCGGGCCAGCGCCAACGCATCCATGGTGGCGGTGTCCTGACCGCGAAACAGATACTGGCCGCCGCTCGGGCTATCGAGACACCCCAGCAGGTTCATCAGGGTCGACTTGCCAGAGCCGGACGCGCCGACAATGGCGATCATCTCTCCTGCCGTGATGGTGAGGTCAAGAGGGTGGAGCACGGTGACTTCGCTGTCGCCGCTCTGGTAGCGTCGCTCGACCCCTTTCAGCTGGATCAACGGCAGCTGGTTCAGGGGCTCACTCATAGCATTACCGCCATCTCATCATTGGCGGCGGGGGTACCGTGATTGAGCTGCACCTCCTCCTTCTCACTCAGCCCGCTGATCACCTCAATACGGATCTCGTCTTTCATACCGGTCTTGATATGACGGGTTTCGGTCGTCTCATCGTCCTTGATCACGGTGACTTCGTACTCGTTGTCACCCAGCGACTTGCCGAGGGCGGTTTGCGGCACAGTGAGTACCTGCTTGCGCTCACCGAGCACTATGGTCACCTGGGTGGTCATTGCCACCCGCAGGGTGTGGTCGGGGTTGGGCACATCGAACAGGGCGTAGTAGTAGACGGCCGCATTGCTGGTAGTGGTACCGGTTGCAGCCTGATCGTTGATGTTAGTGGGCGCCAACTCCACGGCGCGAAGCGTACCCTGATAGCGGGTATCCGGATCGCCGATCAGGGTGAAGTAGACCGGCATGCCGGCTTTGACCTTGGTGACATCGGCTTCGGAGATCTGCGCCTTGACCGTCATGGTCTCGAGGTTGGCCAGCTTGAGTACGGTCGGTACCGTCTGGCTGGCAGCCAGGGTTTGGCCCTGACGGGTCACAATGCTGATGACGGTGCCATCCATCGGCGCCAGGATCTTGGTATAGCCCAGCTCGGTCTTGGCCCGCTCAACCTTGATCAGGGCGTTGTCGATATTGGCCTGGCTGTTTTGCAGTTCGGCTCGGGTGACCGCCAACAGGGCCTCGGCACTCTCCAGATCGGCCCGTGAGCTCGCCTCCTGCTTGAACATCTGCTGCTGGCGCCGCCAGGCGAGCTCGTTCTGTTTGAGTTGAGCCTGCTTGATCTTGAGCTGGGCGCGGTTGCTGGCAAGCTCCGCCTCGGCCGTCTTGAGGTTGTTCTGGGCAATCAGGGGATCGATCTCGGCCAGCAGGTCTCCCTGTTTGACCTGATCACCGGCCTCGACCGCCAGCTTGGTAACCTGACCGGAGACCTGAGCCCCCACATCCACCTGCTCCACGGCCTGAAGCACGCCACTGGCCAGTACGGTCTGGGCAATATCCTCGCGGGTCACTTGAGCGGTCAGCATCGCCTTGGGGGGTTGACTGGGCCAGATTAGCCAGCCGAGGAGCACCACGGCGATCAGCATGGTGATGGCCAGGGTTCTCTGCTTGGGGGTTATGTTCATCGATCACCTGAATGGAAACTGAAAAGATTGTGCGCGGCGATTATCCTGCAGCAAAGCCCTGATAAATAACAGCCGCAAATATGTAAGCAAAGTTATGGCGTTAACTGTCAATAAGCCGTGAAAGGAGTAAGCGAGAGACTGCAGTGGTGAGCAAGATGGTCAGCAAGAGGGGGGAGTGCGACTGGCGGTTGCGATGAAAAAGCCCTGCGCAGTGGCAGGGCTTGGGAATAGGTAATGACGAGTGAGGATCAGGCCTTGGCCAGCAGATCCATCACCCAGGGCAGACCCTGCTTCTTGCGGCTGACAAAGCCCGGGTGGTAGCTGGACCCGGCCGGTACTTTGGCGTGCTCGGTAAAGTAGATACGGCTGGCTGCGGCTGTCAGGTCAGTCACCATCAGCACGAAGAAGTCGAGCCCTTCGCTTTCAACACGGTGTGCCATCTCTTGCTGCAGAGTTTCGATCTGGTCGGCAAGCTGTTGTTCGCTGCCCACTTCGATCTGGCTCATGATGAAGTTCAGACCTTCGGCCTGGAATGCTTTCTCATCCTGCTGCAGCAACTGCGCAGGAGTGAGACCGCTCAGGTCGGTTTTTGCCATCAGCAGCTGTTGACCAAACTCGGCCAGCGATACTTCGGCCAGCGGTGCCAGACGCTCACAAGCGATCTTGTCCTGCTCGGTGGTGGTCGGCGAGGTGAGACAGAGGGTGTCGCTCATGATGGCACCCAGCATCAGGCGAGCCTGGCTGCGGGTTACAGTGCCTTGCTGGCTCAGCAGATCGAAGGCGATGGTGCAGGTGCAACCGACGGCCCGGATCCAGGCATCCAGCGGGGACTGGGTGACCAGAGTGCCGAGACGGTGGTGATCCACCAGGCCCAGTACATTGGCTTGTGCCAGTGTGGCAGGGCCCTGTTCCAGATCACTGAAATCCACCAGCCAGACATCTTCACCGGTCAGATCTTTGGTCAGCAACTCGGGTTCGCTGACGCCTGCCTGCTCCAGAATAAAACGGGTTTCGGTGCGCAGGTCACCCAGACGCCATGGGGTGGCCTGATGGCCCTGGCCATTGAGCCAGTCGGTGATAACCAGCGCACTGCAGATACTGTCGCTATCAGGATTCTTGTGACCAAAAACGTGGATCATAGACAAAGCCTCACAATTGGATACCCATAAAGGGGGGCAACACTATGCGAAATCCGCTACATGAAGGCAACCGGATCCACGCCCATGTTGCTGCCAGCTTCGCCTAACTCGCCATTTTATTGATCTGGGTCGGTAATCCTGACGCGAGTTCAGTTATCACAGTTGGCTATTGGCTATTGGCTATTGGCTATTGGCTATTGGCTATTGGCTATTGGCTATTGCTGACTGTGCAGGCTATGGCACTCGTTCTTGCCTGCGCAGTCAGCATGTTCTGTCAGCGTTATCAGTCGCCATCGCTGCAAGTGGGCTTTATTGCCTGATTCAGCGACGCAGCAGCTCGCGGGCATTGGCCAATGTGTTGTCGGTGATCTGGTCGCCACCGAGCAGGCGTGCCAGCTCATTGAGGCGGGCATTCTGGTCGAGTGCATCCATCCGGGTTTCGGTGGTTTTGCCATCGGTATGCTTGCTCACCACCATATGCTGGTGGCCGTTGCCAGCCACCTGAGGCAAGTGAGTGACCACCATCACCTGAGTGGACTCCCCGAGCTGGCGCAGCAGGCGACCTACCACGGCGGCAGTCGGGCCGCTGATCCCCACATCCACTTCGTCGAAAATCAGGGTCGGGGTGGAGATCTTGCGAGCACTGATCACCACGATGGCGAGACTGATGCGTGACAGTTCACCGCCTGAGGCCACCTTGCCAAGCGGCTGGATCGGTTGGCCCGGGTTGGTGGTGACCATAAATTCCACCCGATCTATACCCAGCGGAGAGAGGCTGCTCTGGGCATCGGGGCGCACCTCGATGGCAAAGCGGCCATCGGGCATCGCCAGTTCGTGCATGCTGCTGGTTACCTTGGCACCCAGCTCCTGGGCGTAACGCTGACGGCTCTGACTCAGGGCTTCGGCGGCCTGGACAAAAGCCTGACGGGCCTCGGCCAGCTCATCTTCCATCCCCTCTAACCGCTCTTCATCAGAGTTGAGGCGAGCAAGATCAGAGGCCAGCTCCTGATGGTACTGAGCCAGATCTGCCGGTTTGACATGGTGCTTGCGGGCCAGATTGATCGCCTTGGAGAGGCGAGCTTCCAGCTCGTTGAAGCGCTCGGGATCAAGCTCCAGCCGATCGAGGTAGCTGCGAAGTTCGCTGTGGCTCTCCTGCACCCCGATCAGCGCTTCATTCAGCATCTCCAGTACCGGGGTGAGGCGGCTGTCCATGCTGACCAGTCCCTCGGCCCGATCGACGGCCGATTGCAGCAGCCCTGCGATAGTGGTCTCTTCGTTGTCATAGAGCAGATCGAGGCAAGCCCCACACTCCTGCATCAACTCGGTACCGTTGGCGAGACGCTGGTGCTCCTCTTCTATCTCTTCGAACTCCCCTGGTTGCAGGGCAAATTCGTCCAGCTCCTGCACCTGATACTCGATCAGTTGGCGACGGGCCTCCCGCTGCTGCTGCTCGGCCTTGAGCCGGTTGAGCTCGTTTTGCAGTTGGCGCCACTGCTGATAGTGCTGGCGCACCTCGTCGAGCAGCAGATGGTGGCCGGCGTAGCCGTCGAGCAGGGCGAGCTGGTAGTCGGGTTTGAGCAGCATCTGGTGGGCATGCTGACCGTGCACGTTGACCAGCAGCTGACCCAGATTCTTGAGCTGGGTGAGGGGGACGGGCACGCCGTTGATATAGCTGCGTGAGCGGCCCTCGGCGGAGATGACTCGCCGGACGATACACTCACCTTCGTTTTCCAGTTCGTTGGTGGCGAGCCAGGCGCGGGCGGCCGGGTTGTTGTCCAGCAGGAAGCGGGCGCTGACCTCGCTTTTGTCGCTATCGGGTCGCACCATGCCGGCTTCTGCACGCTCTCCGAGGCAGAGACCGAGAGCGTCGATGGCGATGGATTTACCGGCACCGGTCTCACCTGTGATGCAGGTCATCCCCGGTTGCAGATCGAGTTCTAGAAACTTGACGATGGCGAAGTTGTTGACGGTCAGCTGGGTCAGCATGGTCTCATCCTGTATAGGTCAACATTACTGTGTATGCATCCAGTATATACTGGTCTTATATACAGTAAAGAGGGCTCCGTTATTTTTAACAAAGGAAAGCCGCGCCAGTGCGGTATAGCTATGAGCATGCTGTGCTGACTATTGGCGCGCGGTACTGATAGGAGAGTGCAGGGGACGTTGCCACAAAAGAAAAGAGAAGGGCGCCAATTCAGGCGCCCTCTGTGGCAATGCCGTTGTCGGTCAGCGCCGATTAAAACAGCTTGCTGCCCCAGCCGAGCTTGTTGCGCAGCACGTGGAAGTAGCTGTAGTCGAGCGGGTGAACCAGATGGAGCTGGTGGTGGCTCTTCTTGATGAGGATCTCGTCCCCCGGGTGGACCGCCAGGGTCACCTGACCGTCACAGCTGACCTGCATGGCATCGTCCTGATTATCCGGCGAGACCAGCAGCCGTACTTCGCTGTCGGCATCGAGTACGATGGGGCGACTGCTCAGGGTATGCGGGAACATGGGCACCAGCGTGATAGCGTTGAGCTTGGGGGTGAGGATGGCGCCACCTGCCGACAGGGAGTAGGCGGTTGAGCCGGTCGGTGTGGCGACGATGATGCCGTCCGAGCGCTGGCTATACATAAAGCTGCCATCGATATAGACCTCGAACTCGATCATATGGGCGATCTTGCCCGGGTGTAGTACCGCCTCGTTGACCGCCAGATTGCTCGATTTGCGCTCGCCGTGGCGATAGACCGAGGCCTCCAGCAGGAAGCGGTGTTCGCTCTTGTAGTGGCCGGAGAGCACCTGCTCCAGTGGCAATAGATAATCTTGCGGCGAGAGGTCGGTCAGAAAGCCGAGGTTACCCCGGTTGACCCCGATCACCGCCACATCAAAGCGCGACAGCACCCGTGCCGCCCCCAGCATGTTGCCGTCACCGCCCACCACGATGGCGAGATCGGCCTGCTGGCCCAGTTGCACCAGATCCATCACGTTTTCATCGAGGATGCTCAGGGTCTGGGCGACCCGGCTCTCCACCAGTACCCGAAAGCCGCGGGCGGTCAGGTATTGATGCAGGCCGGTCAGCGTCTGGTTGGCCCCCTCATGGTGGGGTTTGCCAATCAGGGCGATGGTTTTGAACGGAGAATCCATAGTCTGTCGGGTCTGGGATGAGTATTGCGGGCCAGTATACAGTGCTTTGCTCCGCTTGTGACGCTCTCCCGTGTCACGGGGGCAGCTATCCCCTTGAGTCAGCTGGCTAAAGGGTGAGCGGCAACGCCAAGAAACAGCTGCTTGCGGCAGAGCATCCACCCTGATTGGCCTTTTACCCCTTGAAAGCCGGGGATGCATCCCCATAATAGCGCCAACATAGTCGGTCTGTGGTCGTCCGGTCGCTCAACCAGACGTCAGGGCCCTCATAAGTAACCCCGGAATTGGAGATGTCATGAACCACGAAGAGCAAAAGGTTGAAGCGATGGAGCAAGTGGAAGCCCAGCCAGTCGAGCCGACCGATGTAGACAGTGAAGTGACAGCTGAGCAAGCCCGCATTGCCGAACTGGAAGCGCAGCTTGAGACCGCCCTCCAGAAGGCGTCGGAAGAGCGTGAACGCGCTCTGCGCACCGCTGCTGAAATGGAGAATCTGCGTCGTCGTACCGAGCTGGACGTGGAGAAGGCGCACAAGTTCGCTTTGGAGAAGTTCGCTGCCGAGTTGCTGCCGGTGCTGGACAACATGGAGCGTGCCATCGAGCTCGCCGACAAGGAGAATGAGGCGCTCAAGCCGATGATCGAAGGCGTCGAGCTGACGCTGAAATCCATGCAGAGCGGTGTGGCCAAGTTCGGTCTGGTTGCGCTGGATCCGGCCAACCAGCCGTTTGACCCGAATGCCCATCAGGCGATGAGCATGGTGCCGAGTGCAGATGTGGCGCCAAACACCGTGATCGCCGTGATGCAGAAAGGTTATGAGCTGAACGGTCGCGTGATCCGTCCGGCCATGGTCATGGTATCCAAGGCCGCCGACTGAGTCGGCACTTGATGCCCAGGCCCGCCGCTTGGCGGGCTTTTTGTTTCGCAGTGCAACACCTGTTCATCTTGCACGGTTTCACGGCTCAACGTGATCGCGCAACCATGACAAAGGGTGTGGTTTTTTTAGGTTGGGGCTTGAAGCTGCGTCTGGCGACCCCATATAGGGTGCAAGGCCGCGGCGGCACAAAAAATTTGATGCCGGGAGCTTGAAAGCCAGATTGGCAGCCCCCACCTAGCCGTTAACGCATTAAGGCGAGTTCCTCGCCAGTTTATTCAAAGTATTTGGAGATTCGTCAAATGGGTAAAATCATCGGTATTGACCTGGGTACTACCAACTCCTGCGTCGCTATTCTGGATGGCGACACTGCTCGCGTGATCGAGAACGCAGAAGGCGATCGTACTACTCCGTCCATCATTGCCTATGCCGATGATGGCGAAATCCTGGTTGGTCAGCCGGCCAAGCGTCAGGCCATCACCAACCCGAAAAACACCCTGTTCGCCATCAAGCGTCTGATCGGCCGTCGTTTTGAAGATGACGAAGTGCAGCGTGACCTGAAAATCATGCCGTACGCCATTGCCAAGGCCGACAACGGTGACGCCTGGGTTGAGGTGAAGGGCAAGAAAATGGCACCGCCGCAGATCTCTGCCGAAGTGCTGAAAAAGATGAAAAAGACCGCCGAAGACTACCTGGGCGAGCCGGTAACCGAAGCAGTTATCACTGTTCCGGCATACTTCAACGACGCCCAGCGTCAGGCCACCAAGGATGCCGGTCGCATCGCCGGTCTGGATGTTAAGCGCATCATCAACGAACCGACTGCAGCTGCTTTCGCTTACGGCGTAAACAAGGTCAAGGGCGAGCGCAAGGTTGCCGTGTATGACCTGGGTGGCGGTACTTTCGATATCTCCATCATCGAGATCGACGAAGTGGAAGGTGAAACCACCTTCGAAGTACTGGCGACCAACGGTAACACCCACCTGGGTGGTGAAGACTTCGACAACCGCGTCATCAACTACCTGGTTGACGAGTTCAAGCGTGAGCAGGGCATCGACCTGCGCAACGACCAGCTGGCTCTGCAGCGTCTGAAAGATGCCGCCGAGAAAGCCAAAATCGAGCTCTCTTCTGCCCAGCAGACCGACGTCAACCTGCCGTACATCACTGCAGATGCCACCGGTCCGAAGCACATGAACATCAAGGTGACCCGCGCCAAGCTGGAATCCCTGGTAGAAGACATGGTGAAGGACTCTCTGGAGCCGGTTCGTGTTGCCCTGAAAGACTCCGGTCTGGCAGTTGGCGAGATCGACGACGTGATTCTGGTTGGTGGTCAGACCCGTATGCCGCTGGTTCAGAAGACCGTTGCCGAGTTCTTTGGCAAAGAGCCGCGTAAAGACGTCAACCCGGACGAAGCCGTGGCCATGGGTGCTGCCATCCAGGGCGCCGTACTGTCCGGTGACAAGACTGACGTACTGCTGCTGGACGTCACCCCGCTCTCCCTGGGTATCGAAACCATGGGTAGCGTGATGACTGCACTGATCGAGAAGAACACCACCATTCCGACCAAGAAGTCCCAGGTGTTCTCCACTGCCGAAGACAACCAGTCTGCCGTGACCATTCACGTGCTGCAGGGTGAGCGCAAGCGCGCCAGCGACAACAAGTCTCTGGGCCAGTTCAACCTGGAAGGCATCCGTCCTGCACCGCGTGGTCTGCCGCAGATCGAAGTGACCTTCGACATCGATGCCAACGGTATCCTGCACGTCTCCGCGAAAGACAAAGAGACCAACAAAGAGCAGAAGATCACCATCCAGGCCTCCTCTGGTCTGTCTGATGACGAGATCGAGCGCATGGTACGCGAAGCCGAAGCCAATGCGGCCGAGGACAAGAAGTTTGAAGAGCTGGTACAGGCTCGCAACCAGGCTGATGGTCTGGTCCACTCCGTACGCAAGCAGATCACCGAAGCCGGTGAGGCCCTGCCTGCTGACGACAAGACCAAGATCGAAGCCGCGCTGAGCGAGCTGGAAGTTGCCATCAAGGGTGACGACAAGGCTGCTATCGAAGCCAAACAGCAGGCTCTGCTGGAAGCGTCCCAGAAGCTGATGGAAATTGCCCAGCAGCAGGCTCAGGCCCAGGGTGCAGCCGGTGCTGATGCCGGTCAGTCCTCCTCTTCTGCCAAGGCTGACGACGACGTAGTCGACGCCGAGTTCGAAGAAGTGAAAGACGACAAGAAGTAAGCCCTACCCAGATGGGCGGAGTCCGCTTCGCCCATCGGCTTGGTCAATGAATTCACGGGCGTTGGGTAACCAACGCCCGTCTGCGTAACCACAGGATGAGTATGTCGAAGCGCGATTTCTACGAAGTACTGGGTGTGGCGAAAGATGCCGACGATCGCGAGATCAAGAAGGCGTACAAGCGCCTGGCCATGAAGTATCACCCGGATCGTAATCAGGGTGATGCCGCATCCGAAGAGAAGTTCAAAGAGGTCAAGGAAGCCTACGAGGTCCTGACCGATGCCAACCTGCGTGCCCGTTACGACCAGTACGGCCATGCCGGTGTCGACCCGAGCCAGGGTGGCGGTGGCCACGGTGGCTTTGGCGGCGGTGCCGACTTCGCCGACATGTTTGGTGACGTATTCGGTGACATCTTCGGCGGTGGCCGTGGTGGTGCCCGTCGTGGCCCGGCCCGTGGCTCCGACCTGCGTTACACCATGGAGCTGACGCTGGAAGAGGCGGTGCGCGGGGTCTCCAAGGAGATCAAGGTGCCGACCCTGGTTCACTGTGAAGTCTGTAACGGCTCCGGTGCCCACACCGGCAGCAGTGCCCAGACCTGCCCGACCTGCCACGGCTCCGGCCAGGTGCAGATGCGTCAGGGCTTCTTTGCGGTGCAGCAGGCGTGTCCGCACTGTCACGGTCGCGGCAAGATCATCAAAGATCCGTGCCGCAAGTGCCACGGTGAAGGTCGCTACCAGCGCACCAAGACCCTGTCGGTGAAAATTCCGGCGGGCGTCGATACCGGCGATCGCATCCGTCTCTCCGGTGAAGGGGAAGCGGGGGAGGCAGGGGCTCCGGCAGGGGATCTCTACGTACAGGTGCACGTCAAAGAGCACGAAATTTTCGTGCGTGACGGCAACAACCTCTACTGCGAAGTGCCCATCAGCTTCACCGCAGCTGCCCTGGGTGGCGAGATCGAAGTGCCGACCCTGGATGGCCGGGTCAAGCTCAAGGTCACTCCGGAGACCCAGACCGGCAAGATGTTCCGCATGCGCGGCAAGGGCGTGAAGTCCGTGCGCTCCGGCCAGGTAGGGGATCTGATGTGCAAGGTGGTGATCGAGACTCCGGTCAACCTCACCGAGCAGCAGAAAGAGCTGTTGCGCCAGCTGGACGAATCCTTCAGCGGCGCCGCTGCCAAGACCCACAAGCCGAAATCGGAAGGCTTCTTCGAAGGGGTGAAACGCTTCTTCGACGATCTGACCAAGTGATGGCATAGACCCGTGTCGATATAAAGAGAGAGGGAGGCGTGATGCCTCCCTCTCTCTCTCTCTCTCTCTTATCTTGAACTATCGGAGATGGCGGTGGTTTGGCTGCCCCCATCTGCTGTGCGCTGTCAGGCAGCAGCCAGTGACCCACCGAGGAAGGCATAGGCGAAACCAAAATAGATCAGCACGCCCAACAGATCCATGATCGAGGTGAGCATGGGGGAGCTGAGGGTTGCCGGATCAGTCCCCATCTTCCGTGCGGCAAACGGCAGGACCAGACCAAGCAGGCTGCCAACCACAGTCACCGTCATGGCAGAGAGGCTGACAATCATGACGATGTCCCAGCCGATGCTCTTGCTCCAGAATGCCATCACCCCTTCCAGCAGGGCGACACCCAGCCCCAGAGCCATTGCGACGGGCAGATCGCGCCGCAGCACGAAAAAGAAGTCACGCATGCTCAGCTTGATCTGACCCATGCCCATTGCCCGGATCACCAAGGTGGCCGACTGGCTGCCCGAGTTGCCCCCCATGTCGATAATAGGGGCAATAAAGGCTGCGAGGATCAGTACTTCGCTGATGAGTTCTTCCTGAGCGGCGACCAGATTGCTGGTCAGTATGCCGAATACGGTCAAGACCGCCAGCCAGAAGAATCGGGCGCTGAACATGTTAAAGGTGCTGGATGCGCGAAGATCAAGTTCGGGACCTCCCAGCGCAGCCGTACCACCGAAGCGGGCAATCCGGTTGGCATCTTCCTCTTCGGCAACATCCATTGCATCATCCACGGTCACCATGCCGAGCAACTGCTGATCCTGATTCAATACGGGGAGGGCCAGCAGGTTGTAACGGGCGATCATCTCCGCGGCTTCGCCTTTGGGGGCATCGGCCTGAATACTCACCAGCTCGCGCTGCATAATGGCCGAGATGGGGGTTTTGCTGTCGGCGAGAAACAGTTCGCGCAGGGAGACAACCCCGATGAGGCGGCGCATTTCATCCACGACATACAGGGTATAGATGCTCTCCCTGTCGGCAGCAGTGCTGCGCAGCCGTTGCAGCCCCTCTCCCACAGTGATGTCAGCCGTCAGGCTGGCACAATCCGAGCTCATGATGGAGCCGACGAGGTTTTCCGGGTAAGAGGCCAACCGTTGCGTATCCTCACGTTCTTCATCTGTCATCGCATCGAGCAGGGTCTGGCGCAAGGCTGCGGGCAGACGATTGTAGAGATCGGCTCTGTCATCGGGGGATAGGCGGGTACACAACTCCTCCAATTGGGGCTTGGCCATGGAACGTACCAGGCTGGCCTGAATATCGCTGGGCAGATGGCGGAAGATGCGTGCGGCACGCAATGCAGGAACCAGATTGAGAAAGGTATGAATATGTTTATCTGTCAGGCGGTTTATCGCTTGTGCCAGATCGACCTCATGAATATTCAGGCTGAGGCTCTGGATCCCCATACGATCCTTGTTTTGCAGCAGTACATACAGTTGTTGGTGAATATCTTGGTATTGCATTTATATATCCTTTAATACATCAGCCTGGAAAATAGAAAATAGAATTCCGACTGACATCACATCAGCAAAAATAGATAAGGAAATAACGCCCGAAAATTAATCCGGACTAGTCGCCGATACCGGCTCCAGGGTCAGGGTCCATGACACACCTCCTGATTGATGTAAAGAATCGTCATATGCTTACCCGTCAATAGCCACGCATGGGGAATGAACAGGTGTTGCACTCGGCACAAGTAAATGAAGGTGGAGCGGATCGCGGGACGGTCGTCGCCCGGCTAGCGGCTGTTGCCATCTCCCATGCCACCTTGTCAAAAGCCTTGTGGCTACTGACCTGCAGCGATAGAGGTTCGCCATCATTGACGCACGCCAGAGGCGGAAAAACATGGCGTGATGAGGTAACAGTGGTAATGACATGGTGACCCTGATATCAGGAGAAGACCCATGCAGGCATTATTTACGCATCCAGTCTGTAGCATTGGATGGCGTCAGTAACAGACATCGAGTGAATACAGGGAAGGAATTGCACTCAGGTGCAAATAAACCGCTCTCCGCATAGTGCGAGATAGCGGCAGAACAATCTGCGGGGATCTCGCGACTCAGGTATTGGCTGACGAGCTCAACAACCTACTGTCATCTGATGAATTGCCCACTGATGGTCTCCGTTATTAATCAATGCTGCGATGCTACTGGAATGGTTCTTATTGGTAAATAATTAATCCACCGCCAGAAACATTTAGAAACATCTTTATTGATATTTTGGTAATTGAACGACATGAATGTCGCGTATTCAGCCATATCGCATGCGTGATCGGTATTATTTACGCTGCTTTGTAGCCGAACCTGATGGTGTAATGCGTGTAACAATCTCCACCAACAGAATGACGCATAGGGTATGCCGATACCTGGCAGACCCATCGCCAGCACCCTGATCCGGTTGGTGGTGAGGTGCCCCCCTTCCTATTCACATTGTCAGGGTCGCTGCTCGCAGAATCGGGATCCGCCTTATTGAGTGGATCCTGATGAGGGATCCTCCTCACAACTCCCGCCAATTCCTGCTGTACAAATGTTATCCCGCTCACACTGTTGCTGAAACGGTTTAGTTGTCGTATTGAGTTAGCTAAATTGGTTTAGCTATGCTCTGGCTGTCGATAACAACAGCGCCCGTCCGGGCCACAGATGACAGGTGAGGAAGATGATGATGTTCAAGAGCAAGTTGGCGCTGGCGGTAGCGCTGGGATTGGGGATGAGCAGCCCGCTGTGGGCGGCGCAGGCGAGTATTGCAGGTGAGAGTGTCGAGGCCAGATTGGCGGCGCTGGAGGCGCGGGTACAGGCAGCCGAAGCGAGAGCCGAGGCGGCAGAGAGCCGTGCCAGTCAGGCGGAAGTGAAGGCGAGCGCGGCGAGCGAGCAGGCTCAGGTGGCCGACAACCGCAGCCAGCAGGTGGATGAGAAGACCGCTGGTGCCCAGGGCTTCGAGTTTCACGGCTACGCCCGCTCGGGCCTGTTGGTCAACGGCAATGGCAACGGCGGGCGCGGCGGCCCCTACATCACGCCAGCCGGTTCGGTGGGCGGGGCCGTCGGTCGCCTTGGCAATGAGGATGACACCTATATGGAGGCCAACCTGCTGAAAACCCAGACCTTCGAGGATGGCAGCTGGGCCCGCTACAAGCTGATGCTGGCAGACGGGGTGGAGACCAGCAACGACTGGACCGCCAGCGATTCGAGCCTCAATACCCGTCAGGTGTTTGCCGAGATCGGCAATCTGGCGAGCTTCGACGGCCCCTTCAAGAATGCGGTGCTGTGGGCGGGCAAGCGCTTTGATCGCGACAACTTTGACATCCACTGGCTCGATTCCGACGTGGTGTTCCTGGCCGGTACCGGCGGCGGTGTCTACGACGTGCAGCTGGCCGATAGCTGGAAGGCCAACTTCTCTCTCTATGGCCGCGATTACGGCGACATCAGCGCCAGCGGTCTCTCCGATATCGAGAGCTACATCCTCACCATGAACAACCGCGTCGGTAACTGGCAGTGGATGGTGAACGGTCTTTCGGCAAAGGACAATGACGCCCGCATCAATGACAAGGGGGCGGGCAGCGAGGCGGCGGACAAGGGGGCACACACCCTGCTGGCCTACCACGGCGAGAGCTTCTTTGGCCTCAACCCCGGTTTTGCCAAGGCGGCGGTGCTGTACGGTCATGGGCTGGGGGCCGAGGTCAAGGGGCTGGGCTCTGACAGCGAGCTGTTGCCGGACGCCGATGCGGTGCGGGTCGCCGTGTTTGGCGCTACCGATCTTAATCCGCGCTGGCGTTTTGCCCCGGCCCTGCTGGCCGAGCAGAGTCAGGATCGCTACGTGAAAGGGGACGAGTACCGCTGGCTCACCTTCAATACCCGGGTAGCGCAGGTGCTGAGCCAGAACGTCGAGCTGGTCTACGAGGCAGCCTGGCAGTACATGGATCTCGATCCCAAGGGTTACAAGGGCCGCCAGGCGGTGAACGGCAACTTCACCAAGCTCACCTTCGCCCCCACCTTCAAGGCGCAGACCGCCGGTTTCTTCGAGCGGCCCGAACTGCGGGTGTTCGCCAGCTGGATGGACTGGTCCTCCGAGCTCGACAACTACGCCAGCGACGATGCCATGGGCCAGAGCAACTTCACCGCCGGTGGCGAGTGGAACTTTGGCGTGCAGATGGAAACCTGGTTCTAGTTCGTTATCCCGATCACAAAAATGGCAGCCGGTGCCGAGATCTGTTGGTTGGCTAAAACGGTTTAGCTGATAATGCCAGCCAACAGAACAGAGTCCGGGTTTGGCAGTCGATCCGATGCAGCAGTGGAGTAGCAAGGTGACGAATCGTGTGTGGGTAATGGGGGATGCGGTGGTGGACTTGATCCCGGAAGGGGCGTTGCACTACCTCAAGTGTCCGGGTGGCGCGCCCGCCAATGTGGCGGTTGGCGTGGCACGGCTGGGTGGCGATGCGGCCTTTATCGGCCGGGTCGGATCCGATCCGTTCGGCCGCTTTATGGCCGAGACCCTGAGCGGGGAGGGGGTGGATATCGGTACGCTGCGGTTCGATCCAGACCATCGCACCTCTACCGTGCTGGTAGAACTGGATGACGAGGGGGAGCGCAGCTTCACCTTTATGGTGCGTCCCAGCGCCGACCAGTTCCTCACCCCAAATGAGTTGCCCCGCTTCGACGCCGGTCAGTGGCTGCTCACCTGCTCCATCGCGCTCGCCAACGAGCCGGTGCGCACCAGCTGCCTGCAGGCCATGGCGGCTATCAAGGCGGCAGGCGGGCGGGTCTGTTTCGACCCCAACCTGCGCCCCGAGGTGTGGGGCAACCCCGCCGAGATGCTGCCGCTGGTGCGTCAGGCAATTGCACAGGCGGATGTGGTCAAGCTCTCCATTGAGGAGCTGCAACTGCTGAGTGGCGAGGATGAACTGGTCGCCGGGCTTGCAACTCTCTCTGGCCCGGCGCTGGTGCTGGTGACCCGGGGCGCGGCCGGGGTGGTGGCTCGCCTTGATGGCGAGTTGCTGGAGTGGGTAGGGCAGAAAGTGACGCCCATCGACACCACGGGGGCGGGGGACGCCTTCGTCGCCGGTCTGCTGGCGGCGCTGGCCGGGCGCTCGTCGCTGCCGACGCTGGCCGAGTTGCCCGCCATTCTGGCTCAGGCTCACGGCTGCGGGGCGCTCGCCACCACCGCCAAGGGGGCCATGACGGCGCTGCCGACACGCTCCGAACTGGATGCCTTTTTGCGATCAGACGCAAGCGGCTGTTGAGCTGAGGCTAGAAGCCCGGCTCGACAGCCCCTACTCTCATGTGACAAGGGCCCGCCAGCGTGGCGGGTCATAAGAGGAAGAATATGAATATCAGTGCGATAGCCAAGAATCTGGTGCCCCTGCTCGGGGGCAAGGAGAACATCGTCAGCGCAGCCCACTGCGCCACCCGGCTGCGGCTGGTGCTGGCCGACGACAGCAAGGTGAACAAGGCCGCCATCGACAAGCTGGAGGGGGTCAAGGGGTGCTTTAGCAACGCGGGCCAAATTCAGGTGATCTTCGGCACCGGTCTGGTCAACAAGGTCTATGCGGAGTTTGTGACGCTGACCGGTACCGGCACCGCCAGCAAGGCGGAGCTGACCGACATGGCGGCGGCCAAGCTCAACGTGGCCCAGCGGTTGGCGCGAACCCTCTCCAACATCTTCGTGCCGATCATTCCGGCCATCGTCGCCTCGGGCTTGCTGATGGGGCTGCTTGGCATGGTGCGCACCTACGGTTGGGTCAATGCCGACAGCGCCCTGTTTGTGATGCTCGACATGTTCAGCTCGGCGGCCTTTATCATACTGCCGATCCTCATCGGCTTTACGGCAGCACGTGAGTTTGGTGGCAATCCGTACCTCGGGGCGACCCTTGGCGGCATCCTCACCCACCCGGCGTTGACCAACGCCTGGGGCGTAGCCGGTGGCTTCAAGACCATGGACTTCTTCGGGCTGGATGTGGCGATGATCGGCTATCAGGGCACCGTCTTCCCGGTGCTCTTGGCGGTCTGGTTTATGTCCCATCTGGAGAAACAGCTGCGCAAGCGCATTCCGGACGCGCTGGATCTGATCCTCACGCCGTTTCTCACCGTCATCATCACCGGTTTCGTGGCGCTGCTCTTTATCGGCCCGGCGGGTCGGGTGTTGGGGGATGGCATCTCGTTCGGTCTGAGTGCCCTCTATGAGCAGGCGGGCTGGTTGGCGGGGCTGGTGTTTGGCGGCACTTACTCGCTGATCGTCATCACCGGCATCCATCACAGCTTCCACGCCATCGAGGCGGGGCTGCTGGCGAATCCGCAAATTGGCGTCAACTTCCTGCTGCCCATCTGGGCCATGGCCAACGTGGCACAGGGTGGGGCTTGCCTCGCGGTCTACTTCAAGACTCGTGATGTGAAGATCAAGGCCATTACCGTGCCGGCTGCCATGTCCTGCCTGCTGGGTATCACGGAAGCGGCCATCTTTGGCGTCAACCTGCGCTACATCAAACCCTTCCTCGCCGGTCTGTTTGGCGGGGCCTGCGGCGGCGCCTACGTGGTGGCGGCCAAGGTGGGGATGACGGCGGTGGGGCTGACCGGTATTCCCGGTATGGCCATCGTCCAGCCCATGAGCCTTATTCACTACATCATCGGGCTGGTGATCGCCTTTGGTGCCGCCTTCGCCGCATCCTACCTGCTCAAGTACAAGGTGGAGTGATGAAGGAAAGCGATCTTCTCAACCAGATTGTCCGGTCGCTGCTGGCCGGACAGCTCAAGGCGGCGGCCGATCCCCATCGGCCCTGCTGGCATCTGGCAGCCCCGGTGGGGCTGCTTAACGATCCCAACGGCTTTATCGAGCACGATGGGCGTTACCACCTTTTCTACCAGTGGAATCCGCTTGGCTGCGAGCACCGCAACAAGGGCTGGGGCCATGTCACCTCCACCGATCTGCTGCACTGGCACCACGAGCCGGTGGCGCTGTTGCCCACCGAAGCCTATGAGAGCCACGGCTGCTATTCGGGCTCTGCGGTGAGCGACGAGCAGGGGCGCCTGACCCTCATCTACACCGGCAATGTCAAATACCCGGATGGCGGCCGCACCGCCTATCAGTGTCTGGCCCGCGCCGACGGTGAGGCCGGTTTTGCCAAGCTGGGGCCTGTGCTGGATCTGCCCGAAGGCTACAGCGGCCATGTGCGCGACCCCAAGGTGTGGCACGACGGCCAGCAGTGGCTGATGGTACTGGGGGCTCGCACTCTGGATGACAAGGGGGAAGTGCTGCTCTATCGCGGCGAGACCCTGCAAAGCTGGCAGCGGGTGGGCCCCATCACCGGTAGCGGGCGCGGGGGGCTGGGCGAGTTTGGCTATATGTGGGAGTGCCCGGATCTCTTCCCGCTAGGTGAGTGCCATGTGCTGATCAGCTGCCCGCAGGGGATTGCCCCGGCAGGCGAGGATTATCGCAACCTCTACCAGTGCGGCTGGCTGGCGGGGGATTTCGACGGCGAGCACTTCGCGCACGGGGCTTTCCACGAGCTGGATCGGGGCTTCGAGTTCTATGCGCCGCAAACCACCCGAGACAGTCAGGGGCGCCGCCTCTTGTTCGGTTGGCTGGGGCTGCCGGAGGAGAACGAGATGAGCCAGCCTACGGTCGCTTACGGCTGGCTCCACCAGATGAGCTGCCCGCGGGAGCTGTTCTGGCAGGATGAGTGGCTCTGCCAGCGGCCGGTGGCGGAGCTCGCGGCATTGAAGGGAGAGTTGACCCGTTTCGAGGGGACGCTTGGCGAGTTTCCGGGGCTGGCCATCGACTCGGCCTGGCTCGAGCTGGATCTCTGCGGTGAGGGGAGCCTCTGGTTCGGTGCCGTGGCCGAGCTGGTGTGGCAGCCGGGGCGCATCACCTTGCGGCGCCAGAACTGGCAGAGCGGGGTATGGGAGACCCGCAGCAGCCCATGGGCTGGCGGGCGGATCACCGTGCTGTGTGATCGCTCCAGTCTGGAGTGTTTCATCGATGGGGGGCGTCACAGCCTGTCGGCGCGCTACTTCCCCTGGGAAAAGCCGCAACTTTCATCAGGTCACGACGATGATGGCTGCAAAATTTGCCTCAATCACTGGCCGCTGTCGGCGTGCCTAGTACAATAGCCCGGTTCTAGTCAGCCGGGAGGCCAGGTGGAGAAGAAGAAACGGATCACGATTGCCCAGATCGCCGAACTGGCGGGGGTGTCCAAGGCGACCGCCAGTCTGGTGCTCAACGGGAAGAGTGCGGAGTACCGGATTGCCGACGATACCCGCAAGCGCATTCAGGCGGTGGCGGAGGAGTGTCACTACCTGCCGAGCTTTCACGCCCGCTCCCTGCGCGAGACCCGCAGTTACACTTGGGGGCTGGTGATCCCCGATCTCACCAACTTCGGTTTTGCCCGCATTGCCCGTGCCCTCGAGGCGCACTGCCGGGAGGCGGGCATCCAGCTGCTGATCGCCTGCTCCGAGGATGATCCCGCCCTCGAGCAGCGGGTGGTGGACAACCTCATCAGCCGTCAGGTGGATGGGCTGATTGTCGCCTCCAGTGGCCACAGTGATGACATCTATGCCCGCATCCACGACCGCCTGCCGGTGGTGCAGCTCGACCGCCATATTGGCGAGTCGCGCCTGCCCATGGTGATCTCCGATGCCTGCAAGGCCACCGCCGAGCTGGTTCGGGACATGGCCAGCGAGTGCGGCGAGCAGATCTACTACTTCGGCGGCCTGCTGGATCTCTCCCCCAGCCGTCACCGGCTGGCGGGCTATGAGCTGGGGCTCCATCGCGCCGGTTTTGAAGCCGATGCAGCCCGGGTACGCCATCGTGACTACCAGCCGATCTCCGGTTATCAGCTGATGGCCGAGTTGGTGGCCGAACTGGGGGCGCCCCCCAAGGGGCTCTTTACCGCCTCCTTTACCCTGCTGGAAGGGGTGCTGCGCTACCTCAACGAGGCGGGGTTGATGGAGACGGGGATGCGGCTGTGCACCTTCGATGATCACGACCTGCTCGACTGCATTCCCATGCGCATCGACTCGGTGGCGCAGGATTGTCCGGCGCTGGCCCACGCCGCTTTCGAGCTGATGCAGCAACTGATTGCGGGTAATCTCCCTGCGCAGACGGCCCAGGTGATCGCCCCCAAGGTGCGCTGGCGCAGTCGTCGCTAGCCACTCTTCGCTCATCCATATGAGAAAGCCCCGCCATTGCTGGCGGGGCTTTTTGCCGTTGGTGGATGGAGCCATTCAATCCGTGGTGCTGGCGCGCCAGAATATCTGCTTGATATGGGGATGAATGCCGAGTTTCACCATCAGGGCGTCGAGCTCGTCACCATCGATGGAGGTAGCGAGCAGCACCGCCGAGATCTCCAGATCCCTCTCGCCAAATGGCTCGATGTCGAGCTCGCTCATGGGATAGTTGGCCTGCTCCAGCATCTCTTCGAGCCAGTGCAGCACCTCCTTTTGATGCTCACGGGGGGTCAGGGCAGTCACCTTGTAGGTGACTTCAGTATCCAGATTGTCTACCGGGCGACGGTTGATCTGGTTGACCAGTGGTCGCAGCAGGGTGTTGGCGGCCAGCACGAATAACGCGCCCAGGATTGCTTCCATGGCGAGCCCTGCGCCACAGGCGGCGCCGACCGCTGCCACGCCCCAGAGGGTGGCGGCGGTGTTGATGCCGCGGATATTGCCTGACTCGCGCATGATGACACCGGCGCCGAGAAAGCCGATGCCGGAGACAATATAGGCCACCACATGGACCACGTTGTAGTTGCCGCCGTGCAGGTCATAGATTCGCTGGGCCAAGCTGACGAACAGGGCTGCCCCCACGGCGACCAGCACGTTGGTGCGAAGGCCCGCGGTACGTTGGCGGTACTGGCGCTCCAGCCCGACCAGACTGCCGAGCACAAAGGCGAGCAGCAGGCTGGCCAGAGTGTCGAGCAGGGAGATCATGTCTAGTTGTTGCCACATCTTCATGGCGTACTCCTTCTTATGAAGGCTGGCTTGGCACAATCCATGATGAAACGCCTGATGGCGGATGGATCAGAGTGGGATTGAGCGGATGACCAGCAGGAAAAAACGCAGCGTCCCGGGTTTGGCTTCCGGGGCGCGGGCATCATCAGATGCCCTGACGCTCGGAGAGGACGCAACAAGCGGGGCCAGCGTGACTGGCCCCTTGAACGGTTGTTAGTGCAGCAGGATGTGCGTCAGTTGAGCTCGGGAGCCGTGTCGATGCGCGGATGCAGCTCCCAGCGCACCGGATGTGCTACCCCGACCTGATGGACAAACTGCACCAGATAGCGGCGTTGGGGTGGAGAGCAGTGCACATTGAGTACCAGCTCACGCCCGCCGCTGCGACCCGGTTTCATCGATTGCATCGGTTGTAGCCCGGCCGGTTGCAGGGTGTGGTTCACCATATCCAGCACCTGTTCCATATCTGCACGATCCTCGCAGCGGATCTGCAGCCGGTAGTGGTGCTGGCGCGGTTTGCCGCCCAGCCAGCGTGGCAACATGCCGCGCCCCAGCTTGCTCAGCAGGGGATAAGTCCGGTTGGATACGGACAGAGTTGAAATAAAACGCATAGCAGCCTCCTTGTGGGAAGCAGAAACTATGCAGGCAAGGTGTCATGGCAAAGCCAGATCACCTGACGTCAAGTGTGAAATAAAGAGAAGAGGGGAGTGGATTTCCGCTTCTCGCAGGGCTGCGAGTTGCGGCAGAAGAAGACCTGCGGCTAGCTCGCAACCTTGGTACCGACGATGAGGGTCGGTCTACAACTGTCACTTGATGAGTTGCCCACTGATGGTCTCCGCTGTGTTAAGAACGGCAAAATGGTACTCATCCAGAGCGGTGAGGTAAAGCCTTATCGCCCTTTCAGCAACATTTAGATACAAGTTTGTCAATAATGGTGCCGACTGGTTATCTCCATAAGCATCACGGAGCGACGATAGCCATCGCTGCGCGATGACGCCCCGCTAGCAGAACCTATGCCCGATAGCAGGAGTTCCCCTGTCTTGCGCGACCTGTTACTTCAGCCCCAAGCGCTTCAGGATCAGGGCTGCCGGGCAGAACCCAGTGAACGCACTCTGGATCAGGTTGACCCCGACAAAGACGCTTAGCCAGACAAAGCCCGGATGCACCCAGGTGGTAAGGATCAGCGAGAGCAGCAACATACAACCCGCGACGATTCTGACTCCGTTATCTACTGTCATGGTCTTTCTCCCCATATATTTTAGATATTGCTAATTTAGTGTTGTTTTATACAATAGAACAAATATCAGCAATTGCTAATTTACTTCTATGAGCCAATTCGACGAGATGAACAGACATGCGACAGCCGCCGCCTCCCTGCTCAAGGCGTTGGCTCACCCTGAACGCCTGCTGGTGCTCTGCCAACTGGTGGAAGGGGAGAAGGGAGTCGGGGAATTGCTGGCCCACAGCCAGCTGGGCCAGTCGGCCTTCTCCCAGCAACTGTCGGTATTGAAGCGCTACGGCCTTATCCGTTCGCGCAAGGTCTCCCAGCAGATCTACTACTCGCTGGTGAGCGAGGCAGCTGCCGATGTGCTGGGGGCGCTGCAAACCCATTTTTGTCACTCGGAAAATAAGGAATCTTGATGATGGAAAGCCAATGGCTGCTCTCTTTGGGCGGCGGCATGCTGGCAGGGCTGTCGGCCCTGATCCTGATGTTGTTCAACGGCCGGGTGGCCGGGATCAGCGGCATTTTGGCCGGTGCGCTGCAACACCGTGCACCGTGGCGGGTGCTGTTTCTGCTGGGGCTGGGGGCGGGCGCCTGGTTGGCGCTGACTCTGGGTTGGGCCACCATGCCCGCATTCACCACCTTGCCCGGTTGGCCTGTTGTGCTGCTGGCCGGTTTGCTGGTTGGCATCGGTACCCGTCTTGGCAATGGCTGCACCAGCGGCCACGGCATCTGCGGCATGGGGCGGCTCTCCCTGCGCTCCATTGTCGCCACCCTGACCTTTATGGCGGCTGGCTTTATCACCGTCTTCATCACTCATCATCTGCTGTAAGGGGCTGATTGCCATGAAATTGCTGACAAGTTTGTTCGCGGGCCTGCTGTTTGGACTGGGGATGGCCATCTCCGGCATGGTGGATCCCGCCCGGGTCACCGGTTTTCTCGATCTGGCTGGCGCCTGGGATCCCAGCCTCGCCTTCGTGATGGGGGGGGCCCTGCTGGTCTTTATGCCGGGTTACTTCCTGCTGGTGAAACCCCGTCGTCAGAGTGTGCTGGGCGAGCCCATCGCGGCAGTACCTGCCCCCACGCTGGATCACCGCCTGATCGGTGGTGCCGCGCTGTTCGGTATCGGCTGGGGATTGGTGGGTATCTGCCCGGGGCCTGCCTTGAGTCTCATTTCCAGCGGCCAGCCCATGATAATGTTGTTTATAGTGGCCATGGTGGCCGGGATTTTGCTTGTTGATCGGGTTTGGGTGAAGGTGCGGGAGAAGCGCTGCCACCCCCGCTCTGTCTGAACGGATTGCCCCTGGTGTCGGGGAAGGAGGATTATCATGGAACAGATCCGCGTGCTGGGGGCCACCATGCTGGCCATGGTCTCCGCTCTTGTCTCTCCGATAACATGGTCTGCCGAGGCGAATGGCGATGCAACCCTGACCCTTGCCCCTCGTCAGGTGACCGACTGGCTGACGCTGGATGGCACCGTCAGTGCCATCAATCAGGGGACGGTGGCGGCCCAGACCAGCGGCCGGGTCTCCCGCATGCTGGTGGATGTGAACGATCAGGTGCAGGCGGGGCAGCCGCTGCTGGAGATCAGCGGCAAAGAGCAGTTTGCCGCCGTCACGGGGGCGCAGGCGCGGCTGGCGCGGGCGCAGGCCCAGCAAGTGGAAGCCGAGCGTCAGCTCGCCCGCTTTCAGGCGCTGATTGCCAAGGGGGTGATCACCCGCGCCCAGCTCGATAATGCCCAGGCGACGGATCGTGCCGCCCGCGCAGAGGTCAATGCCGCCAACGCGGCCCTCGCTCAGGCCCGCGAGGCCTACGGCTATACCCGCATTCTGGCTCCCTATGCCGGAGTGGTGACCAAACGGCTGGTAGAGCTGGGGGAGACTGTCGCCCCCGGTACCCCGCTGCTCTCCGGCTTCTCTCTAGACACACTGCGGGTGGAGGTGGAGTTGCCCCAATCCGCGCTGACGCTGGCTCGTGAGCCTGCGGATGTGCAGGTGCTGCTGCCGGATGGCAGGGCCGTTACCCCGGTCAAATTGACCCGCTTTAACTATGCCGACAGCCAGAGCCACGCCTTCAGGTTGCGCCTCGACTTGCCGCCGCAAACCGCTGCGGTATTGCCCGGCATGTGGCTCAAGGTTCAGCTCAAGCAGGGTGAGCGTCAGGTGTTGCAGGTGCCAGTACGCGCCCTGCTGCGGCAAGGGGAGTTCAATGGCGTCTATCTGCAGCAGCCCGCTGGCTGGGCCCTGACGCCGGTGCGGGTCGGCCATTGCTTTGAAGGGCAGTGCGAGATCCTGGCCGGGCTGCAAGCCGGTGACAAGCTGGCCCCCGATGCCTGGGCGCAGCAGCAGGAGGTGGCCCATGAGTAGCGAGCTGAACGGCAACAAGGAGAGGCTGGGGCCTGCCGGTCGGCTGGCTGCGCTGTTTCAGGGCTCGGCCATCACCCCGCTGCTGGCGCTGGTGGGGCTGCTGCTCGGCCTGTTTGCAGTGCTGGTGACCCCCAAGGAGGAGGAGCCGCAGATTGATGTCACCTTCGCTGATGTCTACATTCCCTTCCCGGGAGCCACTCCGGCTGAAGTGGCCTCTCTCGTCACCACCCCTGCCGAGCAGGTGGTCTCCCAGATAAAGGGGATCGATACTCTCTACTCTTTTTCCCAACCCGATGGCGCCCTGCTGGTGGTGGTGTTCAAGGTGGGGGTGAGCCGCGAGCAGGCTATCGTCGATCTCAACAACCAGCTCGACTCCAACCGTGACTGGTTGCCACAGGGGATCGGGGTCGGTCAGCCGCTGGTAAAACCCCGGGGGATCGATGATGTCCCTATCGTCAGTCTGACCTTATGGAGCAAAGAGGGGAGCAAGCAACTGGGGGCACCCGAGCTGACCCAGGTCGCCCATGAGCTGGAGACCGAACTCAAGCGCATTCCCGGTACCCGCGATATTTACACGCTGGGCAGCCAGAGTGCCGTGTTGCGGGTGATGCCGGATCCGGCGGCCCTCAGCGCCCACGGCATCAGCTGGGGCGATCTGAGCCAGCGACTGGCGGCCGCCAATCAGGTAGGCACGACACAGGCCACCTGGCAGGACAACAGTGAGATCAAGGTGCAGGTGGGGCAGTTCCTGCAAAGCGAGCAGGAGGCTAGAGAGCTGGTGGTGGGGCTGCACGACGGCAAGCCGGTCTATCTGGGGGATGTGGCCAGGGTCTCTCTGGGTCAGGAGACCCCGACCAAACGCAGCTGGATGGGGCTGGGGCAGGCCAGTTATCCGGCGGTGACCCTGGCCATCGGCAAGCAGCCGGGCCAGAACGCGGTCGATGTGGCCAAGCGGGTGGAGGCGCGGGTCGAGAGTCTCAAGAATCGGCTTATTCCGGCCGGGGTCGAGGTGACGGTGACCCGGGACTACGGCGTCACCGCCGAGACCAAATCCAACACCCTGATCGGCAAGCTGATTTTTGCCACCACGGCGGTGGTGCTGCTGGTGCTGGTGAGCATGGGCTGGCGCGAGGCGCTGGTGGTGGGCGTTGCCATCGTCATCACCCTGGCGCTGACTCTCTTCGCCAGCTGGGCCTGGGGCTTTACCCTCAACCGGGTGTCACTGTTTGCGCTGATCTTCTCCATCGGCATTCTGGTGGATGACGCCATAGTCGTGGTGGAGAACATCCACCGCCATCGCGGTTTGGGCAAGGGGGCGCTCAAGGATCTGATACCGGGGGCGGTGGACGAGGTGGGGGGGCCGACCATACTGGCGACCCTGACCGTCATCGCGGCCCTGCTGCCGATGGCCTTTGTCAGCGGGCTGATGGGCCCTTACATGAGCCCCATCCCCATCAATGCCAGCATGGGGATGCTTATCTCCCTGCTGGTGGCCTTCATCTTCTCCCCCTGGCTGGCGAGCCATTTACTCAAGGGGGAGGTGCACGGTGCCCACGGCGAAGCCAAGGCGGGTCTTTTTCACCGGCTGATGACCCCTTTTCTGATCGGTGATGGCGCCAAGCGCGCCAGACGCAAACTCTGGCTGGGGGTGTTGCTGCTGGTCGGGGCGGCCGCCGCCATGCCCATGGTGCAGTGGGTGGTGCTCAAGATGCTCCCCTTCGACAACAAATCGGAATTTCAGCTGGTGCTCGATATGCCGGAGGGGGCGACTCTGGAGCAGACCGAGCGCACTCTGCTGGCGGTCGGGCGGGAGCTTGCCAAGGTGCCCGAGGTGAAGGATTACCAGATCTACGCCGGTACCGCGGCCCCCATCAACTTCAACGGGCTGGTGCGCCACTACTTTATCCGCAGCGGTGCCAACGTGGGGGATATTCAGGTCAATCTGGTGGACAAGCATGAGCGCCATCGCAGCAGCCACCAAATTGCCCAATCGGTACGAGCCCCGCTGCAGGCCATCGCCAGTGCGGCAGGGGGCAACCTGAAAGTCGTTGAGGTGCCCCCCGGCCCGCCGGTCTGGTCTCCCATCGTTGCCGAGATCTATGGCCCGACTCAGGCCGCCCGCGAAGCGGCCGCTCGCGCCGTACAGGCCCGTTTTGTGGCCACGGCGGATCTGGTGGATGTGGATATCTATCTGACCGACCCGCAGCCCAAGTGGCGGCTGGTGGTGGATCGCAGCAAGGCGGCCCTGCTCGGAGTCGATCTCGGGGATCTGGTGAACACCCTCAATGGCGGGGTGGGTTATCAGGATGCCAGCTGGCTGCAGGGGCACGGTGCCAAGTATCCGGTGCCGATCCGCATCGAACTGGCTCCCGGTGACAAACGGGATCTGGCGGGCGTACTGGCCCTCAAGGTGCGCAGCCAGAGCGGCCAGCTGGTGCGGGTCTCCGAGCTGGTGAATCGCCGTGATGAGGTGGTCCCCAGCTATATCATGCACAAGAACATGCAGCCTATGGTGATGGTGGTGGCCGACATGGGTGGACATACCGACAGCCCGCTCTACGGCATGTTTGCCGCCGGTGCCGACATCGACCTGCCCCAATATTACGTGCAGCAGCCCGATAAATTGGGAGAGGTGGCGCTGTTGTGGGACGGGGAGTGGAAGATCACCTACGAGACCTTCCGCGACATGGGGCTAGCCTACGGGGTGGGGATGATCCTCATCTACCTGCTGGTGGTGGCCCAGTTCCGCTCCTATCTGGTGCCGCTCATCATCATGGCTCCCATTCCGCTCACCATCATAGGGGTGATGCCGGGCCACGCCCTGCTGGGGGCCCAGTTTACCGCCACCTCGATGATCGGGATGATCGCCCTGGCCGGGATCATCGTACGCAACAGCATCCTGCTGGTGGACTTTATCGAGCAGCAGCGCAGCGCCGGGGTGGCGTTCGAGCAGGCGGTAATCGAAGCGGCGCAGGTGCGGGTCAAACCCATCATGCTGACGGCGCTGGCGGCGATGATCGGGGCCCTGTTTATCCTCGACGATCCCATCTTCAACGGGTTGGCCATCAGCCTGATTTTCGGGATCCTGGTCTCCACTTTGCTCACCCTGGTGGTGATACCCTTGCTCTATTATGCCCTGCTCTCCCGACGCACATGACGGGAGTCACTAGCGAAAGGATGCGCGATGAAGAGAGGTTGGTTGTGGTGGGGAAGTGGCGCTGTGGTGGCGGTGGCTGCTGTGGCATGGTGGTGGCGACCGCAGCCGACGTCGATCAGGCTGGCTGAGGTCGGGCGGGGGGATGTGCTGGTCACCGTGGTCAATACCCGGGCCGGCACCATCAAGTCGTGTCAGCGAGCCGGACTCAGTCTGCCCGGTGGCGGCGTGGTGGAGCAGATCGCCGTCAAGGCCGGGGAGCGGGTAGCCCGGGGAGATCTGCTGCTGACCCTCTGGAGTGACGATATTCACGCCGATCTCGCCCGGGCCCGCGCCCAGCAGGCCCTTGGCAAGACCCAGCGCGAGGAGCGTTGCAGCGAGGCGGACTACTACGAGCGGGAGGCCAACCGGCTGGCCACCTTGCTGGCCAAAAACCTCACCTCCCGCACCCTCGCCGAGCAGGCCCAGAATCTGGCCGATACCCGCCGCTATGTCTGTCAGGCATCCCGTCAGCAGGAGCGGGTTGACGAGGCGCAGGTCGCCCAGGTGGAGGCACGCTTGAGCGAGCGCCGCTTGCTGGCGCCGTTTGCCGGAGTGGTGGCGGAGGTCAACAGCAAGCTGGGCGAATACATGACCCCCTCACCGCCCGGAGTGGCCATGCCCCCCGTTATCGATCTCATCGACGATCGCTGTCTGTATGTCTCAGCCCCCATCGATGAGGTGGATGCCGCCCGCCTCAAGGTGGGGCAGCCTGCCCGGGTACTGCTCGACGCCATGCCCGGGCGCGATTTTGCCGCCACCGTCACCCGCATCGCCCCCTATGTGAAGGAGCTGGAGAAGCAGGCCCGCACCGTCGAGGTGGAGGCATCGCTCACTGCCCTGCCCACTGATGTGCCCCTGCTTATCGGCTACAGCGCCGATCTTGAGGTCGAGGTGACCCGCGCCACCGATGTGCTGCGGGTAGCGGCCAGCAGCCGGGCCGACGATGGCAGCGTGCTGCGGCTGGAAGGGGATAAGCTGGTGCGGGTGGTACCCCGCTGGGGCGTGGAAAACTGGAACTGGATTGAGGTGGCCGAGGGGCTCGCCGCCGATGATCGGCTGGCAGCCCAGCCCGGACAGATTGTCGGGGAGGGCCCTTTCAGCGCCGCCACGGAGCAGACGGATGAGTGATCTCATTCGCCTCGAGGCCGTCAGCCGTCGTTTCACTCTGGGGGGAAGCGAGGTGGCCGCCCTCGATCGCGTATCCCTGCGGGTTGCCGAGGGTGAGTATCTGGCGGTGATGGGCCCCTCGGGCTCCGGCAAATCGACCCTGCTCAATGTGCTGGGGCTGCTGGATCGGCCCGACGATGGGCGTTACTGGCTGGGAGGGGAGGATACCGCCACCCTGTCAGAGCCGGCGCTGGCCCAGCTGCGCGGTCATCGCATCGGCTTCGTGTTCCAGTCGTTTCACCTTATCTCCCGCCTCACCGCCCGTGAAAACGTCGAGCTGCCGCTGATGTTGTGCGGGATCGCCCCCGTCGAGCGCCATCGCCGCAGCCAGCAGTTGCTGGGGGAGCTGGGGCTGGAGAACCGGGCCGGACACCGCCCTGCCGAGCTTTCCGGTGGTCAGCGTCAGCGGGTAGCCATCGCCCGTGCCATGGCGATGGCGCCGCGGCTGATCCTGGCCGACGAGCCCACCGGCAATCTCGACTCCCGCTCCGGGGAGGAGGTGATTAGCCTGCTGGAGGGGCTCAACCGGGAGCAGGGGATCACGCTGGTGGTGGTGACCCACGATCCGCGCCTCGGTGATCGGGCGGGCAGGCGGATCCTGATGAACGATGGCCGCATCAACATTGATAGCGGCGGTGGCTGAATGCGGCGCCCCGATGTGATCCGCTTTGCCGCCGTGGCCCTGCTGCGCCAGCGCTCACGGGCGCTGGTCTTGATCCTGGCGGTGAGTTTGAGCGTCACCTCGGTGCTGCTGCTCACCGCGCTGGGGGAGGGGGCGAGGCGCTATGTGGCCGACCAGTTCAGCTCCCTTGGCAAGGATCTGCTGGTGATGTTCCCGGGCCGCAAGGAGACCACCGGCGGGCTGCCGCCGGTCACCGGCAACAGTCTGCGGCAGATCACACTCGATGACATGCACTACCTTGGCCAGCATCAGCCAAACGTGCGGCTGGTGCCGCTGGTGATGGGCTTTGCCGAGGCCAAGCAGGGGGCGCGGCTGCGCCAGACTATGCTGCTTGGCAGCAGCAACGGGCTGCGCGATACCCACGGGCTGGAGCTGCTCTCCGGCCGCTGGCTACCGGGGGATGCCGCAGAGGATCGCCCGGCCGTTCTGCTCGGGGCCAAGGTGGCCCGTGAGCTGTTCGGTCAGGCCGATCCGGTCGGCCTGTGGCTGCGTTTTGACAATCGCCGCTTTCGGGTGGTGGGGGTCTTCACCAGCCAGAGCAGCAATCTGGGGATGGACATGGCCGAAGCCGCGCTGATCCCGGTCGGTAGCGCCATGCGGCTGTTCAACACCGAGGGGCTGTTTCGGCTGCTGATCCAGCCGCTGGCGGGGCAAGCGGTGCCCCCGCTGGTCAAGCGACTGGAGCAGCTGATGCAATCGCGCCACGGGGTGCTCGATGTGACCGTGGTGCGCCGTGACGCCATGCTGGCCACCTTCTCCACCATTCTCTCGACTCTCACCCTGGCCGTTGCCGGTATCGGCGCCATCAGCCTGCTGGTCTCTGGCATCATGATGATGAATCTGGCGCTGATCAGCACCCGCCAGCGCACCGGCGAGATCGGCCTGCTCAAGGCGCTGGGGGCCGACAGTCGCCAGATCCGCCAGCTGTTTTTGTGGGAGGCGCTGCTGCTAAGCGGCAGTGGCGCGCTGTTTGGCACTGTGTTGGGCTATGCCCTTGTTGCACTCGCCGGAGTGATTTGGCCCGGATTTCCGGCGGCGGTCCCTCTGCTCGCTACTTTCTGCACCATACCGGCGGCCCTGCTGACCGGGCTGTTTTTTAGCTGGCTGCCCGCCTCCCGGGCGGCACGGCAAGATCCGGTCAGCAGCCTGCGCAGCGGGCAGTGGAGCGGTGGCTGATGCGCGCCGCCGATCTGCTGTTCTGGCTCTGGCGCGCCTTGCTGGCGGGGCGCAGCCGCAGTCTGCTGTCGGCGCTCGGCATTGCCATCGGGATCGCCTCGGTGACCCTGCTCACCGGCATCGGCGAGGGGCTCAGGCTCTATCTGCTCGACAGCTTCTCCCAATTTGGCACCCGGTTGATCGCCGTGACCCCGGGCAAGACCGAAACCGCAGGCGGCCCGCCCGGCATCCTCTCCAGCAGCCGTCCCCTGCTGCTGGAGGATGGCGATGCCCTCGCCAGATTGGCAGGGGTAGAGGCGGCGCTCCCTGTGGTGCAGGGGCAGGGGGAGGTGCGCAGCCGCGGACTGACCCGCAGTACCGCTATTCTGGGCACAGGCTCGGCGGCGCTCTCCGGCTGGCGACTCACCCTGGTGCAGGGACGTTTTCTGCCCGCGGACGACAGTGCCATGCCCCGCGCCTATGCGGTGCTGGGGGCCAAGGTGGCGGCTGAGCTGTTTCCCGGTGGCGATGCGCCTGGGAGTCTATTGCGCGCTGGTGATCGCCGTTTTCGGGTGGCCGGGGTGCTGGCGCCCAAGGGGCAATTTCTCGGCTTTGATCTGGATGACATGATCTATCTGCCCGCCGCCCACGCCCAGGCGCTGTTCAACAAGGAGGGGCTGCAGGAGATCGACGTCATCTATCGCGCTGGGCAGACGGAGGCCGATATCACCGCCCAGATCCGGCGGGTGCTGATCGCCCGCCACGGCGCCGAGGACTTCACTCTCGCCTCCCAGCAGGACATGCTGACCAGCCTCGACAAGATCCTCTCCATCATCAAGCTGGCGGTGGGCGGGCTCGGCATTATCTCGCTGCTGATCGGGGCGGTCGGCATCTTCAGCATCATGAGCATCGCCCAGCAGGAGCGGATCCCCGAAGTGGGCTTGCTAATGGCGCTGGGCTGCCCACGGCGGCGCATTCTATTGCTGTTTCTGCTCGAAGCCGTGGTGCTGGCACTGCTGGGCGGGGCTATGGGACTGGCCCTGCTCGGCGGGCTCAAACTGCTGCTCGGATTGCTGGCGGCCGGCTTGCCGCTCACCCTTCATCCTCTCTATCTGCTGTTGGCGCTCGGTTGCAGCGCCCTGGTCGGTCTGCTGGCCGGGGTCGCACCCGCCTTGCGGGCAGTACGCCTCGATCCCGTGGTCGCCCTGCGGGGAGACTAGGCGGCCCCTTCCGCAATAGGCAAGCAGCGTTCTGGTCTGAACTGGGGGAAGTAACGACGATCCGCCTGACTCATGTGTCCGACCACCAGCTCCTGAATGATGAAGTTGAGCAGCTCGTCGTTGCCCAGCGTCCCCGCTTTGGCGGCGAGGAGCAACTGGCTTGCCTTGTTGAGCAGGCGCAGGTGATCCTGACGGTGACTGGCGAGTTCCCGATAGTCGATCTCCACCAGCATCTGCTCTTCAAAAGCGAAGTGATGGCGGGCCATCTCTAACAGTCTCTCAAGACTATCCAAAAACGGAGCAGGGTTGTCGTGCTGAGCTTTCATCCGCTCCAGCAGCCGATTGGTCAGCACGAACAGCTGACGATGCTCGGCATCGATACGCGGGTGACCGCATTCGTGGCCGGGTTGCCACAGCAGGGCACCCTGTTCCGGATCAAGGCCCGGGGTAAAGAGGCAGACCCGGCCGCGGCCGCGATGCTTCGCCTGATACATAGCCTGATCGGCGTGGTGCATCAGGGTTTTGGCATCCTCCCCGTGCTCGGGATAGAGCGCCAGCCCGATACTGCTGGAGATAAGCAGCTTCTGCTCCTCCAGTTGGAATGGATGGCGCAACTGCTGGTGCAGCTTGTCGGCCACCGCCAGCACTTCGTCGCCAGTCTCCGGCAGCAAGATAACGAACTCGTCGCCCCCCAGCCGTGCCACCAGGTCCTGTTTGCGCACGCAGTGGCTCATCCGCTCGGCCACCAGATTGAGCAAGATATCCCCGGTTTCATGGCCGAAGGTATCGTTTATCGGCTTGAAGTGATCGAGATCGATAAACATCACAGCCAATGGACGAGGCGTCTCCTGCTCCAGCAGCTCCTTGAGTCGTTGTTGCAGCAAGCGGCGATTGGGTAGGCCAGTGAGGGAGTCATAGAAGGCGAGGCGGCGCATCATCTCCTCCCGCGCCGCCCGCTCGGTGATATCCCGGGTGACCCCGAGGATCGCCTCCGGTTGGGTCTTGTGGTTACCATGAAGGGTAGTAATGGTCTCGGTCGCTACCAGATGGCCGTCCTTGTGGCGCAACTGGGTGCGAATGACGCGGCGGGTCTGGTCATGCTCTCCCCGTAACCATGCCTCCAGGGTGGCAGAGAGCTCTTCGCGCAGCAGTTGTCTTGAAGCATCCGGCAGCAGCTGTTTGAGGGGCAGGGCAAACAGCTCGGGGGCCTCGTAGCCGCTCAGGGAGGCGATGGCCGGACTGATATAGCGAAAGCGCAAGCTGGCGGCATCCATGGTCCAGATCACATCGGCGCTGTTCTCCGCTACGAAGCGGTAGTGTTGCTCACTCTGGGCCAGCTCGCGGGTTAGCCGCTGGCGATCCAGCGCCTCCTGACGCAGGCGCAGGTAGAGGTGCAAGAAGATGCCGAGTAATGTCATCAGGGTAAAGGTGATAAGCATGGCCACCGCCACGCTCTTGTCGAGCAGTTGCCGTTGCTGGCGCAGCCGCTCCTGCGTGGGGTCGTAGATAAAGCGGTCGAGGTTTGGCAATACCGTGAGCATGCCTGCCTCCAGATAGGTTTTGGCGATCTGCTGCCAGCGCTCCTGTTGCATATACCCGGGTTCGATAAGGTCCGGTTGCATCAATTCTCTGGTTTCGCGGGCCTCGAACTCAAGCTGTTCACGACTTGCAGCGTTGGGATACAGCGCCATGATCAGGTTGATCATCTCTTCGGGGTGTTCCATTGCATAGCGCCACCCCTTGAGGCTGGCCTGCTGGAAGGCGTATACCCGATCCTGTCGGGTGATCAGCTCCCGCTCGGAGGTAAACAGGTTGTCGCCGTAGAAGTCAAAGTCGATGGTGCGCGGACTGAAGACCCGATAGGGGATCCCTTTTTGTTGCAGATAGAAGGGCTCGGTAGTGCTATAGGCACTGATGGCATCCACCTTGCCCGCCAGCAGTGCTTGTATCCCCTCTTTGTAGGGGAGGGTGACCCAGTCGCGGCTGCGGGTCTGGTGGGAAAGGTAGGTCAGCAGCTCGTTGGAGCCTGGCTCCAGCATCAGTCGCTTGTTGGCCAGATCGGCCGGGTTGCGAATATCTGGCCGATCCCGCGTGAGCAGAACCAGAGGCGAGTGCTGCAGCAGTGCGGCGAGCACCACTACCGGACGACCGGCAGCCCGATCCAGCAGCAGATCACTGCCGCTGATGCCAAAATGGGCCTTTCCCGAGATCACCTCGCTGACCACATCGGTGCGGGAATCCGCTTCGCGCAGGGTCACTTGCAGACCGGCCTCCCGATAAAACCCCTTGGCGATGGCCGCATAGTAACCAGCAAACTGGAACTGGTGTTGCCATGGCAACTGGACGATGACTTGCTCCCGGGCTCGCACGGGGATTGAAGTCAGAGTGGCGATAACCATACCGACCAGCATTGGCAGAAACCAGCTGAGGTGCTGGCGAGGGGCTGCGTTCTCCGTCATACAATGTTTCTCTCGGGAGCTGTGTCCAGGGTCTGTTGATGTCTCTGCACTAGCCACACAGCCCGCAGGGCCGGGGCTGTGGTGTCGCGCATTGCCGTGATTGGCGCGATTATCGGGTGAACTCCACTTTTGGGGAGCGATCAACCTTACCTCTCGTTCCTCGCTGCGCGTTAGAACGGACCATGGTCGCGGTCGTGGTGAAACAGCAGCAGATTCTAAGCTGGACTCAAGCACTTCTTTGTAACCTGCAAGGGGAGAACAAGTCTCTGCAACGAGGCATCGGTGGGTTGGGTAGTCATTTTGTTGTCATTCATCACACTGGATATATACATGCTGTTTCTCGCAAGCCAGGTGATTAATAAGAGATCCATATGGCTTATCTCTGTGGTCGCATTCTAGCCATTTTCTCCCGTTTTTATTGTTTCGATTGCGGCTTAACCGCGATTCCTCGGTGGTTGCACGTCAGGCTGTGTCGTTATATCAATAGATACTTTTATGGGGCGGTCAGGTGTAACGCAAATGTGTCACACCTGCTGCACATCGGTTAATGCGTAACGGGCCAGTGATGGGACCCCGTCAGTGTTATCATGCTGCTCCCTGTTCCGGATAAGGTCTTTTTATGTCCCGCTTGCGTCTGCTTGTCTCCGACTCTCACGATCCCCTGTTCAATCTGGCCGTAGAGGAGTGCATTTTCCGCCAGATGGACCCCGGCCAGCGGGTGCTGTTCCTCTGGCGCAACGCCAATACCGTGGTGATCGGCCGGGCCCAGAATCCGTGGAAGGAGTGCAACACCCGCCGAATGGCGGAGGACGGGGTGACCCTGGCTCGCCGCAGCAGTGGGGGGGGCGCCGTGTTTCACGACCTTGGCAACAGCTGTTTTACCTTCATGGCGGGCAAGCCGGAGTATGACAAGAGCGTCTCCACCGCCATCGTGCTGGACGGGCTCAAGCGATTGGGGATCGAGGCGTTTGCCTCCGGTCGCAACGATCTGCTGGTGGTCACCCCGGACGGGGAGCGCAAGGTATCGGGGTCGGCCTATCGGGAGACTCTGGATCGCGGGTTCCACCACGGCACCCTGCTGCTGGATGCCGATCTCGGCCGCCTTGCCAACTACCTCAACCCCGACCCCAAGAAGCTGGCGGCCAAGGGGATCACCTCGGTGCGCAGCCGGGTGGCCAATCTGTGCGAACTGCAGCCGGGGATCGACCATCAACAGGTGAGCGAGGCGCTGCAGGAGGCCTTTTTCCATCATTACGGCGCGCGAGTTGAGCCCGAGCATATCTCCCCGGAGCAGATGCCGGATCTGCCGGGCTTTGCCGAGACCTTCGCTCGCCAGCGCAGTTGGGAGTGGAACTATGGCCACGCGCCCGCCTTCACCCATCTGCTGGAGGAGCGGTTCAGCTGGGGCGGGGTGGAGCTGCACTTTGATGTGGAGAAAGGGGTCATCACCCGGGCGCAGCTCTTTAGCGATACTCTGGAGCCGGCCCCGTTTGATCGGCTGGCGGCCGAACTGGCGGGTTGCGGCTATCGAGCGGAGGCTGTTTCCGCGCGCCTGCTGCCCTGGCTGGCGGCCTTTCCGCAGCAGCAGAGTGAGCTGACGGAGTTTGCCGAGTGGCTGTTGGCCTCCCTGCGTTGAGGGCTGCGCTGATGGCGGTCCGGTAGTGAGGGCGCTGTCAGCCAGGATGGGAGCAAGATCACGAAATATAAAGAGGCGCCTCAAAGGCGCCTTTTTGCCAGCCCTTGTGATGGCTGATACATGACAAAAAGTAGGGTAGGCCATTAGATATTGTCACTGTTGGCCCCGCTGACACAGGGGTATAACGGCCGCACACTTGCTGTACTAATGGTATAAAAATGAGTGACTTAGTTTATCTTAAAGACGACAGCGTCAATGCCGTCCACCCCGATTTCTCCGCCCGTTTCGCCACCGTCAAAGCCAACTTTTTCTCGCGTAATCCCGATCTCTGGCCCGTTTTTCGCGAACCCGGATTTGCCACCCTCAACGAATTTCGGGCCCGTGGCCTGGCGCCGGATGCCCGCCTGAACGCCTGGCCTGATGGCCGTGCCCGCCTGGCCGATCTCTGCGAGACCATGCCGGTGCCCGCCACCATGCGCACCCCGGGCGAGCCGATGGCCGAGTTGCTGTTTGCCGCTGCTCTATCGAAGGATTGGGAGAACCCCTCCAGCGTCGAGAACGTCATCACCATGTCAGCGGATCCCGCCATTTACGGTGCCCAGTTGGGCATTCTGGCCAACCCCAATCTGGTCTACTCCGAATATGCCGGGGTCGCCGAGGAGCTGGAGAAGAAGGTGGTGCGCCAGATTGCCCTGCTGGCGGGTTATGACCCCGAGCGTGCCACCGGCATCTTCACCCAGGGGGGGACCTTCTGTAACCTCTACGGCTACCTGCTCGGCATTCGCAAAACCTTGCCCGAAGCCAAGCACAAGGGGCTCGGCCACTATCAGGATTACCGCATCATCAACTCCCAGGGCGGTCACTACTCCAACATCACCAACCTCTCCCTGCTCGGGGTCGACATCGAGAACAAGACCATCCGCATTCAGGTGGGGGAGAACAATGACATCGATCTCGACCACCTCGAACGCACCCTGACCGCCTGTTTTGCCCTGAAACACGTGGTGCCCACCATCATGCTCACCATGGGCACCACCGACACCTTCGGGGTAGATCAGGTGAAACCCGTGTTCGAGCTGCGCAATCGCCTCTGCGAGCAGTTCGAGGTGGCGGTCAAGCCCCATATCCACGTCGATGCCGCCATCGGCTGGTCGATGATCTTCTTCCTGGGTTACGACTTTGCCGCCAACCCGCTCGCCATCAACAGCGCCACTCTGGCGGGGATCGAGCGCAACGTGGTGCGCTTTGCCGAGCTCAAATATGCCGACTCCTTCACCGTCGACTTCCAGAAGTGGGGCTATGTGCCCTACACCTCCAGTCTGGTGATGATCAAGGAGCAGGATGACCTCAAGGCGATGGAGAATGACCCGGAGAACTTCTCCTACTTCGAGCGGGATATTCAGGGCCAGACCCACCTGCAATCCACCATTGAGTGCTCCCGCGGCGCGAGCGGCCTGTTCGGTGCCTATGCGGCGCTCAACTATATGGGGGTCGAGGGGTATCGCACCGTGCTGGCCCACTGCCTGCAAAATGCCAATTACTTCCGCTTCCGGTTAAGCCAGCTGGGCAACGTCAAGCTGGTGGCGCAGGAGAATCAGGGGCCGAGCGTCGGCTTCAAGATCTACAACCCCGAGTGGGTGAGCGATCCGGAGGCCGAATTCGCCTTCGAGCTGGCCCGCTCCAGCGACCCTGCCTACAAGGCGCGGTTGCAGCGCAACACTGACTACCACCGCAGCCTGTTCAAGGGGCGCGGCAAGGTGGGGCTCTACACCAACTGGGTGGAGGCGGTGGCCCACTCTGACTACGATGCCCGCGGCAAATACTCCTACATCGCCGGGGAGAAGGCGGTCTTTATGAATCCTGCCTGCACTCGCGAGCAGATCGACGCCTTTATCGACCATATTCGCGGTTGATGGCGGTTGCCCTGACTGCCGAGCGCGGTCAATGGTGGCAAGAGATGGTTGGGGTGTATCACGCCAACAGATAGACAAAGGGCAAGCCGGTTGGCTTGCCCTTCTGTTTTCACGACGGTATGCGAAAGCGGTGGAAAAGGCCGGGCTCAGAGGGCCAGCAGTTGCTCATTCTCGACAATCTCGCACCCGGCGGGCAGTTTCGAGAGGGCGATCATGGCGTGGGCCACCTGACGGGCCTCGATGGCGCGCCAACGGGCGAGCTTGCCCACCAGCAGTGGCCGAAACAGCGGGTAGATGGTCTGAAAGATCTGCTCGGAGAGGCGCGGTGGCTGGCGATCCCCGAGCAGCATAGCGGGCCGTACGATGGCGAGCCGTGGCCAGGATTGGGCCAGCAGGGCCTGCTCCATCTCCCCCTTGGTACGCGGATAGAGAGCCGGGGACGATGCACTGGCCCCCATGCTCGAGACCACGATAAGGCGCTGACAGCCGTGACGGCGGGCCAGCTCGGCAAAGGCGACCACATAGTCGAGATCGACCCGGCGAAACGCCTCGGCAGAGCCTGCTTCCTTGCGGGTGGTGCCGAGGGCACAGAAGGCGATATCCACCGGGCGGGAGAGGGTGACGCTGGCCAGATCATCAAAATTGACCGGTAGCCAGTGGTGCGCCTCCTTGCCCGGCTTGCGACAGAGCAGGGTCAGTTCATGTTCGGCAGGCAGTTGCTGCACCAGTTCGCGACCGATCAGGCCGCTGGCTCCGGCAATCAGGATCCGGCTCATGGGGATTCTCCCTGTGTCATTCGATGGTGTTGAGGTTATGGTGGCTGCTCATCAGCATCAGCCAATTTGCAGGCAGCTGCAATGGGAGGATATGACACGACATTCCCTGACAGGATAACGGGCGGGATACATAGTGCGGAGGCTGGATAAAACAAAACCGGCACGAGGCCGGTTTTGCGGTATATCAGAGCGGGGTATTGAAAGCTGCTGGCAGCGGGAAGTCACCCGTCACTGTGGTCAGCCTGTCATTGGCGAAGGTGACGGTGAGCTCCTTGCGCTCTTTCTCACCGCGCCCCGGCTGGAACTCATAGAGGTAGTACCAGGTGTTGGGATCAAAGCCGTCACGCAGCATGGGGGTTCCCAGTACATAGCTGACCTGCTCGCGGGTCATCCCCTGGCGCAGTTTGTCGACCTGTTTTTGTTCCACATAGTTGCCCTGGGGAATATCGATACGATAGACCAGGCTGCAACCGGAGAGGGTGAGGGCGGTCAAGGCCGCGGCAATCAGGTGTTTCATCCGCATATCGAGTTCAGATCATCCATACAGTCTTTTTTGGCTCGGCAAATCATACCGACTCCCTCCACGGAAGTAAAAAGCCATTGATCCATCAGCCAATAAAAAGGGTCGCACTGCGACCCTTTCTGGCAATCAGGCTACAATCACATTGCAGCGCGGAAGATGGCGACGATCTCTTCGTGGCTCGCCTGTTTCGGGTTGGTGAAGCCACAGGCATCTTTCAGGGCGTTGCTGGCCAGGGTATCGAAGTCATCGGCCTTGACGCCGAGCTGCTCCAGACCGGTCGGGATCTTCACATCCAGCGCCAGTTGCTTGATGGCGGCAATGGCAGCGGCGGCGCCCTGCTCGTCGCTCATGGCGCTCACGTCCACCCCCATGTAGCGGGCCACATCCTTCAGACGTGCGGCGCTAACCTGGGCGTTGAACGCCTGAACGTGGGGCAGCAGCACGGCGTTGCAGACACCGTGGGGCAGGTCATAGAAACCACCCAGCTGGTGGGCCATGGCGTGCACATAGCCCAGGCTTGCGTTGTTGAAGGCCATGCCGGCCAGGAACTGGGCATAGGCCATCTGCTCGCGGGCGTGCAGATCATCGCCGTGGTGAACGGCGGTGCGCAGGTGCTTGGCAATCAGCTCGATGGCCATCACGGCGCTGGCATCGGTTACCGGGGTGGCGATGGTGGAGACGTAGGCCTCGATGGCGTGGGTCAGGGCATCCATACCGGTGGCGGCGGTGAGACCAGCCGGCTTGGCCAGCATCAGCTCGGGATCGTTGACCGACATCAGCGGGGTAACGTGCTTGTCGATGATGGCCATTTTCACGTGGCGGGCTTCGTCTGTGATGATGCAGAAGCGGGTCATCTCGGAGGCGGTACCGGCGGTGGTGTTGATGGCGATAAGCGGCAACTGCGGCTTGGCGGAGCGATCCACCCCTTCGTAATCCTTGATGCTGCCACCATTGGCGGCCACCAGCGCGATGCCCTTGGCACAGTCGTGGGGCGAGCCGCCACCCAGCGAGATGACGCAGTCGCAGCCGTTGGCCTTGATCATCGCCAGACCCGCTTCGACGTTGCTGGTGGTGGGGTTGGGTTTGGTCTCATCGAAAACTGCGCTTTCAATGCCATGTTCAGCCAACAGGGTGGTGAGCTTGGCGACCACGCCGATCTGGTTGAGAATTTTGTCGGTAACGATCAACGCCTTGCGATAGCCGTAACCTTTGATATCGGCGGCGGCCTCTTGCAGACAGCCGGCACCCATCAGGTTGATTGCGGGAATATAGAATTTGAATGTAGCCATGATGGACTCCCTGTGGTTAGCCATTAAGTGGTAGTTTGGCGCCAACATAACATCGTCAGAGGGGATGGAAAGGGGTCAATGGTATCTGCTTTACAACTTTATGGACTCGATCACGTACCGAAAACATGGGGCCAGACAGGGATTGACAAGCGCTATTGCCCGTTCATGGGAAGAAAAACGTTTTTCAATTAATTCATCAGGTTAGCAAACGTTTTGCGTGGAATTTGTGACTGTCAATGCGTGGAAGTGTGAGGCGCTTCAAGGAATTGGAAAGCGCTTTCGACCATAGTTGGCGCCTCCCCGAAGAGGGGGGTAAAGGCTTGAAAGTATCATAAAGAATCATCTTAACTTGTGCCCTGACCATGCTGGCAGGGGGCAACCAGGAGTCCAATATGTCTGATGTATTTCACTTGGGTTTGAAGAAAGCGGATCTGCAAGGCGCCACCCTGGCGATCGTCCCCGGTGACCCCGAGCGCGTGAAGCGTATCGCAGAGCTGTTGGATAACCCGGTGCACCTGGCCAGCCATCGTGAATTCACTACCTGGCGCGGCGAGATGGACGGCAAGGCCGTGATCATCTGCTCTACCGGTATCGGTGGCCCGTCCACCTCCATCGCGGTAGAAGAGCTGGCCCAGCTGGGCATCCGCACCTTCCTGCGTATCGGCACCACTGGCGCCATCCAGCCGCACTTGAACGTGGGTGACGTGATCGTGACCACCGGTTCCGTGCGCCTCGACGGTGCCAGCCTGCACTTCGCACCGATGGAGTTCCCGGCTGTTGCCGACTTCGACTGCACCACCGCGCTGGTGAACACCGCCAAAGAGATGGGCTCCAAGCTGCACATCGGTGTGACTGCCTCCTCTGACACCTTCTACCCGGGTCAGGAGCGTTACGACACCGTATCCGGCCGCGTAGTGAGCCGTTTCCAGGGTTCCATGAAAGAGTGGCAAGCCATGGGCGTGCTGAACTATGAGATGGAGTCCGCAACCCTGCTGACCATGTGCTCCAGCCAGGGCCTGCGTGCCGGTATGGTGGCTGGCGTTATCGTCAACCGTACCCAGCAAGAGATCCCGAACGCCGAGACCATGGCGAAAACCGAATCTGATGCCATCAAGATCGTACTGGGCGCTGCCCGCAAGCTGATCTGATAGCACCACAAAGAGTGGGGGGTGGGGGCCGTTGCGAAAGCGCGGCCCCTATCTTTATCCGCCGTTTGCCGCTTTTCCTCTCCCGTCACGCCTTTCACTGATCCCGTCGCACTCGCGCTTATTGTTCCTACTTGTTGCACTTAAAAAGGCGCAGCACAGCGTACTTGCATCGGCTCGCCGCTCACCGGATGAGTAAAATCCAGCTCGCTGGCGTGCAGCATCAGCCGCGGCGCCTGTTCGCAGCCGGGCGGCAGCAGGCCACCATAGAGATCGCAGCCGAGGATGGGGTGGCCCAGCAGCTGGCTGTGGATCCGTAGCTGATGGGTGCGGCCGGTCTCCGGCACCAGTCGTACCCGGGTCAGTGGCACGGTCTGCCCCTGTATCTGCTGCGCCAGCCGCTCAATCACCTGATAGTGGGAGCGGGCGGGTTTGCCGCTGGCGGCGCAGATCTTCATCAGCGGAAAGAGGGCCGGATCCTTGGCGATGGGGGCGTCGATAACCCCTTCGTCGTCAATCAAATGACCGCAGAGCAGGGCGCTGTAGGCTTTGCTCACCGCCCGCTGACTGAACTGCTGGCAGAGCAGGGCATTGATGGCCTTGTTTCTGGCCACCACCATGATGCCTGAGGTGCCAAAATCTAGGCGATGCACCAGGGTGTAGCCGGGGAAATCCTGCACCAGTCGATAGTGAACCGAGTCGAGGTTCTGCGGATTTTTGCCCGAGAGGCTCAGCAGGCCGCTCGGCTTGTTGATGAGCAGCAGATGCTCATCCTCAAACAGGATCTCGATGGCGGCACTGCAGGGCGGGGCGATAAAGGTGTCGACGATAACAGACATAGGGCACACGGGCTGGAAACGGGGGACGATCATACCCGAACCGGCGCGGCCGGGCGAATGGGTGGTGCGCTGCCTCGGAAAATGAACGGCATGACGTCATGCAACCTCTTGATAATGAGCCGCTTTGAGCGATGCGGCGTGCCGTGCAAACCGCCCAGGTCAGCAACAAGGCCCCGTTTTGTGACCCCTTCCCGAGTTCATCCGAGGCTTGCTTGTTAAGGTATGGCTCCCTGTTATGTTGTAAGGACCCTTTCCATGGCACTGCCCGTTATTCTCGATTGTGATCCCGGCCACGACGACGCCATTGCCCTCATTCTGGCGCTGGCCAGCCCTGAACTTGAGGTGCTGGCGGTCACCACGAGCGCGGGCAACCAGACACCGGACAAGACCCTCAACAATGCCCTGCGCATCCTTACCTTGCTGGGACGGGATGATATTCCGGTGGCGGCTGGGGCGCCGAAACCGCTGGCCCGCGAGTTGATTATTGCCGACAACGTCCATGGCGAATCGGGCCTCGATGGCCCCAAACTGCCGGATCCCGCCTTTGCGCCGCAGGGGATGACGGGGATCGAGCTGATGGCCAGATGTCTGCGCGAGAGCCCGGAGCCCGTGACTTTGGTGCCGACCGGCCCGCTCACCAACATCGCCCTGCTGCTGGCGGCCCACCCCGAGCTCAAACCCAAGATCGCCCGTATCGTGCTGATGGGGGGCGCCGCAGGGACCGGCAACTGGACGCCGGCGGCGGAATTCAATATCTATGTGGACCCGGAAGCGGCCGATATGGTGTTCAAGTCGGGTATCCCCATCACCATGTGTGGCCTCGATGTGACCCATGAGGCGCAGGTGATGGACGAGGATATCGAACGGGTACGCGCCATCACCAATCCGGTGGCCCAGTGTGTGGCCGGTCTGCTCGATTTTTTCATGATCTACCATCGGGACCCCAAGTGGGGATTTGCTGGCGCGCCGCTGCACGACCCCTGTACCATTGCCTGGTTGCTGGCTCCCGAGCTGTTCCACGGGGTCGAGTGCCGGGTCGATATCGAGACCCGGGGGGAGCATACCGTGGGGATGACGGTGGTGGATCGTTATGGTCTGACCGGCAAGCCAGCCAATGCGCTGGTATTGTTGGGGCTGGATCGTCCGGGCTTTATCGATCTGCTGGTGACGCGGCTGCGGGCGTTTGACTGAGCGCCGGTTCATTTTTGCAAGAAGGGGCGGGGAATGTGGAAGAGAGGCTTGGCGCTGCTGGCCGGGTTGCAACTGACAGGCTGTGCGACGCCATTCGAGCGGATGTGGCAGGGGCTGGCGAGCTGTGAATTTACCGATCTCTATGTGAATGAGACGGGCAGGGCCGCCAATCTACAACTGGCCAATTACACCCCCTACAAGGTGAGCGACGGCTTTGCCTGGTACAAGGTGCACGAGGAGCTGCACGGCCTGCCGGTGGTCGGTTTTATCGTGCCCGCCTCCAGCTTCGAAGTGCACGCCCTGTTTGTCGATACCCCCATCGCCAACGCCCGCCGCTTGACCCATAACGCCTACGGCAGCGAGTTTGGCGACGAGCAGAAGCATGACGAGGGTGTGGCGCCCCTGCTGCTGCGCGACCCCAACAACCCCAAGCGATCCATCATCGACTGCACCCGTGGCGAGTCTGACGGGGAGCTTGAGGATTCGGCATTGCCCGAGTAGGGCAACCTACCACACCATCGGCCTGAAAAAAGAGGGGCCAGCCTTGCCGGCTGGCCCCTCTTTAATTCAACGCTGGGTGTGATTGCAGAGCAGTTCCCGGATCAGGGATAGCTCAGCGTCTCTTTGATAAGCGGCAGCTGGGCCTTGATCCACGCCGGATTGATGGGGCCCCAGTCGCTGATGCGGTAGTGCCCCTGCAGGTGGCGCGCCCCCTCGGTCTGCTCGAAGGCGCAGCTGATATCGAGTTCGGCCAGCGCGCTTAGAGTATCCTGCGCGGTGCGGCGTGGCATGCCGGTCGCTTCCATGATGGCGGGCACCGTATCCGTGCCCTGACTGATCAGCCAGGCCACGTAGAGCCGCCGGTAGAAGCTGGTGCGGGTCTTGCTCGGCTCGCTCATATCTCGTCCTCAAGACGATCGAAGTAGCGCCAGGTTGCGATGGCGGCTTTGCCCATCACCAGTGCCCAGAGACCGAACCAGAACCAGCGGAAGAAGCTCCAGGTGGAAGCATCAGGCTCGGTACTCTCAATCTTGGTGACGTTGGGGAACATGGAGAACATGTTGATGCGCCAGCCGTAGGAAGTAATGATGGCCAGACGCTTTTCAAACTCCATCGACTTGGCCTTGGCCTGCACGTCGGCGGCGTTGAACTTGAAGTAGAAGGGCCAGCCCCACTCGGTATCCTCATTTCTGAACACCCGGATCTTCTCGCCGGGGCGTTCGGTATAGATGTAGTAGACGTCGGTGGTCGGGCCGTCAGCCGGGTTCTTCTGGCTGATGGGACCATCCTTGTCGGTGCGCTTCACCTCGACCCCGGTGATGGTGGCGATGGTGTGCTCTGGCAGGTAGTAGTCGAGCCAGGCGGCAGAAATGAGGGCGATGAGCCCAAGGGCAATAAAGGCGGGTTTCTTGAATCTCAGGCTCATGGTGTTCTCACGTGAGGGGAAGTGACGTGCCTCTACCATACTCACATTTGCCCCCTCAGCCCAGCCCCTTATGGCTCCGCAAGCCAAAAAATGGCGTTTAAAACAACTGCCTCCTGCACCACGCTTCGTGGTTAAACCTGTCGCAATGCGTTGTTCGGACGGTTACCGGAGGAGGGGAAAAACGTGTTGATTGACACTCTATGGAGGCGTAAGGGGCGTGTGTGAAGGGACATGTGGCCGAATAAATAAAGCCCCTTATTTTATAAATAAAGCCCCTTATTTATAAAATAAGGGGCTTTATTGCTATCCAGAGGCCTGTGCCGGCCTCTTTTTATCTTTCAGGCCGCGTGTCAGAGCTGGAAGTGAGAGAGCTGCTTGCGCTGCTGCTCGGCCAGCTCCGAAAGCTCGTGGCTGGCGCTGGCGCTCTGGCTGATGCCGGCGGAGCTCTGGCTCACGATCTCGTGAATATTGGTGATGTTGCGGTTGATGTCGGCAGTGACGCAGGACTGCTCCTCGGCGGCAGTGGCGACCTGGGCGTTGGCGTCGTTGATCTGGCGTACTGCACCGGTAATGCCGCTCAGCAGATCCTGCACCTGAGCTGACAGGCGTTGGTTATGACCGAGGATCTCCAGGGTTTCCTGCACGCCGTTGTTGGCGGATTGGGACTGGCTCTGCAGCCGCTCGATGATGGCCTGGATCTCCTTGGTGGAGTCCTGAGTACGGGCTGCCAGCATTCTCACTTCGTCGGCGACGACGGCAAAACCGCGTCCGGTTTCGCCGGCACGGGCCGCTTCGATGGCAGCATTGAGCGCCAGCAGGTTGGTCTGCTCGGAGATCCCCTGAATCACTTCAATCACCTTGCCGATCTGCTCGGACTGGGATTTGAGCTGGGCTACGATGGCGGCGGCATCTTCCAGGCTGCCTGCCATCCGGCTGTTGGCTGCGATGCTTTCGGTAAAGAGGGCTAGCCCCTGTTCAACCCTGCCATTGGCCTCCCGCGCCAGCTCATCGGCGATAGCGGCGTTGTGGTTGACGTTGTCAGCGGTGCTGGAGAGTTCGGTCACGGCGGAGGCGACCTGTTCGATCTCGCTGTGCTGCTGCTTTGCATTGGCCTCGGACTGGGTCATCACGGCGGCCAGCTCGGTGGCGGCGGAGGCGACGCTGTTGCTGATCCCGGTCAGGTTCTCGATGGTGCTACCAAGTTGCCCCAGAGTGAGGTTGATATCTTTGGCCAGACGGGTCAGCTCGTTGTTGCCCTCCGCTTTGGCGCGCACGTTGAAGCGCCCTTGCGCCACGGCGTGCATCACCTCTTGCAGCTGACCGATGGGGCTGACGATGCGACCGGAGAGGACCCAGCCGCAGATCAGCGCCGCCAGCAGGGTACCAGCGGTGAGCAGCAGGGTACGTAGCAGGGTGGCGTCATAGTGAGCCTGCTCTTCGGCCAGCTCTTGCTGGATCAATTGGTTGATGTGGGCTGACATACTGTCGATCTGTTTGATCAGCTGCTCACCCAGTTCGCGGAAATGGAGGCGGGCCGCCTCGTAGGCGACCGGATCGCCACCTCCCTGATGCTTTTCTGCCAGTAACGGCAGCATATTATTTCGGGTGTGGCTGAGGTAGGCCTGCAGGGCTGCAGCGACCTGACGGTTATCCTGCTCGGCACCGGGGACAACCAAGCGACCGAGGATGGCATTGATCTCCTGCTCGGCGCTGTTGAGGTTCGCGGGCAGTGCGGCAAACAGCTTGGCATCGTACAGGCCATAGATGGCGCTGGTGCGCAGCCGGTAGGTGGTGTGGATCAATGTGGCAATATCGTCCTTGTGCCGGACTACGCTCTGGGTCGTCTCATCTATGTCACGGATGGCATCGTCCAGCCCCTGTTTACTGATGGCGATCATTACCATCATCAGCAGGCTGGCCAGCAGCAGCGGTATCAGGACCTGGACACGTATTGATAGATTATTCAATGACATAAATGGCTCTAATCCGAAATGGGAGGAGCTGACATATTACACATCTACGTCAGGAGCTGTCACAGTCTTTTATTGCTGAAATTTGCTGAAGAAAAGGTTTTTCCTTGTGCGAAAGGCACCATATAGGCATGATTGAGCGCTTAATCCCCTGAATATGTGGTACAACTGGCCGGGTTGTGTCAACCCTGTCCCGTTTTCGTGATTTCTCGCTCTCGTCATATGGAGGTGTGCTGTGTCCAGCTGGATCGATCCGGCCATTCTGGCTCTGTTTATTCCGACCTTTTTCTTTGTCTCGGTGACCCCCGGCATGTGCATGACCCTGTCGATGACGCTGGGGATGAGCCTGGGTGTGCGTCGCACCCTGCACATGATGTGGGGGGAGCTGATCGGCGTCGGCCTGGTCTCGGTGCTGTCGGTGATCGGGGTCGCTGCCATCATGCTCAACTATCCGGGGATCTTCGCCGCCTTTAAATACGTAGGGGGCGCCTATCTGGTGTGGCTAGGTATCCAGATGTGGCAGGCCAAGGGGAAGATGGCCATTCCGGCGGATCTCTCGGCCGGTCAGCAGACCAGCGCCATGGGGCTGGCGGTGCAGGGTTTTGTCACCGCCATTGCCAACCCAAAGGGATGGGCCTTTATGATCTCCTTGCTGCCCCCCTTTATCTCCGCCGACAAGCCGATGGCGCCGCAGATCAGCGCGCTGGTGGCGCTGATCCTGGTCATCGAATTCTCCTGCCTGCTGCTCTACGCCAGCGGCGGTCGTACCCTGCGCCACTTCCTCGCCAAGAGCGGCAACGTCACCCTGATGAACCGCATCGCCGGTACCCTGATGTTGGGAGTGGGGGTCTGGCTGGCGCTCGGTTAAGAGCCGTCAGTGACCCATGCCACCAAAGAAAAATGCCACCGGTCGGTGGCATTTTTAATGGGCGCAGGGTGGCTCAGCGCGGTTTGAAACGCTCGACCCAGGGGGTGGCGGTGAGGCCGTGCAGGACGACGCTCAATATGATGGTGCAGAGCACAGTGGCGATGATGGGCCGCTGGCCGATAAGGGCAGGCTGGTTTTGCAGCACCATCACCGCAAAGACGATGCTGGCAAGGCCCCGCGGCCCGAACCAGCCGATAAAGAGCTTGAGCTCGGGCTTGAGGCCGGTGCCGATGAGGCTCAGCCAGACCGGCACCATCCGCAGCAGGGTGAGGCTGGCAATGGCATAGAGCCAGTATTGCCAGTGCAGCAGCTCGGGCAGGATGGGCATCAGGGTGGCACCAAACACCATCCAGATCACCACGGAGAGCAGGTCGCCGTAGCCTTCGCAGCTGTCCATATAGGCGTGCTTGTGCTCGCCCAGGCGGCGTCCCATTAGCAGGCCACCAACGAAGGCGGCGATAAAGCCGCTCCCTCCGAGAGTCTGGGCCAGCGCAAAGCAGAGCAGGGCCAGCCCCGGCATGGTGAGCTGGCGCCAGAGCGGCAGTTGCCAGCCGTTGAGATAGGAGATTTTCAGCAGCCGGATAGTGAGGCTGGTCAGTACATAAGCGACCAGGAGGCCAATGCCGATCTCCTCCAGCATCAGGGTGAGGGCCAGAGTGGCGGTGCCTGCATGCTGTTCGGTGGGGGCAATAAGAGCCAGCAGCAGAAGCAGCACCGGTACGCAGATGCCGTCGTTGAGGCCACTCTCCTGATTGAGCCCTTCACGCACCGGTGCCGGTACGGCCGGGTTGCTTACCACCGCCTTGCCGAGCGCCGCATCCGTGGGGGCAAGAATGGTGGAGAGGATAGCCATCTCCAGCAGTGGCAGGTCGGGGAAGATCCAGTGACCAAACAGGGCACCACAGAGCAGGGTAAGAGGCAGGCCGATCATCAGCAGCCGGATGGGGAGCTGCCGGTTGGCCAGCAATACTTGCCAGTTGGTGTTGGCGGCATCGTTGAACAGCACGATAACCAGCGTCAGCTCGGCCAGCAGCTTGATGCCGTCACTGTCGATAGAGAGGGAGAGCAGCTCCAGCCCGCCAGGCCCCAGCAACCAGCCGGTCAGCAGAAAGAGCAGGGGGCCGTTGACCAGTTTTGATTCGAAGCGCCCCGCGATCAGGCTGTAGATCAGCAAGAAGGCGGCGATCACCGCCAGATTCTGGTAAAGCAGATGTGTATCCATACAAGCTCCCTTGAAACCATCTTGTCAGGGCTGTTTAACTGCCATCCTGGCCCCGGGTTATGCCCGATATTCTCAGTGATTAACTCTTCGTTGCCGTAACTGTGCGCACACCTTGTCCAGAGTGGCTGTGCCCATCACGCCTGCCGAGGCAGATCAATCGGTCAGACAGTCGGGGTCGAACACATACTCCCCGTCCAGCCAGCGCACGATTTCGTCGACACAGGATTGGTCGCGAAACGGCAGGTAGCGGGCCTTGAGATGGGCCACCTGCTCAGGGGTCAGCTGGGCCAGCCCTATGTCCTGAAACAGCGGCAGGTCGGCCTCGATCATCGCCGAGATCTGCGGGCCACAGGTGGCGTTGAGGGCGGCGTGCAGCGCCTTGCCGGGGTCGTACTGCTTGCCGAGTCGGTAGCTCATTGGCAGGGTGGCGAGGGGCAGGGCGGAGAGCGCCGCCTGCTTCATCGGGTTGACCGCATGGCCAGAGACCAGCTCCGCCAGCTCGGCGGGGCGGTTCTCGAAAGCGCGCAGGTGCAGGTAGCTGCTCGCCTTGCTGCCATCGTTAACCGGGTAGTTGTCCCAAAGGAAGGGCTTGCGGCCGAGCAGGTCGGTCACCTGCTTGAGGTGGCTGGCCGGATATTCGCTGGAGCAGACCTTGGGGCCGGTCCAGAAGATCTCGAAACGGCGGTCGAGTTGCTCGCCAAGCTCCTCCAGATAGCGGGGAGGCATGGCGCCAAACACCTTCTCCAGCACCGGATCGGTCGAGTAGTAGCTGGGACAGAAGATGAGGCGGGTCGCCTTGCTGTGGGCCGCGATATCGTGGGCGATGGTGAGCTGGTGACGGGCCAGATCCGGGGTATCCCCCTTCATGTCGTCAAACAGCACCGCCAGGATATCGGGCTGGAGCATCTCGTCGATGAGGCGCACTTTCTCAAGCAGCGCCGGGCGTTTGCGATCGTAGTCGTGATGGGCCCCCATGGGGCTTAAGCCCACCCCGAAGGCGAGCCCGTTGGCGCGGCACTGGCGCGCCAGCTCGGCGAGATCCGCCAGCTGCTGCTCGGGCCAGGGGAGGGCCCAGTGCTTGCGCAGATAGCCATCCTCTTTCGGTGCATAGATATAGAAGCCGTAACCGTGGCGTGGCAGCCACTGTGCGTAGCGGGCGCGGGCCTGCCAGCTCCATCCCTTGCCAAAAAAACCTTCAATGACCCCCAGATTGGCAGCTGGGGGGAGGGGGCCGGACAGCAAACTTTGATATGGCATAACGCTCTCCCTTCTTGCAGGGGACTTGATACGGGACGGTCGGTCAGACCGGGTCCTCTTCCTGAAAGCGCACCCCGATTTTGCTCGGCACGCTCTCGTCCATTTCGGCCACGGTCCAGATCAGGCCCTGCCATTCGATGTTGTCACCGACCACCAGATTATCGCCCAACTGGCTGGCAATAAAATCACCCAGTGTCTGATCCGCCACCTCGCTCACATCCAGCCCGTAGAGAGGGGCGAGATCCACCAGCCGCGCGGCTGCTTCCAGCAGGAAGTCACCGAAGAAGCGGGGGCCGAGATCCTGCTCCGGTGCCTGACTGAACAGCTGGCCTAGGGCGGGGAGGTCACGTTCGTGACCGATCACGCAGAGGATGTCATCGGCCTGCAGACAGGTACTGCCCGAGGGGTGGAGCAGCTCGCGGCCACGAAACAGGGCGCAGATCCGGGTGCCGGCGGGCATCTGCAGATCCCGCAGCGGCGAGCCGATGCACCACTTCTCCTCCCCCAGCTGGTAGACGAAGGTCTCCCACTGGCTGTCGAGATCGATCTCGAGCCCCGAGCGGTTGATGGGCGACGGTGGTGCCGGCACCTCCACCCGCGCCAGTTTTGAAGCCAGCGGCAGCGAGCTGCCCTGCAAAATCAGCGAAACCAGCACCACGAAGAAGGCGACGTTGAAGTAGAGCTGGGCGTTGGGCAGCCCCGCCATCATGGGGAACACCGCCAGAATGATGGGCACCGCGCCGCGCAGGCCGACCCAGGAGATAAACCAGCGCTCGCGGGGGGCGAAGTTCTTGAACGGTAGCAGCCCGATCCAGACCGACACCGGGCGGGCAAACAGGATCATCCAGGCTGCCAGCGCCAGTGCGGGCAGGGCGATGGGTAGCAGCTTGTGGGGCGAGGCGAGCAGCCCCAGCACCAGAAACATGCCGATTTGGCTCAGCCAGGTGAGTCCATCCAGTACCGACAGGGTTGTGCTACGGCTGCGCAGGGAGAGGTTGCCGAGCAACAGACCTGTGAGGTAGATGGCAAGAATGCCGCTGCCGCCTACGGCAGTAGTGAGGGCAAAAATGAGCAGGCCGCCGCTGACGGTGAGCAGCGGATAGAGCCCCGGGGCCAGGCGGGCGGTGTTGATGAGGCGCCACAGCAGCCAGCCGCCGCCAAGGCCGATCCCGGCACCAAGGCCAAACTGCTTGACCAGTTGTAGCAGCAGGAAGCCCGCATCCAGCCCCTGCTGGGCGGTTGCAAGTACCTCAATCAGGGTGACGGTGAGAAACACCGCCATGGGGTCGTTGCTGCCTGACTCTATCTCCAGGGTGGCGCTCACCCGCTCGTTGAGACTGCGCCCGCCGAGCAGGGAGAAGACCGCCGCCGCATCGGTGGAGCCGACGATGGCTCCGATCAGCATCCCCTGCATCAGGTTGAGGTCAAACAGCCAGGCGGCGGCCAGGCCCGTCAGGCCGGTGGTGATGGCCACCCCGACCGTGGCCAGCGACAAGGCTGGCCAGAGTGCCACCCGAAACGAGGAGACCCGGGTGCGCATGCCGCCGTCAAGCAGAATGATGGCTAGCGCCAGGTTGCCTACCAGATAGGCGACGGAGTAGTCGGCGAAGTGGATGCCACCTGGACCATCTTCACCCGCCAGCATGCCGACGGCGAGGAAAATGACCAGAATGGGAATGCCGAGGCGGGAAGAGAGTGCGCTCAACAGTACGCTGGCTCCCACCAACAGGGCAGCGACAAGAAAGAAACTGTTGATGGTAGCGGCATCCAAGGGCGAACTCCTTCTTGGTAATGTGCAAAGTAGGCACATTATATGCAGTTAGGTCCCCTTTGTGTGGCTTATTTGTGCATCAATTTGCACTTTTTTACATTTTTTGCCTCATGGCTACGCCATATTCTGACTGTGACGGGGTTAACGAAAGCAGTGTAAAAGGTGCATCGATATCGGGATGCGCAGGGAGGAGCGGGCGGGGAAAAGCGAAATGACACGGCAGAGGAAGAGGGGAGCACAAGGGCGCTCCCCACGGGATGGAGCGGGACTCAGTCGTCCTCGTCATCCTTTACTTCGCGGATCTTGTCCTTGTAGTTGGGCAACTGCTTCTCCAGCCGTTTCATGTCTTTGATGGCATTGAGAAACAGCCCGAGCAGGAACAGCAGCGGCAACCCTATCCACAGCCAGAGATTCATGGGATTTTCCTTTCGTCAGGACTGGTGGTGACATAACGGTCCAAAATTTCATCAAGGTTGGCCAATATGGTCGCCTTGCCTTCAATATCCGCCTGTTGCAGGCAAAGTGCCAGCGTCGTCGGGTCGAGCCGTTGCGCACGGGACTCGGGCCCGAAGCTGATATGCCAGGGCTCGTAAGCGACCCCGCTCCCCGCCCCGACCGGTTTGGCATAAGGGAGGAAGAAGCCAAAGTCGCTCATATGGTCGTTTAGCCACTCGCTGAGATCTGCAAACCAGCCCCCGGCCTCATACTCCCAGGGTTCCAGCGCCAGCTTGGTGTCGGCGGGCAGGCAGTCCGGGTCGTAGATGTCGAGATCGGTACCCCAGTGGTGGCGACTGGTGCCCGGTAGGGCGCTCCAGCGCAGAATGGCGTGCAGCCGCGCCTCGTCACTCAGTTGCAGGGCATCGATGGGCTGGCTGTTGGCATCGAGCAGTGGCCGTTCGCCGCGCCACTTGCCGTTCCAGATGGCGAGCTGGCGATCAAAGCTGCGCCAGCTGGAGGCCGGTTGCAGATTGAAGCCAGCGTGGGCGGCGGCTACCTGCATGTCGTTGAAGACCGCCGCGGTGGCGGCGGTCAGACGATGAGGGCCTTGCCCCACCAGAATAAGGTGGCTCTCGTCGAGCCCCAGCAGTTGTTCCTGGGTCATGCCAGCAATCTCTCGAGCACCCCTTGGTACATGTCCGCCAGCAGATCCAGATCATCCGCCTTCACACACTCGTTAACCTTGTGGATGGTAGCGTTGACCGGGCCGAGCTCGATCACTTCGGCGCCGGTGGGGGCGATAAAGCGCCCATCCGAGGTGCCGCCGGTGGTGAGCAGGGCTGGCTGCTGGCCATTGACCGCCTCGATGGCGGAGACCGCCGCTGCCAACAGTTTGCCGGTGTCGGTGAGGAACGGCTGGCCGGAGAGGGTCCAACTCAGCTGATAATCGAGGCCATGTTTATCCAGCAGCGCCTCGACCCGCTCGCGGATATCCAGGTCGGTCAGTTCGGTACTGAAGCGGAAGTTAAACTGCACCTGCAATTCGCCCGGAATGACGTTGGAGGCGCCGGTGCCGGCCGAGATGTTGGCGATCTGGAAGCTGGTGGGGGGGAAGTAGGCGTTACCCTCATCCCACACGGTCGCGGCAAGCTCGGCCAGCGCTGGCGCCGCCTTGTGGATCGGGTTGTCAGCCAGATGGGGATAGGCCACATGCCCCTGCACCCCGCGTACAAGCAGATCGCCGGTGATGGAGCCGCGGCGGCCGTTCTTCACCACATCCCCTACCACGGCGGTAGAGGAGGGCTCGCCGACGATGCACCAGCGGATCTTCTCGTTGCGGGCCTCCAGGGTGTCGATCACCCGGGTGGTGCCATTGATAAAGGGCCCCTCCTCATCGGAGGTGATGAGAAAAGCGATGGACCCGGTGTGATCCGGATGCTCGGCCACGAAGCGTTCGACCGCCACCACCATGGAAGCCAGCGAGCCCTTCATGTCGGCGGCGCCGCGCCCGTAGAGCACACCATCCTTTATGGTCGGCTCGAACGGCGGGGTGTGCCATTTGTCCAGCGGCCCGGCGGGCACCACGTCGGTGTGACCGGCGAAGCAGAACAGCGGCCCCTCGCTGCCACGGCGGGCCCAGAGATTGGTGGTGTCCTCAAACACCATGGGCTCGATAACAAAGCCGAGTTTGGCGAGGCGCTCCGCCATCAGGGTCTGACACCCTTCATCGAGGGGGGTAACGGAGGGGCGGCGGATCAGATCCTTGGCCAGTGCGATGACATCCGACATCAGTTGTCCTTAGTTGTCCTTAACGGGAGAAGAGGGATTGGTAGTGATCGGCCTTGAAACCCAGAGTCAGTTCGCCGTCACGGTCGAGCAGCGGGCGCTTGATCATGGCCGGATGTTCCAGCAGCAGGGCACGCGCTTTGGCGGTATCGAGTCCATGTTTGGCCTCGTCCGGCAGGGCGCGGAAGGTGGTGCCGCGGCTGTTGAGCAGGGCTTCCCAGCCGAGTTGTGCCAGCCAGCTGTCCAGATCGTCCGGGTTCAGGCCGTCGGCGCGGTGGTCGTGAAAGCGGTAGTCGATACCGGCCTCATCCAGCCACTTGCGGGCTTTTTTGATGGTGTCGCAGTTCTTGATGCCATAGAGGGTGATGGCCATGGGGAGTCCTTCTCTTGTGGGCGCTGGCCGTGGCCGTGCCCGAAAATCCGAATCAACAGAGTGCAAGGGCCCGATTCTGGCATTGTGGCAATCCCATGGCAACGCCGATGGTCCGGCTCGCGGGTTTTACCGGAACTGGTCACACCTGAACGGCGATTTTGAGATCAAGATCAGAAGCTGTGCGGCGGGTATGCCCGATGGGGCGGGTATTGCGGGAGAAGAGCCGCTATCGCAGGAGAAAAAGAGAAAGGGCAAACGCCAGATAGCCAAAACGCGCCAGCGGGCGCGTCTTGGTTGGCATCATCAAGCACCTCAATCAGTGCAGGGGGGCCCACTCATGGTCAAAGACCCGGGCCCGTTCCCAGGGTGCATCAGGCAGGCTGGAAGAGAGGCCAGTGTATTTGCCCACGTCGTCCACGACGATGGCGGAGAGGATCGGCAGGTTGTTTTCTGTGCAGTACATGCGAATGCGCTGCAGCAGGGTGCGCAGTTCATCCTGGCACTGTTCCAGCCCGGCCTGCTTGGCCAGTTTGGAATAACGAATGGTAGTGCGTTCCTTTGCAGACTCGACGAGGATGTCCCACAGCTTGTAGTCGCAGGTCGAGACACCTGCGGTGGCTTGGCTTGTCATAACTCTCTCCGGCGCGAAATGGTCGCTATATGTCGAAGCGCATCTTCGCCACTTCGGCGCTGTCGTATGTTGATCCAACGCAAAAAAGAGGGGAGTCGCGTCAGACAATTCTCTTTCCGAGAATGGTAAAGGTTTTTCTGTGGGTGAAAAAACGAAAATTTGGCACTTGGCTAACATATTGTGCTGTCAAAGCCCAATGTCGTCACCTTTATTGATGGGGATCAAAGGCAAACAGTAGTCAGATCACTAGATTTCGCTCCTCGATAAATTTATCAGGAGTGAATATTGGAACTTTTATTCGTCTTGCTCGTTCTGGTCGCCGTGGTCTACGGCATCATCAAGGATTACAACCCGCAGGCGGTGCTGGCGCTGGCGGGCATGGCCATTTTTGCAGTGGCCTACTGGTTGGGGCTGCACCCCATTCTCCCCGCTGACAAGAGCACCGGCTTCGCCCTGTTCGACCTGTTCGAAGTGTTCAAGGGGATCTTCTCCTACCGCGCGGCGGGCCTCGGCCTCACCATCATGGCGGTGGCGGGTTTTGCCACTTACATGTCCCATATCGGGGCCTCTCAGGCGCTGGTGCGGGTGGCGGTCAAGCCGGTGGCGGGCATCCAGTCCAGCTACCTGATGCTCGCCATCTGTTATCTGGTGGCGGTCTTTGTCTCCCTGTTCGTCACCTCCGCCACCGGCCTTGGCCTGTTGTTGATGGTCACCATGTATCCGGTGATGCGCAACCTCGGCATCAGCCCGGCCTCCGCCTGTGGTGTCATCGCCACCTCCCAGGCGTTTGAAATTGGCCCGACCCAGACCAACGCCATCTTCTCCGCCGGTCAATCCGGCATGGATCCGACCAGCTATTTCGTCGACTACCAGATCTGGCTGGTGGCCCCCATGCTGCTGGTGACCATGGTGCTGCACTTCTTCTGGCAGCGTCACTGCGATCGCAAGGATGGCTGGGATCCTGCGCTCCATCGCGGCGATCACGCCGAGCTGGACGAGCAGGGCACCGAGAGCGTGCAGGCCCCCACCTGGTATGCGCTGCTGCCGATCATCCCCTTCGTGCTGATGATGACCTTCTCCAAGCTGCTGGTGAGCGACATCAAGATGAGCGTGGAGGTGGCTATGCTGCTGTCGGTCTTTATCGGCATGCTGTGCGAGCTGCTGCGTAGCCGCTCGGTGCGTACCGCGTTTGCCGGGCTCTCCAGCTTCCTCGACGGCATGGGCAAGGTGTTTGGCCCTGTGGTGGCGCTCATCGTCTGTGCCGAGCTGTTTGCCGAATCTCTCAAGGCCATCGGCGCCATCGATACCCTGCTGCACTCTGCCAGCAATGCCGGTATCGGCAGCGGTCTGATGACCCTGGTGATGGTGGCGCTGATCATGGTAGCGGCGGTCATCATGGGCTCCGGCAACGCGGCCTTCCTCAGCTTCTCGACCCTGGCACCGGCGGTGGCGGCCAAGTTTGGCGTACCGGCGGTGACCATGCTGCTGCCGATGCAGCTCGCTTCCAGTATCGGCCGTACCGTCTCTCCCATCGCGGCTGTGCTGATCGCCTGTGCGGGGATTGCCAAGGTATCGCCCTTTACCGTGGTCAAGCGCACCAGCGTGCCGATGGCGGGGGCGCTGGTGACGGCGCTGACCCTCAACTATCTGCTGTTCATGTAGTGATGTGGGTTATGTAGTGGTGTTTGGAATTTACCGGTCGGGCGGGTGGCATGGCTGCCCGCCTTTTTCTCACTGTGTCGCATTGTTGCAATAGACGATCGGCCATCAATGCTGATTGTTGCATGGAGAAGATAATGACAGTTGTAAAGAGCCCGTTTTCCCTCGATAACTATCTGGCCGATTTGGCCCCGCTCATCAACCTCGATTGCGGTACTCGCACCCCGGCCGGGGTAGCGAAAGTGGCCGACATCATGACCGAGAAATATGAGGCCATCGGCTGGCAGGTGACTCGCCACCAGTTCGCTGCCGAGTGCGGCCCCTGCCTCGAGATCACCAATGCGCCGGGTGCAGATCACTACGACGTGATGCTGTGCGGCCACATGGATACCGTCTTCCCCGAGGGGACGGCGGCCAAGCGCCCGCTGAAAATCGAAGGCAATCAAGCCTTTGGCCCCGGCGTTTCGGACATGAAGAGCGGCTTGCTCTCTATCTGGTATGCCCTCAAAGAGATGGACCCGGCATTGCTTGCCAAGCTCAAGGTGCTGGTCTGCTACAACTGCGACGAAGAGATTGGCTCCCCCTGGTCCAAGGATTGGCTGGTGAAAAAAGCCAAACAGAGCGGCTGCGTGCTGGTGGCCGAGGCAGCCCGTCCCAACGGGGATCTCATCAGCGCCCGCAAGGGCAATGCCAAGTACCGCATCACCTTCCACGGCAAGGCGTCCCACGCCGGTTCGGCCCTGACCGAAGGGGTCTCTGCCATTACAGAACTCGCTCATTGGGTGCTGGCCATCAACGAGCAGGTCAACATGACCACGGGCACCACCATGAACGTTGGCGTGGTACAGGGCGGCACCGGTGTCAACGTGGTGCCGGACTTTGCCGAGGCGATCGTCGATCTGCGCTTCTGGAGCAACGAAGAGGCCGCTGTGGTACACGATCGGCTCACCTTTATGGCCAACAACCCCTTCCTCGCGGGTTGTCGGGTCGAGGTGGATCGCCAGACCTTCAAGCCGGCGATGCGCCCGAGTGGCGACACCGAGGCGCTGATGGCACTGGTGGAGGCGGCAGCCAAGGAGGAGGGGATCCCCTTCAACTGGCTGGAGGCCGGTGGCGGCTCGGATGCCAACTTCACCGCCGCCGCGGGGGTGCCGTCGCTGGATGGCTTCGGCCCCATGGGGGGCGGTTTCCACTCGGAGGCGGAGTTCCTGCTGCTGGAGAGCATCGAGCCGCGCATCCGCCTGCTGCAGCGGGTGCTGGGCAAGCTGGCGAAATAAGCCGGTTTATCCCTTGTTCGGGTCGTTATTGGCCCGCTCAAAACTGGTCCGCTCAAATCCAAACGGGAGGCTGTTGCCTCTGTTTTTTTATCTCGATTTTTCGCGCGCTGAGTGAGCGGGCCAGATGGCTTGCGGCCGTTACCCCTGCGGCTCGGCCAGATAGGCCAGATGATCCTGCCGCGTCACCTGCCAGCCATCGAGGCGCAGCGGGGCGGCAAAGCCCGGGCCGTCGGTCACCATGGTGTGGTACTCCCCTTGCTCGCCGCAGGCATCGAAGCCCTCGTGCTCGGCCAGTTGCTGCAGATCGCTGAGGGTGGTGGCATCAAGGGTGCGTCCAGTCCACTCGGGGGAAAGCACCCGGGTATCGACGCAGGAGAGGTGGGCGACGATGCCACGCGCCAGCATATCCGCCAGCAAGGCTTGACGAGATTGCTGCCAGAGCGGGGTATGGACGGTGAGGCCCAGCGGCTGGCAGCGTTCGCGGATCCAGTTAGGCGCACCGCCCACGCTGTCGATATCGCCGGTGACCACGCCATCGAGTTGCCACTCCTCCTTGAGCCGTGCCAGTGCCCGCTCATAACCGAGATCGAACGGCGCTTCTATGGTGACCAGCAGATGGGGCAGCCCGAGGGCTTCCGCCTGACGGCGCACCAGCGGCAAGGGGTGAGCGAGAAATCGGGGCTCAGGCGGCGCAAAGGTGGCCAGTGCCACCAGCTGATGGCCCGCTTGGCGAGCATGACAGAGGGCCAGCATGGCATCTTTGCCACCGCTCCAGAGCAGGATGACGCGAGACATGGATGAGATTCCGGTGGTGAACGAGGGGGCATGCTACCCAGCGGCGGGGGCAGAGGTAAAGGTATTGTGTCCGGAAATGGCGGCGGGGAAGTGGTTGAGGTAACTGAGCGGGGAAAAAAGCAGGCCCCCGAAGCGGGGGCCTGTATTGCAATAGCGTGGTAAACGCCGCTGCGATTAGAGCAGGATGCTGGTGAGGATAAAGCCCAGCGAGCAGGAGGTCACCACCCCGATCAGCCCCGGAATGATGAAGCTGTGGTTGATGATGAATTTGCCGATGCGGGTGGTGCCGGAGCGGTCGAAACCGATACAGGCCAGATCGCTCGGGTAGGTCGGCAGCACGAAGTAGCCGTAGCTCGCTGGCAGGAAGGCGATCAGCAGCTTCGGCTCGACACCCAGCGCCAGACCCATGGGGGCGATGGCGGTGAGGGCGGCGGCCTGGCTGTTAACCAGCTTGGAGATGAGGAACAGCACCAGGGCGTAGGTCCAGGGCTGGGCCTGTACCACATGGGCCAGGGTCTCTTTGAGCAGCGGCATGTGGGCCTGGAAGAAGGTCTCACTCATCCAGGCAACCCCGAATACGGAGAAGATGGCGACCATGCCCGCCTTGAAGACGGCGCCGTTGGCGATCTCGCCCGGCTTGACCTTGCAGCGCATCAGGATGATGGCACCGGCGATCAGCATCATCATCTGGATCACCAGGTTCATGGAGAGCGGGCCGGTCTTGTCCTTGATGGTGAACACCGGCCGCAGACCTTCGTTGGCGCCGAGCAATACCACGGCAGCGATGGCGGCGAAGAAGATCCAGGTAGACCAGTAGGCCTCTTTCGGGAACTTGGTGTTGAGCAGGGTCTCGCCACCACCGTAGATAAAGGCACGCTGCTCCGGGTCTTTGATCTTGGCCTGGAACTCTTCATCCTTGTCCAGATCCTTGCCGCGACGCAGGCTCCACAGGGCCGCCACGATGACACCGGTCAGGGAGGAGGGGATGGCGATCATCAGGATGTCGAGCAGGCCGTAAGCCTGACCGATACCGTGACCTGCCGCCAGAATGGAGACCATGGAGACCACGGCAACGGAGACCGGGGAGGCGCAGATGGCCATCTGGGAGGCAACGGAGGCGACAGCCATCGGGCGCTCGGGACGGATGTTCTTCTGCAGCGCAATGTCAGCGATGATGGGGAACATGGTGTAGACCACGTGGCCGGTACCGCACAGGAAGGTGAGGGTCCAGGTGGTGAGCGGCGCCAGGATAGTGATGTATTGCGGGTGACGGCGCAGCAGGCGCTCGGCCACTTGCATCATCAGGTTGAGGCCACCGGCAGTCTGCAGGGTGGCGGCACAGCCGATCACCGCCAGAATGGTCAGCATTACCTGAACAGGCGGTTCGCCCGGCACCAGGCCGAAGACGAAGGTCAGCAGGAAGAGACCGATACCACTGATGAGACCGAGTCCCATGCCCCCAAAGCGGGTACCCAGCAGCAAGCAGCCGAGTACCACTAAAAATTCCATCAAGATCATTCCGTTACCTCGTGTGATTCAACCCATATTGCCGCGGGTAGCCTGAACCATGAATTGTCATTGTCTGTTTTATTTAGCCCAAAAGGGTTAGTTGCTATTCTGCTCCCCTGAAAAAGTGAAAAAATTGAGTTACTTCAATAACTCGATGAATTTCAGATTAAACCACTTAAAAACCACGTACTGATAAAGGCGTTACTTATTCTGGCGAGTTGTATCATTCGGGGCTTAACCATCCGCGCGCACCAGAAGCGCCATTATGGGAAATGAGTCTGTAAGGAAGGGGTGGAAAAAGGTCCGAAACAGGATAGAAAAGGCTGTAAAAACGCAGGCTCAAGCCATCTTTTCCGCCAAAAGGGGTGTTTTGCCACTCTGTTCATCGGGGGGCGGGGGCTGATAGCAGATAGCGACGCTGATACTGTTCGCTAAGCTCCTTGATATCGAGTCTGGCTAGCGCATTGTTCACTCGCTGTTGCAGTTGCTGTTGATCGGGACGGAACATGATGTGCAGGCTCTTGTACCCGAGGATCTTCGGGTTGAACTGCAGCTGTTCGGGGTGGAGCTTGTCATCGTGATAGGTGAGCCAGTAGAAAACATCCCGGTCGATCACGGCCAGATCGAGCCGGTCGCGCTGCAATTTTCGCAGGTTGAGGTGATCGTCGTCCACGGCAAAGGTGTTGAGGCGCTTGCTGGCCATCAGGGCATCAAATTCACGGGTATTGATATAACCTGCGACGACCCCAATCCGGTAGGAAGCGAGATCTTCGAGTCGCTGCCAGTGGATAGGGGGGCCGGCTTGCTGCGCCATGCCCAGCACACTACTGCCCACGCTGGTGGATATATGCCACCGTTTATCCAGATCATCGGCGAAGTATTTGGGGAAGTAGCCGCTGTAGTGCTGGGCGGGATCGGATGCCAGCAACATGGCTCGATGCCAGGGGTAGAAGTCAAACTGAACCTCCAGCCCCGCTTCGGCAAATGCACGCTTGACGATATGACCGGTAAGGCCACCATCAGGGAGATGCTGGCTGGTATAGGGGGGCCACTCCAGGGTGGTCAGGTGCACGGGTTCTGCCCGCAATTGCAGGGGGAGCCAGAGCAGCAAGAGTGTCAGAAGCCGACGATATCCCATGAACGACCCATTCCTTGTGTCGATTGGTTCTGAGTATTACCCATAACGGGGGTAATAAAAAAGCCGACCCTGAGGACGGCTTTTGCAATGTAGTGGCAATATGCCGCTGATCAGAACTCGGCGGTACGCGGAGTTCGCGGGAACGGGATCACGTCGCGGACGTTGCCCATACCGGTCACGTAAACCACCAGACGCTCGAAGCCCAGACCGAAGCCGGAGTGCGGGACTGTGCCGTAGCGGCGCAGATCGCGATACCACCAGTAATCTTCCTGCTTCAGGCCCATCTCGGCCAGGCGGGCATCCAGTACCTCCAGACGCTCTTCACGCTGGGAGCCACCGATGATCTCGCCAATACCAGGTGCCAGTACGTCCATCGCGGCAACGGTCTTGCCGTCGTCGTTGAGGCGCATGTAGAAGGCCTTGATATCTTTCGGATAGTTCTTCACCACCACCGGAGACTTGAAGTGCTCCTCGGCCAGATAGCGTTCGTGCTCGGAGGAGAGATCGATGCCCCAGGAGACCGGGAACTCGAACTTCTTGCCGCAGTTTTTCAGCACTTCGATGGCATCTGTGTAATCAATCTGGGCGAAGTCGGAGGCGACGAAACGCTCCAGACGGCCGATGGCATCCTTGTCCACGTGCTGGGCAAAGAACTCCAGATCGTCGCGACGCTCGGTCAGGACGGCGTTGAAGACATACTTCAGCATGGCTTCGGCCAGGGCGGCGTTATCTTCCAGATTGTTGAAGGCCACTTCCGGCTCCACCATCCAGAACTCGGCCAGGTGACGGCTGGTGTTGGAGTTTTCAGCGCGGAAGGTCGGCCCGAAGGTATAGACCTTGGAGAGGGCGCAGGCATAGGTTTCGGCGTTCAGCTGGCCGGATACGGTCAGGAAGGCCTCTTTGCCGAAGAAATCTTCGTTGTAGTCCACCTTGCCGGCGTCGGTACGCGGCAGGTTTTCCAGATCCAGGGTAGAGACACGGAACATCTCGCCGGCCCCTTCGGTATCAGAGGCGGTGATGAGCGGGGTCGCAACCCAGACAAAGCCCTCTTCGTGGAAGAAGCGGTGGATAGCTTGCGCCAGGCAGTGGCGAACCCGGGTCACGGCACCCACGATGTTGGTGCGCGGACGCAGGTGGGCCTGTTCACGCAGGTACTCGATGCTGTGGCGCTTGGCGGCCATCGGGTAGGTATCGGGATCTTCGACCCAGCCGACGACCTTCACATCGGTGGCCTGCAGTTCGAAAGCCTGGCCGCTGCCCTGGGATTCGGCGATGATGCCAGTCACTTCCACGGAGCAGGCGGTGGTCAGACGCAGCACTTCATTCTCGTAATTGGCCAGGGTATTGGGGACGACGGCCTGTACCGGATGGAAACAGGAGCCATCGGAAATGGCCAAAAATGAGATCCCCGCCTTGGAATCACGGCGAGTCCGGATCCACCCTCGTACAGTCAGGGTGGTGCCAACCGCATATTTACCGGTCAGCACATCAACTACGGATGCGTGCGTCATCGAAATATTGTCTCCAGCTTGTTCTTGCAGCGCTATTTGCAACACTAGGGAGTCTGGCCCGGGCACAGATGGCCCACCATGGCAGACTAAGCCGTCAATCTTACCCGCGCGGGTTTGATAAACAAGCAAAAATGTCGGACTCTGGTGGGGTTTTCAGCATGGTTCACCCAAGCAGGGTTCCCTCGGGACAGGAGATGCGAGTGAAAGAGCGGCGACAAGGGCCGGATTGGCTGACACGACTGTTGCGAACAATGGTGCTGATCTGCTGGTGCGGTTTTATCGTGCTGCTTGCGCTCTATCACTATGCCAGGCCGGAGATTGCATATGGTTTTCTGGTTTACGGCGGCATCAAGGTACGCGATTACTGGGATCCCGCACTCACTCCCTGGTTGGTGCATGGCCTGTGGGGTTGCAGCTTGCTGACCCTGGCTGTACTGCTGCTGGAGCGGCGGCGCAGTCGGCGCAGGGATGATGCCTATCACGTCAATCTGGCGATCCTGCTGCTGATCCTTATTGCTTGTCTGCTGTTCTATTACACCGGTTAGCCGATGCCGGGCGGTGTGGTCCGCTATTCGCCAGGGCGAGCTCCCGGCTTGCCGCCGAGCGGTCGCTTGCCGAGCTGGCGCTCCACACTGTCGAGCATCTGGTTGTAGGCCACCGCCACCCGGCCAATCTCGTCGCCGTCATCCCCCTCCAGCCGGTGGCCGAAGTCGTGCAGGTCGGTGGCCTCTTCCATGGAGCGGGTGAGCTGGTTGAGGGGGCGTACGATCCAGGTGCGGATGACCCAGAGGGTCAGCAGCAGTCCCATCCCGAAGATGCCGGTGAGGATCAGCGCCGAGGTGAGAATGTTCTGCTCGACCCGGGTAAACAGCGAATCGAGGGAGTAGTCAAAGCGCACCGCACCAAGCACGGTATTCTCCGGCACCAGATGACAGCTGGTGCAGTCGGTGCCGCGAAAATCCTTCTTGGCCAGCAGCGGTCGGGTGACCACCAGACGGCTGTGCATGCCGTTGTGCACCACCTCCAGGCTCCCTTTGCCCGCCAGTGCCAGCTCATCAAACTCATCTTTTACCTGTTCTGTCTCCCGTCCCGGCCCGAACTGTTTGCTCACCGCGTCGCCACGAACGATGCGTGCATCCTCCACATGGGCGTGGTCGAGAAACTTGCCGCGCAGAGTATCGCGGGCATCCATCTTGCCGGTCAGCATCAGCATGTTGAGGCCGTCGAAATAGGCTTCGGTCTGCTCGCGGCTCTGCTCCTTGATGAGGGTCAGGATGAGATCGCGCTCGCGCACCGCCTGATAGGCGGCGGAGAAGACCAGTACCATGGAGAAGATGAAGAGCAGGAAAAAGTTGATTTTGGCAGCAATGGAGAGGCGCATGAGCAGTCTTTCTTGATGGTAAAACCGCAGCAGTTTACCCCTCTTGGGGCCTCAGGTCTGGTGTTTTGCTCACATTACGGCAAGTGAAAGCGCGCTGAAGTGGATAAAGTCGCCCTCTTTATATATCAAATGCCGGTAGTCAAACGGGCGGCAGCGATGGCCGCCCGCTGCATGCATTAAAACTCGCCTTCGGTGATGGCCTGACGGATGGCGCCGGTCAATACCCGCAGCTCTTCAGGGGTGATGACAAACGGGGGCATCAGGTAGACCAGCTTGCCAAAGGGGCGGATCCAGGCGCCCAGTTCGACAAACTTGCGCTGGATGCGCGCCACATCCACCCGCTCTTTCATCTCCACCACCCCGATGGCGCCGAGCACCCGCACATCAGCGACCGCCGGGTGCAGGGTCAGCTCTACCAGTTCGGTACGCAGCTGATACTCGATGGCGCGCACCCGCTCCTGCCACGGTGAGGCCAGCAGCAACTCGATGGAGGCGTTGGCCACCGCGCAGGCGAGGGGATTGCCCATAAAGGTGGGGCCGTGCATAAAGACCCCCGCCTTGCCGTCACAGATGGTGCGGGCGACCTGCTCGGTGGTCAGGGTCGCCGAGAGGGTGAGGTAGCCGCCGGTGAGCGCCTTGCCCAGACACATGATGTCGGGGCTGATCCCCGCCCAGTCGCAGGCAAACAGCTGGCCGGTGCGGCCAAAGCCGGTGGCAATCTCGTCAGCTATGAGCAGCACGCCGAACTCGTCGCACAGGGCGCGTACCCACTGCAGATAGCGGGGGTGATAGAAGCGCATGCCGCCAGCGCCTTGCACTATGGGTTCGAGCACGATGGCGGCGATCTCCTCGTGATGATCTGCCATGAGTGTGGCCAGCTCCACCACGCACTGCTCGTCCCACTCGGCGTGGAAGCGACAGCTGGGCGCATCGACAAAATGGTGCTCCGGCAGGAATCCCTTGTAGAGCTCGTGCATGCCACCATCGGGATCGCAGACGCTCATGGCGCCAAAGGTGTCGCCGTGATAGCCGCTGCGCAGGGCGACGAACTTGGCTCTGGGCGTTCCCTTGGCGTGCCAGTACTGCTGCGCCATCTTGAGCGCCACTTCCACTGCCACCGAGCCGGAATCGGCCAGAAAGACCCGATCAAGCCCCTTCGGAGTGATCTCCACCAGTTTGCGGCAGAGCTCGACCGCCGGGGGGTGGGTCAGCCCGCCAAACATCACGTGAGACATCTTGCCGAGCTGGGCGGTGGCGGCGGCGTCCAACTCCGGCACCTGATAGCCGTGCACGCAAGCCCACCAGGAGCTCATGCCATCCACCAGTTCACGGCCGTCGCTGAGGGTGATGGTCACCCCTTTGGCGCTGGCTACTTCATAGCAGGGCAGGGGGTGAGTGAGGGAGGTATAGGGGTGCCAGATGTGGTGCAGGTCGAATTCTTGGTTGGTCATTTGTTGTTCTGTTGTCAATTGGTTTGATCTGGTCGGTGTTGACAGTCTACGCGTGCTCTCTACACTAGCCAACAATTTCAGCCACTTGGCACTGCGCATCACCCTGAGCGCGCGGGCCCGGCGGCGGGTTTTGTGGCCGTCCATCCCAAGATGGCGGGCGCAGGATCCCACTAATAACAACCGGAAGCCATGTATGAATGCTCTCACCGCGGGCGGTCACGCCCTTCGTCACGACTGGACACTCGCCGAGGTTCAGACCCTGTTTGCCCTGCCGTTCAACGATTTGCTGTTTCAGGCCCAGACTGTCCACCGCGCTCACTTTGACCCGAATGAAGTGCAGGTGAGTACTTTGCTCTCCATCAAGACCGGTGCCTGCCCGGAAGATTGCAAATACTGCCCCCAGAGCGCCCGTTATCACACCGGGCTTGAGGTCGAGCGGCTGATGGAGGTGGAAAAGGTGCTGGAGCGGGCCCGCGAAGCCAAGGCCAACGGCTCGTCACGCTTTTGCATGGGGGCCGCCTGGCGCAACCCCAAAGAAAAAGACATGCCCTACATCATCCGGATGATCGAGGAGGTGCGCGGGCTCGGTATGGAGACCTGCATGACGCTGGGGATGCTCACCGCCGATCAGGCGGCCCGTCTTGGTGCTGCGGGGCTCGATTACTACAACCACAACCTCGACACCTCGCCGGAGTTCTACGGCGAGATCATCTCCACCCGCACCTATCAGGACCGGCTCGATACCCTGGAGCATGTGCGCGGTGCGGGCATGAAGGTCTGCTCCGGCGGTATCGTCGGCATGGGCGAGCAGGCCAAGGATCGGGCGGGTTTGTTGATGGCGCTCGCCAACCTGCCCCGTCACCCCGAAAGTGTGCCCATCAATATGCTGGTCAAGGTGAAGGGGACGCCGCTGGAGGATCAGGAGAACCTCGATCCGTTCGAATTTATCCGCACCATCGCGGTGGCGCGGATCATGATGCCCGCCTCCCATGTGCGCCTCTCTGCCGGACGGGAGAAGATGAACGAGCAGATGCAGGCGATGTGCTTTATGGCGGGGGCCAACTCCATCTTCTACGGCTGCAAACTGCTGACCACTCCCAACCCGGACGAGAACAGCGATATGCAGCTGTTCAAGCGGCTCGGCATTCGCCCCGCCCAGCGGACCCAGAAGCCGGATCAGGTTCAAGAAGAGGAGCTGCTGGCCGAGGTGAGCCGCCAGAGCGAACCTGCCGAAATGTTTTATGACGCCACCCGCCCCCGTGCTGGGGCCGCCAGGTCATGAAGGGCCCTGCAGTAACGGGCCCCTTTGCGCTGGGCGCGACGCTGGCCGGGCGCGAGCAGGTGGGTCTGCTGCGCAACCGCATCGCGACCGACGGGGCGAGTGGCGGGCGGCTCAGGGTTGCAGGACGCGACTACCTCAACTTTTCCGCCAACGACTATCTGGGACTGGCAGATCACGGCGCCATCAAGGCCGCCTTCAACGCGGGGATTGAGCGCTATGGTGCGGGCTCCGGCGCCTCGCCACTGGTGACCGGTTACAGTCATGCCCACCAACAGCTTGAGGAGACCCTGGCCGAGTGGCTCGGGGTGGAGGCGGTGCTGCTGTTCAACTGCGGCTTTTCTGCCAATCAGGCGGTGCTCAAAGCGCTGCTCGGCAAGGAGCATCTGCTGTGGCAGGACAAACTCAACCACGCCTCTTTGCAGGAGATGGGCAGCCAGCTCCCCTGCAAGATGAAACGCTTCGGTCACAACGATATGGCGGCCCTTGAACGGCAGCTTGAGCCAAATCGCGGACTGATTGTCTCGGAAGGGGTGTTCAGTATGGACGGGGATCAAGGCCCCTGGCGCGATCTCGCAACCCTGGCCGCCCGGAGCGGCAACTGGTTGATGATCGACGATGCCCACGGCCTCGGTGTGCTGGGCCCCGAGGGGCGTGGCACGCTGGCCGCACAAGGGGTGAACCCGGCCTGCGTACACATCCAGATGGGCACTTTTGGCAAGGCGCTCGGGGTTGCCGGTGCCTTTGTCGGCGGCAGTCGCGAACTGGTGGAGTATCTGGTCAACTTCGCTCGCCACTATGTCTACAGCACCCATATGCCTGCCGCGCAGGCTTGCGCGGTCAGCAAGAGCATCGAACTGGTGCGCGCGGCTGATGAGTCCCGCGCCCATCTTGGCCAGCTGATCGCTCGCTTCCGGCAAGGGGCAAAGGCGCAGGGTTGGCAACTGGGGGCGAGCGACACCCCGATCCAGCCGCTGCTGGTGGGGGAGAGCAGTGTTGCCCTGCAACTGGCCGAACGGCTGCGCGAATGCGGCGTCTGGGTGAGCGCCATCCGCCCGCCCACTGTGCCAGTCGGTACGGCCCGGCTGCGCATTACTCTGAGTGCAGCCCACCGCGAGCAGGATGTGGATTGCTTGCTCGATGCCTTGGGGGTCTGCCCTGCAGTTACAACGCTTGGGGAGGCTCACCATGACTGAGCGTTTTCAAACGGTCGACAAGGCGCAGCTTGCTCGCCGTTTCGGCGCCGCCGCTCGTCATTACGATGCCCACGCCCGCTTTCAGCAGGAGGTGGGGCAGGCGCTGCTGGAATGGATGCCGAGCAGGCCGGTTGGCACTGATCTGACGGTGAGCGGGCTGGATCTGGGCTGCGGTACCGGCTTTTTCTTGCCCCAACTGGCGAACCGTTGTCATCAGCTGGTGGGACTGGATCTTGCCCCCGGCATGCTGGCGCAGGCCGCCTTGCGTGACAGCGGTGCTCGCCTGCTCTGCGGCGATGCGGAGCAGCTCCCTTTCGCCGATAACACATTCGACTGGGTTTTCTCCAGTCTGGCGTTGCAGTGGTGCGAGCGTCCGGCCCAGGCTTTTGGCGAGCTGCTGCGGGTGGTCAAACCGGGCGGCCAGATCTTTTTCTCGACCCTGCTCGATGAGTCGCTCTGGCAGTTGCGAACCGCCTGGCAGCAGCTTGATGGTCGCGCCCATGTCAATCGCTTCCTCAGCCTGCCACAATTGGAGCAGGCGCTGGCTAGCGCCGGGGTCTCTGCTCCCGAGCTGCGTTGTATCACCTGGGATCTCGCCTATCTTGAATTGCCGCAGTTGTTGCGCGATCTCAAGGGGATTGGGGCCAATCAGGTCAATGACAATCAGGGGCGCGCCGCCCCGGCCGGTCTGAGCGGTCGCGCCAGATTGCAGCAGCTGACTCAGGCGTATGAGGCGTTTCGCCAGCCCGATGGCAGGCTGGTCGCCAGTTATCGGGTGTGCCTCGGCCGTCTCAGCAAGCCTCGCTGAGCGCCGGGAATCGCAGTGTGTGCAGGGCAGTGTGCCACTCCCTGCCAAGGAGAGAACCGTATGAAATCATTCTTTATCACCGGCACCGATACCGATGTGGGCAAGACGCTGGTGGCGCGCACCCTGCTGCGCGAATTCAGCGCACAGGGAATCAAGTGCGCGGGTTACAAGCCGGTCTCGGCCGGATGTGCTCGCACTCCGGACGGGCTGCGCAACCTGGATGCCGTTCTGTTGCAGGAGGCGGCGAGCCTGCCGCTGCCCTATGAGGTGGTCAATCCGTTCGCCTATGAGCCGCCGATTGCACCCCACATTGCCGCCAGCGAGGCGCGCCAGCCTATCACCATGCAGGGGTTGAGCGAGGGGCTACGCAAGATTGAACAGGCCGGGGCCGAACTGGCAGTAGTGGAAGGTGCGGGGGGCTGGTATTTGCCGCTCGATCGCAAGCATCTGCTGTCGGACTGGGTCAAGCAGGAGAACATGGCGGTGATTATGGTGGTGGGGGCCAAGCTGGGTTGCCTCAACCATGCGCTGCTCACCTTTGCCGCCATTCGCAATGATCAGCTGCCGGTGGCGGGGTGGGTAATTAATCGGCTCCATGGTTCCATGAGCCATTATCAGGAAAATCTGGACACCCTGAGGGGCTTGCTGCCAGCCCCCTTCCTCGGCGAAATTCCGTTTATAAACAATCCGCTTGAAGCCGATTTGCAGGGGCGTCTCGATATCTCGCCGCTACTTTGACGGCATATTCAGCGAACATTCATCGAATCTCCCTAGAATGTCGACATTAACATGATCAGGTGGGGATCCCGAGTGATCCCCGGTCATGTCCCTTATCTTCACAAGGAGTCTATATGAAGCGAATTATGCTATTCCTGGTGACCAACCTGGCCGTCATGCTGGTGCTGGGGGTGGTACTCAATATCCTGTTCTCGGTTCTGGGGATCAACAAGTCCAGCATTTCCGGGCTGTTGGTGTTCTGTGCCGTGTTCGGTTTTGGGGGTTCCTTTATCTCCTTGCTGATGTCCAAGTGGATGGCCAAGCGCAGCTATGGCGTCCAGGTCATCGAGCAACCCCGTAACGAGACCGAGCACTGGCTGGTGAGCACTGTGGCCCGTCAGGCCCGCGAAGCGGGTATCAAGATGCCGGAAGTGGGGATCTACGACTCTCCCGAGATGAACGCCTTTGCGACCGGCGCCCGCCGCGATGATTCGCTGGTGGCGGTCTCCTCCGGCCTGCTCTACAGCATGAGCCGTGACGAGGCGGAAGCGGTACTGGCCCACGAGGTGAGCCACGTGGCCAATGGCGACATGGTGACCCTGACCCTGATCCAGGGTGTAGTGAACACCTTCGTGATGTTCTTCGCCCGTATCGTGGCTGGCGTTATCAGCAACTTTTTCAGCTCCAACAACGAGGAAGAGAGCAGCAGCACCGGCGGTTTTGCCTACATGATCACCGTGTTCGTGCTGGAGATGCTGTTCGGTATTCTGGCCTCCATCATCGTCATGTGGTTCAGCCGTCAGCGTGAGTTCCGGGCCGATGCCGGTGCCGCCAAGCTGGCTGGGCGCGACAAGATGATTGCCGCCCTTGAGCGACTTTCCCGTGGTGCCGAGCCGCAGCTGGAAGGCTCCATGATGGCCTTTGGTATCAACGGCAAGCGCTCCATGAGCGAGCTGTTCATGAGCCACCCGCCCATCGAACAGCGTATCGCTGCCCTGCGTGGTTGATAGATACTGAATGACGGGGATAACCCCGAATAAAAAACGGCTGCCTGCGGGCAGCCGTTTTGCTTTGCAGCGTTCTTTAAAGCTTGAAGTGCCCCATCTCCTGACGCAACACCCGTGACAGTTGCTTGAGCTTGGCCGCCTCTTGGGACACATGGCGAGCGGCATCCCCCGATTGTTCGGAGAGGGAGGTGATGTTGCCGACGGTAGAGACCACCTCGTTGGCGGCGGTGGATTGCTCGCGCAGGGTGTGGCTGATCTCTCCCATCAGACCGGTGAGGTTGGCGGCGTGATTCTGAATGCTGGCGATGGCCTGCCCGGTCTGATTGGCCAGCGTGACCCCGCGGGAGACGTTGTTGACCGTGTTCTCCATGCTGCGGATAGAGGCATCCGCCCCGCTCTGGATCTTGCTGATCATCCCGGTGATCTGCTGGGTCGAGGCGGCCGAGCGGCTAGCTAGGTTACGTACTTCGTCGGCGACCACTGCAAAGCCGCGCCCCTGTTCACCGGCCCGCGCCGCCTCGATGGCCGCATTGAGGGCCAGCAAATTGGTCTGATCGGCAATGCCACGGATCACTCCGATGATTTCGGAAATCTGCTGGGTATGACTGTTTAGTTCAGCAATGGTGCTGGCCGCTTCGCCGACTGTAGTCGAGATATTCTCGATGCTGCCGAGGGTTTCCTTGATGACCCCCGATCCCTCTTCCAGAGTGTCGGCAGAGACCTTGCTGAGTTCGTCTGCATGGCTGGCGTTGTCAGAGAGATGGCTGATGCTCACCACCAACTCTTCGATGGCGGCGGCCATGGTCTGGGTGCTGCTCTGCTGGGAGGTAGCAAACTGGGCTGTCTGCTCGGCTATCTGGGCGATGCTGTCAGCCGACTCTGATAGCTCTTCACTTGAGCGCGATACCTGGGTGATGATCCCCTTGAGGGTGGTCTGCATGGTGGCGAGCTGGCCGATCAGGCTCTCCTTGGCACCGGCCGGCACCTTGATGGGCTGGGAGAAGTCCCCCTCGGCCAGGTGGTTGAGATCGCTTCTGAGCTGGTCGACCGAGGTGCCGACCAGGTCGAGCAGCGCCTTGTAGGTGCGCCAGAGGAAGAACATCAACACCAGACCCAGCGCGATGAACAGGTAGCGCAGCATGGCGGACTGGCTGGCAGCATCGTCCACCGCCTGCTGGGTGCGGTTTTCCATCATGACGTAGAAGTCGTCGATGGGGGACATGATGCGTCCCTTGTTCTGGTGATAGGCCTTGTCATGCATCATGGTGATGGCTTTTTGCTGGTTGGCGGCCAGATCGCCGTCCGTCTGTTGCACCAGCTTGAAGGCGGCTACCTCGGTGTTGACCAGGGCATCCGAGTTGTTCTTGGCCTCGTTGAGCTTGGCCAGCTCCCCTTCAGTAAAACCGGTCTCTTTCATCAGGTCGATAAGACTACGCCGTATTGAGCTGTCGGGGCGGGGATTCTGCCCGTTGGCCGCGACAAAATCCCAGTAGATACGGTTGTAGCCATCCGGCCTCGGTTGCTCGCCGTTGCGAATGGCCAGGATCCGCATGTATTGCTGCTCGTAGGCGGGGTCTTTGGTGATAACGTAGGTGCGGCCGAGTCGTGTCAGATCATCGGAGGATTGGCGCAGTTCATCGGCTAGCAGATAGGATTGATAGCGCTGTTGATAACTCTGCTCCACTTTTTTTCCGACCAGCTGTAAGCAAAGAAAACCAATGACAGCAGGATCAGTGTAATGACGGAGAGCAAGAGATTGAGCTGAAAGGCGGGTTTATTCTGTTCCATGGTTTGAGCGTCCTTATTCTCACCAGTATGATCCCTTGGGCAGACGGACAGCGCCGCTACATCGCTGGGGGTTTTATTGTTATTACTGTGAGTATAGAGCGGTAGCCGATATGATTGCGGTGAGTACGCGAGAAAGGACGATCAGCTTGTCGACATGGGCGAAAAGACCAGCCAGGGACGGGGTCTGGCCAGCCTTTTCGTAGCTCGATCACCTTATTCGATGACGAGGTCGGTCAGCGGCACTGCGCAGCAGGTGAGGATTTTTCCCTCGGCCCGCTCGGCGGCGCTGATGGCGGGGGCGTCGGGATGATCCACCTCGCCCGAGACCAGCGTCTGCTTGCAGCTGCCGCAGATGCCGGCGCGGCAGCTCCAGGGGAGATCCACCCCCTGCTTGCTGGCCTGATCGAGGATTGTGCCCTGATTGTTGCCGGCAAACTCCCGCTCGCCGATGCGCAGTTGCACTGGCTGATGAGCGCGGGCAACCGAGAGAATGGCGCCGCCAAAACTCTCCTGCCGGATGCGTGTGGCAGGCACGCCCAGGGCCGCTACTTTCGCTGCCGCATCGGCCATAAAGCCGTGGGGGCCGCAGATAAAGACTTCCCGCCCCGCCAACCCTTTGACCAGCGCGAGATGCTCATCGCCGAGCCGCCCTTTTTGCCCCTGCCAGTGACTGTCCGGCTGGCTCAGGATAATGGTGAGGGTCATCCCCTGCTGCGCCATGGCGTGCAGCTCACTGGCTGCCGGAATATCCGCCTCGCTGCGGCACAGATGCATAAAGTGCACGTCGTCGAGTTCATCCCGCAGCAGCAAGGTGCGGGCGATGGACAACATGGGGGTGACACCGGAGCCTGCCGAGAGCAGCAGAAGCGAGCGCTCGGCACCAAGGTGAAACTCGCCAGCTGGCGTGGCGGCCAGCAGGGGGTTGCCTACCTGCATCTGCTGGTGCAGCCAGTGTGAGATGCGACCACCTCCTACCTTCTTGACGCTGATGCTGTAGCGCTCCGGACGATCCGGTGTGGAGCTCAGGGTATAGCGGCGCTGAACCCGCTCGTTTTTGATATCGAGGCTGATGGGCAGATGCTGGCCCGGCAGGTAGTCGGGCAGTGGCTCGCCATCGGCGGCTTCGAACCAGAAGGTCTCCAGATCCCGCGCTAGCGGTTCGCGGGCCACGCAGATCAGCTCGCGCTTTTTCGGTGCGCCGTCAGGGTAGGGAGCAGGGCGCTTGCGCTCCAGCACCTCGATCTCGCTACCTGCTTCAATCCACCCCTCGTTCAGGGCGATCAGGTTCTGGCCGAAGTAGACCTCGCCATCCTCGCCGCGCCGGTAACGGGTGAGGGTCGCCAGCGGCTCTTTGAGGGCATTGAAGCGATCGGTGCCCGCTTCCACTGTGGTCATGATGCAGCGGCTGCAGGGCTTGGCGACCTGAAACTCCACCTCGCCGATACGGATGCGAACCCAGCTGTCCTCCTCGAAAGGGCGGGTGCCGCTCGCCACCAGATTGGTGCGAAACTGGCTCATCTGGTGCAGCGCATCGGAGCGCAGATTGAGGTCATCCAGCGAGGCCTGACTTATCAGCAGCAGCGGGTAACCGTCGGCAAAGCTGACCCGGGTGCCGGTCTTCTCGCGAAAGCGGTCTGACTCTGCGCCGAGCCAAAGCAGCGCTACCGGTTCGCCAGCAACCCGGCTCAGCCAGCTGTCGGCGATGGAGGTGGTATGCAGGGCGGTGAAGCGGTCTCCCCAGACCCCTGTCGCTTGCGGCTCACGGCTGAAGTCGGACTCTTGCAGGGCGAGGGGCTCGAACCCCGGATAGTTCAGTTGCAGGCCCCCTGCAACTGGAGTTGCAACCACCTGCTGCAACTGGGGATGGGTACGGGCGGTGATGAAGGTGCCATCAGGCTTGACCACCATGTAGCGGCGATCCCCTGCGAGCCCCTCCTGGGTGACCCGGGCGCGTGCCTGAGGCATGCCGGCGGTCGATTTGATGGGGTAGAGGTGAATGCTGTCTAGCCTTGGCATCTTCGTATCCTTGTGAAGCGGCGCTTTCGCCTGGAAAAAGGGGAACATAACGGTTCCCACTGCGAGGGGCAATCTCTTTGCGGGGCGCAGAGATGCTGGTTCGATAGATGCAGTTTTTTTTGCAAAAAATCGCAGAGGGGCAACCGGGCTATCCGGTTTTTGCCCGCGTGGCCTCAACCTTGGCGAGGTAAGGAGTGGAGTCAAGCGGGAAAGATGTTATCCCGGTCACGTTCTGTTTAAAACCACCCATTTAATGCAACATTTTTTGATCCTGATTCGCTAATCAGTACAAAAAAGCGGCCATTATCGACTCAGTTCCCAGTTTCTAACGCTTTCGCTTCTTCCCCATCCGGCCACCGTCCGCTTCGGCTACACGGTATCAAGCGCCATCGGGTGGGGCCTGTCACACAAAAAGAAGAAAGCAATGTATGAGCAAACAACTGGACATGACCCCATTGCCGGATCTTTCCCTGAAAACGGGAACAGGCCCGGTGCGTACCCGGCTACCCGTCTGGCGGCCGGCCCTGCCACCCTGCAATCACGCCTGCCCGGCCGGAGAAAATATCCAGGCCTGGCTCTCTTTGGCGCAGGCCGGCCGCTTTGAGGCGGCCTGGCAGACCCTGATCGAAGAGAACCCCTTGCCCGCCATTCATGGCCGGGTCTGCTATCACCCCTGCGAGAGCGCCTGCAACCGCGGTCAGGTGGATGAATCCGTCTCCATTCACGCCATCGAACGCTTCCTCGGCGACGAAGCGCTGGCCCGTGGTTGGCAGCCAGCGCCACCAGCCCCTGCCAGCGGTAAGAAGGTGCTGGTCATAGGCGCTGGTCCCTCCGGTCTCTCCTGCGCCTGGCACCTCAACCGGCTCGGCCATCAGGTGGAGATCCGCGAAGCGGGGCCGCTTGCTGGCGGCATGCTGCGTTTCGGTATTCCCGCCTATCGTTTGCCCCGCGATGTGCTGGATCGGGAGGTGGCCCGCATCGTGGCGGCCGGGGTGACGCTGACCCTCAACCACAAGGTGGAGGATGTGCTGCGCGAGCGCGACGAGGGGGGCTTTGATGCCGTCTTTATGGCTATCGGTGCCCATCTGGCCAAGCGGGTCGATATTCCGGCCCGGGAAGCGGGCAAGATCCTCGATGCGGTGAGTTTCCTCGAGCAGGCCAGTCTTGCCGAAGAGCAGGGCTTACCACCCCCCAAACTGGGACGGCGGGTGGCCATCTACGGCGGCGGCAATACCGCCATGGATGCGGCCCGTACCGCCCACCGTTTGGGCGTTGAAGAGGCAATGATCATCTATCGCCGCGACCGGGACCATATGCCGGCCCACGCCTTTGAAGCCGACGAGGCCGAGGAGGAGGGGATCAAGATCAACTGGTTGCGCAGCATCCGCCAGCTCGACAACACCAATATCGAGGTGGAGGTGATGGCGCTGGATGCCGATGGCAAGCCGGTGCCCACCGGCAAGTTTGAAACCCTCGAAGCGGACTCCCTTATTCTGGCGCTCGGTCAGGAGGTCGATCTCTCTGTGCTGGAGAGCATTCCCGGCGTGCGGGTCAACAAGGAGGGGGTCGTACAGGTGGCTGGCAACCTGATGACGGATGTGCCGGGTCTGTTTGCGGGCGGCGACATGGTGCCCTCCGAGCGCACCGTCACCATCGCCACCGGCCATGGCAAGAAGGCGGCGCGCCATATGGATGCCTGGCTGCGCGGTCGCCACTATCAGAAGATGGTCTCTTACCCGCTGGTGGGGCCGGAGCAGTTGCAACTCTGGTTCCAGACCCACGCGCCCGCCAGCAGTCAGCCGGTCAAACCGGCATGGGCGCGAGATGACTTTGGCGAGATCATCGGCGGGCTGGATGAGGTGGCCGCCCGTTACGAGGCGGCGCGCTGCTACTCCTGCGGCAACTGCTTCGAGTGTGACGGCTGCTACGGCAGTTGCCCCGAGCAGGCCATCGCCAAGTTGGGGCCGGGTCTGGGGTATCAGGTGGATGCCGAGCGCTGCACCGGCTGCGGTGCCTGCCACGACCAGTGTCCCTGTCACGCCATCCTGCTGCGCCAACCGGAGGAGTCCCAATGAAACATGAACTGATCATGGTCGATGGCAACGAAGCCGCGGCCCGGGTGGCCTACCAGCTGAGCGAAGTGTGTGCCATCTACCCCATTACCCCGAGCTCGACCATGGCCGAACTGGCCGATGCCTGGGCGGCGGAGGGACAGACCAACCTGTGGGGCAACATCCCCACCGTGGTGGAGATGCAGAGTGAAGGGGGGGCGGCCGGTACAGTACACGGCGCCCTGCAGGCGGGGGCGCTCGCCACCACCTTCACCGCCAGTCAGGGGCTGATGCTGATGCTGCCCAACATGTACAAGATCGCCGGTGAATTGACCTCGGCGGTGTTCCATGTGGCGGCCCGTTCGCTCGCGGCGCAGGGACTGTCGATTTTTGGCGACCATCAGGACGTGATGGCGGCGCGCAGCACCGGCTTTGCCATGCTCGCCTCCGGCTCGGTGCAGGAGGCGCAGGACCTGGCCTTGGTCGCTCACAGCGTCACCCTGCAGTGCCGGGTGCCCTTTATCCACTTCTTCGACGGGTTCCGTACCTCCCACGAGGTGAACAAGATCACCGCCCTGCATCGGGATGAAATTCGTGCCCTTATCGACAACGACTGGGTGCGTGCCCACCGTGCCCGGGCGCTGAACCCGGATCATCCGGTGATGCGCGGCACCGCCCAGAACCCGGATACCTATTTCCAGTCCCGCGAGAGCGTCAACCCCTTCTACGAAGCGGTACCTGTGCGGGTGCAGCAGTGCATGGACAACCTCGGCGAGCTGACCGGCCGCCACTATCGACTGGTGGAGTATCACGGCGCGCCTGATGCCACCGACGTCATCGTGCTGATGGGCTCGGGGGCGGCTACCGCCTGTACCACCGTGGATTGGCTCAACCAACAGGATCGCAAGACCGGGGTCTTGGTTGTGCGCCTCTATCGCCCCTTCCCGGTACAGGCGCTGCTCGATGCGCTGCCCGCGAGCGTGCGGCGCATGGCGGTGCTGGATCGCACCAAGGAGCCGGGGGCCGGTGGCGAGCCGCTGCTGCTGGATGTGCAGAGCGCCCTGATCGACGGTTTGCAGCGCGGCCTTATCAAGCGGCTGCCGTGGCTCAGTGGCGGTCGCTATGGCCTCTCTTCCAAAGAGTTCACCCCTGCCATGTGCGCGGCGGTGTTTGAGGAGCTGGCATCGGATGCGCCGCGTCCGCGCTTTACCGTGGGGATTGTGGATGATGTGTCGGGGCTCAGTCTGGCCTGGCACCCCATCGGCGATCTGGAGCCCGCCAGCCGGGTGCGGGCACTCTTCTTCGGCCTTGGTGCCGACGGCACGGTGGGCGCCAACAAGAACAGCATCAAGATCATCGGCGAGCTGGAGGGCTTCCACGCTCAGGGCTACTTCGTCTACGACTCCAAGAAGTCGGGCTCGCGCACCGTCTCCCACCTGCGCTTTGGCCCCGAGCCCATCGATGCCCCCTGGCTTATCGAGCAGGCGAGCTTTATCGGCTGCCACCAGTGGGGTTTTGTCGAGTCGGTGGATCTGCTGGAGCACGCCGCCGAAGGGGCGACCCTGCTGCTCAATGCTCCCTATGAGCCTGACCGTGTCTGGGCCGAGCTGCCCGAGCGGCTGCGCGCCCGCATTCGCGCCCTCGATATCCGCCTTTACTGCATCGATGGGGATCGGGTAGCCGAGCGCAACGGCATGGGCAATCGCATCAACACCATCATGCAGACCTGCTTCTTCGCGCTGGCTGGCATCTTGCCGCGGGATGAGGCGATTGCGCTGATCAAGGAGAGCATCGAGAAGAGCTATGCCCGCAAGGGGCCCGAAGTGGTCGAGCGCAACTTCGCGGCGGTGGACGACACCCTGGCCCACCTCCATCAGGTGGCCATCCCGGCCGGTGAGGAGCAGATCAGCGACTATCCGCTGCCATTGGCGCCGGGTGGCAGCGAGTTTGTCCAGCGGGTTACTGGCGAGATGCTGGCGGGGCGCGGCGATCTGATCCCCGTCTCCATGCTGCCGGTGGATGGCACTTACCCCACTGCCACCAGCCGCTTCGAGAAGCGCGATATCGCCCGCGAGATCCCGATTTGGAATTCGGATATCTGCATCCAGTGCGGCAACTGCGTCTTTGTTTGCCCCCACGCGGCGCTGCGGGCCAAGTTCTACCATCAGGACTGGCTGGCGACCGCCCCCGAGGCAGCGCAGTCGGTGCCCGTCACCGCCAAGGGCTTCCCCGACAGCCGCTACACCTTGCAGCTCTACCCGGAAGATTGCACCGGCTGCGGCCAGTGCGTGCAGGCCTGTCCGGTGCGGGCCGGAGCGGATGAGAGCCATGAAGGCGAGCGCGCCATCGCCATGATGGACAAGGCGCCGTATCTGGCTGGCCAGAAACAGGCGCTGCGCTGGTTCGAGAGCCTGCCCTGGCCTGCCCGCGAGCGGGTGGACTTCTCCACGGTGCGCGGCACCCAGTTCCTCGAACCCCTGTTCGAGTTCTCCGGTGCCTGCGCTGGTTGTGGCGAGACCCCGTACCTCAAGCTGCTGACCCAGTTGTTTGGCGACCGCATGTTGGTGGCCAACGCCACCGGCTGCTCTTCCATCTACGGCGGCAACCTGCCGACCACCCCGTGGGCCAAGAACGGTGAAGGGAAGGGGCCGGCCTGGTCGAACTCCCTGTTTGAGGACAACGCCGAGTTTGGCTTTGGCTTTCGTCTCACCGCCGATCAACATCACGGTCAGGCGGTGGCGGCCCTTGAAGCGATGAAGGGGGAGCTGGGCGCCGAGCTGGTCGATACCCTGATTAGCGCGCCGCAGCGGCTGGAGTCGGAGATCCGTGCCCAGCGCACCCGGGTCGCGCAAGTGCGGGAGCGGCTGGAAGAGGTGAAATCCGGCAAGGCCCGCGAGCTGCTGTCGCTTATCGATCAGCTGGTGCGCCGCTCGGTCTGGATTATCGGCGGCGATGGCTGGGCCTATGACATCGGCTCATCGGGGCTCGATCATGTGCTCGCCTCCGGCCGCGATGTGAACGTGCTGGTGATGGATACCGAGGTCTACTCCAACACCGGCGGCCAGATGTCGAAATCGACCCCGCTCGGCGCCGTCGCCAAGTTCGCGGCGGGAGGCAAGACGCTGGCCAAGAAGGATGTGGCGTTGCAGGCCATCTCCTACGGCAACGTCTATGTTGCCCGTATCGCCTTTGGTGCCAACCCGCAGCAGGCGCTGCAGGCCTTGCGTGAGGCCGAAGCCTATCCGGGCCCGTCGCTTATCATCGCCTACAGCCACTGTATCGCCCACGGTATCGATATGGAGTTTGGCCTGACCCAGCAAAAACGGGCCGTCGCCTCTGGTCACTGGCCGCTGATGCGCTACAACCCGGTATTGCGCAGTGCGGGGCAGAACCCCTTCAGCCTCGACAGCCTGCGCCCCTCCATCCCCCTTGCTGAATACCGGCAGGAGGAGACCCGTTATCGGGTGCTGGCCCAGAGCCATCCGGAGGAGGCCGAGCGGCTGATGCAGGTGGCGCAAAAAGTGGCGTGGCAGAAGTGGGCCACCTACGAGGAGATGGCCACTCGCGAAGCCAGCCATTTCCATCCGCCGGTGTGAGTATGGGGTGAGTGAAATATAACCAAGCGGGCCACTGGCCCGCTTTTTGTGTGGAAAGAAAGTGAGTTGTCTGTTGAGTAAAAATATACAATTTTCCGAAAAAGTTTGGTGTTATGTAGAAATTCGTCAGTACTAGCACATTGAGAAAAATGAAAATTATGGATAATCTACGTGCAAATATAATTAAAGGGAACCTGTAAAATGAGCCAGTATATAGAGGGTGTCGCAAAGGTTTATTCGCTATCGAATCAACCGTGGATGAAACAGATGGACAGAATTCAATCTGTTCTAAATCCAGCGTGGAGGAAGGAAATTGAACGTATTAATGCTATTCAAAAGTCTATTATTAGTCCAGAAGTTACACTGCTTTCTAAGTCCATAAATAAATACAAAATAAATCTGACTTGGTTGGATGAGTTTTCCCAGCTCGGGATACAAAAATACCTGAGGTCTATTGAGCGAAATTTCCCAGCATTCAATAATCTTACACACCTCCCTAACGAGTTTATTTTGACATTAAACTTGTTGAAACAACATCGGGCCTTGATTCAAAGTGTTGATTTTTATGAGTGTTCAGCCGAATTAGTTGAATATGAAGATGGCTCTGATATTTCCAGTGTATTATCTGAAGTAAACGAAACACTTAGAGAAAGTAGTTTATCTCGACATTCATTATTAGAAGCCCTTCAGAAACTTCCAGGGTTCTTTAAAGTTATTATACTGTTGTTTATAACTGAAATAATTGCGCCGATAACTGTTGATATATACATTAAACCTGAGATTGAAGAGTTTCTAAGGAACAATGATGAACCTCGTAGAGTTCAGACTAATGCGATTAAAAAACTTCCTAAAAGTATCGGTGTAGATGTAACACCTCTAAACAGATTTATTAGCGGAGATGAGGTTCGATTGAGATCTTTACCATCTATCAAGTCAGAGATAATTATGACTTTAAATTTTGGGCAATCTGTATACGTTCTTGAAAAGAATCGTAGTTGGATAAAGGTTGCAATACCTCAAAAACAAGGTGAGCCGTTAGAAGGCTGGGTGTTTACTGAATATACAGAGCGCTTTAATAAATAGCTCTAGCCAGTTGTGCAAAACATAGCCAATATATTGATGGTCAAGTGTTCCTTTGCCGAGGTTGCTACAGAAATATATGTTATTGATGAATGAAAATAGAATGATGTGACAGCGAGAGAGATTTAGTGAAATTGCCGCAGAACAGATACAAATATTACCAGCTCAACAGCATTTATCTATCTGCAAGCCAAGGCTTCCTTTTCTTCCCAAGGCAGGTAAGCTGCGGGGCAAATAGCGTCAAGCAGGAGAAGGGACGATGACAGAGCAGCATATCGCCGGGACGATCGGCATTCTGGGGGCGGGGTGGCTCGGGCTGCCGCTGGCGCGAGCCCTGTTGGCGGCTGGCAAGCAGGTGGCGGTGACGGTCAGCAGCACCGAAAAAGCGGCCCGTTTGCAGGGGGAGGGGATCAACGCCTATCCGCTGACCATCTCTGCCAACATGGGCTCTGCCGAGATGTCCGTTGCTGATCAACAAGCGCCGTGGCCCATCCCCTGCGAATCGCTGGTTATCTGCGTACCGCCCAGCAAGACCGATGATTATTCGCAGGCGGTGGCAAAGGCCTGCGCGTTGGCCAAAGCGCACGGCACCCGGCGGGTGCTGTTTGTCAGTGCCACCTCGGTATGGGGCGCAGGGCAGCAGGAGGGGGAAGAACCCAAACCGCGTCATGCCCGTGGCGAGCGGATGCTGGCAGCGGAGCGGGCGGTGCTGGCGGCCGGTTTCGAGTCGGTGATGATAGTGCGCCCCTCCGGCCTTTATGGCCCGGATCGCCATCCCGGCCGTTTCCTCGCGGGCAAGACCCTGGATGGCGGCGCCCAGTCGGTCAATCTGGTCCATCTGGACGATGTGGTGGCGGCTTGCATGCTGCTGCTGGAGCGGGGCAAGGACGGGGATGTTTTCAACCTGAGCGCGCCGGTGCACCCGCGCCGCGAGCAGTTCTACCCCTTTGCGGCGCGCCAGCAGGGGCTGCCCGCGCCGGTCTTTATCGAGCCTGCCGGTGAATTTCAGCCCATCGATGGTCAGCTGATTTGCCAGCAGATGGGATTCAACTATCGCTGGCCCGATCCGGCCCACTGGTTTGCCGAGCTCGCCGCCTCGGGCAATTGAGGTTTGCCAAGGGGGTGATCGCCCCCTATCATGCCGCCATCCATGAGAGAGAGGCGGTAATGATGGTAGATACAAAACGTCACCCCGATGGGGAGTTGTTGCTGAGAACCCTGGCAATGCCAGCCGATACCAACCCCAATGGCGACATCTTTGGTGGCTGGATCATGTCCCAGATGGATATAGGTGGGGGCATTATGGCCAAGGAGCTGGCAAAAGGACGTATTTGTACCGTATCCGTCGAAGGCATGACCTTTCACAGTCCGGTCAAGGTGGGCGATGTGGTCTGCTGCTACGGCCGCTGCATGAAGATTGGCCGCAGCTCCATGACGCTCAAGCTGGAGGTGTGGGTCAAGCCGGTACTGCGGGAGAACGATGCCCAGCGTTACTGTGTGACCGAGGGGATCTTCACCTATGTCGCCATCGACGAACAGGGCAAATCCCGCCCGGTTCCGGTGAGTGCCTGATTAAATCAGCCGGGCATTGATGATGGAGATTTCCTGCTCAAGCCCGGTTTTTTGCCGTATCATGCGTTCCAGCATCTCTTCCGAGCCCACATATTGCAGGGTGTCAAACAGGCAGAGATCGCATTGAGGGTCCCGTCTTATCTGATAGACGGTGGCCAGCTCCACTTGATGACAATTTCCTTGTTGATCATAAAACGTCACGTTGTACCGAAGTTCTTTCGCCATGAGACAAGGTCCTTCTGGTTGGGTGGAACAGGGACTATCAGCTTAGTCGGCGTGGATGACGTTTGTGATGGTCGCAACAAAAAGCAAAGGCGGGCGGTTGTTAGCCAATGAAAAATAGTTATCGCATTCTTGGCACCTCCCTGCTGACCCTGGGGTTGGTAGGCTGTTTTGAGGTGCCGGATCAGAACCATCTGGTCACAGCTCAAGGGATTGTGCCGGGACTCGACTGCCAGCGTCCGCCGCTGGTAGCGTTGGCGACCACGGCGCTGCCCCGTGAATTCGGGATGACGGTGTGGAATCTCTACAAGGGCCAGCGCAAGAACTGGCGTGAAGGGATGGACAGTTACGCCAAGGGGCAGGATCTGGTGCTGCTGCAAGAGTCGGCCACTCGTCCCGATATGCTCGACTGGCTGCGCGCCGGTGATTTCCAGTGGCAACAGCTGCAAGCCTTCACCCAGGGCGGCGTGTCGTTCGGGGTGATGACGGTGGCCAAGACCCCGCAGGCGTTCGTCTGTGGCGTGCGCTCCCCCGAGCCCTTGCTGCGCATCCCCAAATCCGGGCTGGTGAGCCTCTATCCGCTGCAGGGCGATCCTGACGGCGTGATGGTCATCAATATCCATGCGGTCAATTTCGAGCTGGGGATGGCGACCTTCCGCGAGCAGCTCAACGATCTGACTTCCTTGGTGCGTCGTCATCAGGGGCCGGTGATCCTGGCCGGTGATTTCAACACCTGGAGTGACAAACGTCAGTTCTGGCTGAACAAGCTGGTGGACGAGCTGGGTCTGCAAGAGGCCGTGCCGGTGCCTGACTTGCGTCGCACCGCCTTCGGTCGTCCGCTGGATCACCTCTACTACCGCAATCTGGATCTGGTTGAGGTGAGTTCACCGGCGACCGATTCCTCAGATCACAACCCCATCATCGCGCGCTTTGCTGCCCAGTCTGTGACTCCCTGATCGGGAATGATGTGTGCGTGTTGCCCATAAAAAATCCGGCGCCTGATGGCGCCGGATTTTTTATACGCTCTAGCGGTCAACCCGCTCGGGATGACCCGCAGGCATTACTGGTAGAGACCCAGATTCGCTTTGGCGTAGGCTTCGAAATCGGTGCAGCCACCGATGTGCTGCTCGTCCAGGAAGATCTGTGGCACGGTATTGACCGGCTTGCCGGCGCTCTTGGCCAGATCTTCTTTGGTGATGCCTTCGGCATGGATATCCACGTAGCGGAATTTGAAGTCATCGCGCTGTTCGGTCAGCAGCTCGGCGATCTGTACGGCACGGACACAATAGGGGCAACCCGGGCGACCAAAAATCACTGCAAACATATTTTCTCTCCGTTTTTTAAGCCGTTTTTGTATGGCCGTTGATGTGAGGCAGGCAACAGCATAGCCCTGCCTCGTGGCGACTTGAAGCCGAAATTATCGATACCGTGATTCGAGTGGGCCTATTGGATCAGCTCTCATCGGCGATCTGGATCGGTTGCTGTTGATAGATGCTCTCCAGCACCCCCTTCTCGAATACTGTCCAGGGCCACGGCGCCTTGCTGGCACGGTAGCGCTCATGGGTGGCCGGATCTTGGGACAGGCCACGCTGGAACATCACAAACGCCTTGCGCTGGCCGCCTGCCGTGTCGATAAAGCCCACCAGATTGGAGGTGCCGGTGATGGTACCTGTCTTGGCGTGGACCTTGTTCTTCATCATGGGGGCGGTGACACTGCGACGCCATGCCAGGGTGCCATCCACCTGAGAGCTTGGCAGCAGCTTGATCAGGCCAAGCTCGGCATCGTTTTTCTGGATGTAGTCCAGCACTGACAGCATCTGGCGGGCACTGATGAGATTGTGAGCGGAGAGGCCGGAGCCGTCGGCCAGGGTCGCATTACCCAGATCGATACCATGTTTGGTCAGGATAGCGCGCACTGCCATGGTGCCGCTGCGATAGCTGCCCGGCTTGTTGTAGTAGTGACGGCCCACGGTTTTGAGGAAGGTATCGGCATAGAGGTTGTCCGATTTCTTCAGCATCTTGGCCAGCATCACCGGCAGGGAGACCGAGTAGTGGGTGCCGAGGGTCTCTGCCCCTTCAGGGGCCTTGTGGGTGACCCGCAGCAGGCCATCATGCTTGATACCGGCACGGTTCATCGCCCAGCGGATGTTGTCCCAGCCCCAGGCTTCCACGTCGTGAATAGCGAAACGCAGACCCTGCGGCTCTTTATTCGGGGTGATGCAGCCTTTGAGTTCGTAGAAGTTGCCCTTGGCCATGTCCACTTCCAGTGCGCAGAACTGGCGCGCCATGTCGCCATAGCTCATCACTTCCACGTTGTCGGCACCGATGCCGATGGGGACGCCGGTGGCCACATTGCCGACCGCCGGTTTGCCAATCTGGGTGGCAGTGATGGTGCCGTAGGCGCAGTTCTTGTCGATGATGACCGAGGAGACGGGCGCGGCGAAGCAGAGGGTCTGATCCCCCCACGACCAGCCGTTGCCGCGCTCGTAGCCGTTGTAGGCGCCGGTGTTGACGTAGACATTGCCCTTGATGCTGGTGACGCCGAGTTGTTTGAACAGGGCGAGCAGATCCATGCGGGAGAGGGTGGGGTCGCCGACGAAGTTGATCCAGATATCACCGTTGATGGTGTCGCCCTGTTTGGCGCCGGGCTGGGCCTGAATGTCGGTAGCGAAGCGGAAATCGGCACCCAGCTCGAGGCGGGCCGCCAGCGCTGTGAGCACCTTCATGGTGGAAGCGGGGGCGATCATCTGATCCGCATGACGGGCAAATTCAACGCCGTTGTTGCCCTGCACTATGATGGCGTACTGGCCCCCCTGGGGCGGGGTGAGCGGGGCGGCCTGGGCCGCCAGGGAAAAGAGAGCACAAAAACCAATCAACAGCCGCTGCATAACATCCTCTAACATGACGAAGGGGGCCCGGCAGTGGTGCCGGCCCTGATAATTCAACCTTGTTTCACCCGCCGATGCCGGATCGGCCGTGGCAAAGCTATTCATACGATTTATGCCGGTCGCCACTGGCCATCACGCCAGCGAGTTGGCGGTGCGATAGCGACCCTCATAATCAAAAATCTTCTCTTTTATCTGCCAAAAGCGCCCCGATTTGCGGGCGATGACGAAATCGGGATGACGGAACTGGCTTTGTGCCGCCAGCACGCTCGCCAGGGTGGCAAATTCGGGTTCCAGACCCGGGGCGGGCCAATGATGACGCACAAAGTGCTGTTGAAACAAGCGCCGTGCGCCCGGGGAGTGAAATCCGAAGTATTCGCTGAGGGTCAATCCATCCTCATCGTGATAGGTCACCTCCAGCCGCTCCCCCTGTTTGCCGCGCCCTTCTGTGAGGGTCAGCCCCGCACAGCGGATCACCATGCAATCTTTGAGATTGAGCGCCTCTTTGAGCTTGTCGTCAGGGTCCACCAGCAGCTGATCGCAGCTCTGGCAGCGGCGGGCGGCGATGTCATTCTCCGCACCGCAGCCGGGGCAGATCTTGGCGCGAAAGCGGTAGTCACACTCTTCGCGGTTGCCCTCGTCATCTTCAAACAGCCCCTGACAGCGGCGGCCGTAGTGCTCGATCACCTTGCCATCCTCGTCGGTCTTGCCCCAGAAGGTGTTGGCAAAGCCGCAGGCGGGGCAGGGCACCTGTACCGGTTCGGTACCGGCGTGGGGGCGAGGCTCCCCCACTTCGGGGGCGAACAGGTTGAAGTTGTTGCCCGCATAGTCGAGCACCAGACAATCGCTCTTGCCCGGCGAGAGACGCAGGCCCCGCCCGACGATCTGCTGGTAGAGGGAGACCGACTCGGTGGGCCTGAGCATCACGATAAGATCGACATGAGGGGCATCGAAGCCTGTGGTGAGCACCGCCACGTTGACCAGAAACTTGAGCTCGCGTGCCTTGAAGGCGTTGATGAGGGCATCGCGCTCCGGCCCCGGCGTCTCACCGGTGATAAGGGCCGCCTGCTGGCCTCTGGCGCCAAGCAGGCCGTGAATTTCCCGGGCGTGTTCGACGGTGGCGGAGAAGATCATCACCCCCTGCCGGTCGGAGGCATACTCCAGCACCTGGCTCAGGATATGGGGGGTAACCCGCTCCTGACGCTTGAGCTCGCCGTTGAGATCCGCCTCGCTGAAGAGGCCATTCTCCCGCGGCACCAGCTTGCTGAAGTCGTAGTGGACGATGGGGGCATCCACCATGCGTGGCGGCGTCAGGTAACCGTTTTTCACCATGAAGCGCAGCGGCAGCTCGAACACGCAGTCGCCAAACAGCCGTTCGCCGTGGCTCTTGACCATGCCGTGATAGTGGCGCCGGTAGATCCAGCCCAGCCCCAGCCGATAGGGGGTAGCGGTGAGGCCGAGGATCTTGAGGGCCGGATTGGCGGCCTTGAGGTGGTCGATCACCTGATGGTACTGGCTGTCGTCATCGAGCGAGACCCGGTGGCACTCGTCGATGATGAGCAGCGAGAAGGCGCTGTCGAAGGCCGCCAGATTGCGGGCGACCGATTGCACCGAGCCGAACACCACCTGGGCGCTTGCCTCCTTGCGGGCGAGACCGGCGGCAAAAATGTCGGCCTTGAGCCCCCACGCCTCGTACTTGGCGTGGTTCTGTTCCACCAGCTCCTTGACGTGGGCCAGTACCAGCACCCGTCCGCGCGCCTTGCGGGCCAGTTCGGCGATCACCAGACTCTTGCCGGCCCCGGTGGGCAGCACCACCACGGCGGGATCCGGGTGTTTGCGAAAGTGGCTGATGACGGCGTTGACGGCGTCGGTCTGATAGGGTCTTAGAACGAACATGCAGGTTTGGCGCGGGGCTTGGCAGGATGGCGCCATTATAGGGATCTTGCCGCCAAAAAACAGCGGGCCGACATGATGCCGGCCCGTTGAATACATTGCGTGCTTAGTGGAAGGGGAAGAGGTAATTCATCCAGCTTGCCATGCGCAGCAGCACTTTGCGCATTACAGAAACATGGTGGAAATACTCGGTATAGACAGCGGCTTGTCCGCTGGCACCCGCGATTACCTGATACTTTGCCCATTCGGGGTCGGTAATGGAGATCAGTACCGGCATACGACCCGGACGAATGGCGCTATTCTGGTCAAGCAGCATAGCGTTGGCCTGCACGTTACCGGCGGCAATGGCCGGGATCACGGCGGTCACCTTGCCCTTGAAGATCTTGCCGGGAATACCGTCGATCACCACTTCGGCCTCATCACCCACCGCCAGACGCTGCATGCTGTTCTGCCAGAACCAGCCAACATAGGCAGTCTCATCTTTGTGGATGAAGGTCATCACCGGACGGTACATAAACGGGGTGGCGATCATGCCTGGACGCAGGGCAAGCTGCACCACATGGCCATCGCTCGGGGCATAGACCACGGTCTGGGCCAGCTGGTATTTGGCTTCATCGAGCTGGGCCTGCAAATCTTCCAGCGTGGCGCGTTGCTGATCCATCTGGGCGGCGATCTCGTCTACGCTCGCCTGAGTCACGTCGAGGTCACGCTGCTTGCCGACGCCGCGGCGCATCAGGTCACTGGCGCGATCTCTGTCCAGTTTGGCTGAGCGTAGTCTGGCGTCAATGGACTTGAGTTGATCCTTGTTGGCATCGAGGCGAGCGCTCAGGCTCTCCACTTTCAGTCTGAAAGGCTCGTCATCGAGGCGAAACAGCACATCGCCCTTCTTCACCGGCTGGTTGGCTTGCACCGGCACCTCGACCACCCGGCCCTTGACCAGCGGTACGATAGGGGTAGAGAGGTAGTAGTTGCGCGCCATCTCGGAGTAGGGGTGGTTGTAGTTCATCAGCATGATGAGGGTGCCGATGAGCACCACACCGCCCAGTGCTGCAGTCGGAACAGTCCACTTGTTGAGCGGGATGCGGAAGATTTTGAAAATGGCTACACAGAGTGCCGTATAGGTCAGGATCAGTAGCAGGTCCATGATTTATCCCTGTTGCTCTTGCTGTTCGATATGGTTGAGACGGCCCTTCAGTTCAGCCAGCTCTTCTCTGAGGGCCGCGATATCATCTTCATCTTTTTGCAGGCGTTGGTTAAAGCCCCAGCCCCGATCCGGGCGGTAGAGGGTGGCCCAGATCCAGAGGAAAGGCCACAACACGTGCAGCGTAAACAGGCTGACCCAGCCGGCAACATGGATGGCATCCTGATGGGGATGATTGCGATGTTTGGCTATTTCGTAAGGAATATCGTGGATCACGATGATTCCGTAGAAGATGACCAGCGCGACAAAGACGAGCAGGCCAAGGGCAAAGTAATCAAGGAACATGTATAACCTCCACTGGCTTTAAGCACAGCTTTATCATTGATTCATATATTCGGGAAAGCAATTTAAAATCACATATTTATCGTCAGGTCGCACGGAATCTTAAGGGCTTGTGCTGTATAGGAGCTTAAGGGAATAACGAGTTGTTTTATTGGTTCTTTTGTCAATTAAAAAGGGGCCTTTTGGCCCCCTTTTCACCACCTCAAGTCAGACATCACCCTTCACTGGGATTGCTAACCAGTGGTTGGCGGAACTTCATCAGGAAGGCCACGGTAATGGCCGCTGTGGCAGTCAGGCCGATGATGGTGGAGGTCCCCATCTCCAGCCCGAACCCGATGGGGGCGTTGGCCAGATAGGTGATCACCACAGCGGTCATGAACATGGCGGGAATGGTGCATATCCAGTGCAGCTTGCCCTCTTTGATGAGGTAGGCAGCCGCAGCCCACAACATGATGACGGCGGTGGTCTGGTTGGCCCAGCCGAAGTAGCGCCAGATCACCCCGAATTCAGCCTTGGAGATGATGAAGCCAAGGATAAACATGGGGATGGCGATCAGCAGACGCTTGGCCAGCGGTTTCTGGGTCATCTTCAGGAAGTCCGCCACGATCAGGCGAGCACTGCGAAACGCGGTGTCACCGGAGGTGATGGGCAGGATCACCACGCCGAGGATGGCCAGAATACCGCCGACTGTGCCGAGCAGGCTGGTGGAGACTTCGTGTACCACGGCCGCCGGGCCGCCGTTGGCCATAGTAGCGTTGAGCGCTTCGGTGCTGTCGTAGAAGGAGAGACCCAGGGTGCACCAGATAAGGGCGATGATCCCTTCACCGATCATTGCGCCGTAGAAGATGAAGCGGCCGGATTTTTCGTTCTGCATGCAGCGCGCCATCAGCGGTGACTGGGTGGCGTGGAAGCCTGATACCGCGCCACAGGCGATGGTGATGAAGAGCAGCGGCCACAGTGGCAGCTCGGTCGGGTGCAGGTTGGAGAAGTCCATCCCGGTGTTGTAGAAGCCTTTGCCGGAGACGATCAAGCCAACGATGAGGCCGACGGACATGAAGACCAGCAGGGCACCAAAGATGGGGTAGAAGCGACCGATGATTTTGTCGATGGGGACGATTGTCGCGAGGATGTAGTAAGCAAAAATCGCCACAATCCAGTAGACCAGATCGGTGGAGGTGAGGTTGGCGAGCAAGCCGGCCGGGCTCAGCACGAATACCACGCCCACCAGCATCAGCAGCACCACGGCAAACAGGTTCATGAAGTGCTTGGCGGCGGTGCCCAGATGTTCACCGACCACGGTTGGCACCGAGGCCCCCTTGGCGCGTACCGACAGCATGCCGGAGAAGTAGTCATGTACCGCACCGGCGAAGATGCAACCGAAGACGATCCAGAGCATGGCGACCGGGCCGTAGAGGGCACCCAGGATGGGGCCGAAGATGGGGCCGACGCCAGCGATGTTGAGCAGTTGAACCAGATAGACTTTCTTGTCCGACATCGGGACATAGTCCACCCCGTCAGCCATGGTGATGGCGGGGGTTTTCAGCTCGGGTTTCGGGCTGAATATCCGTTCGATGAATTTGCCGTATATGAAGTAGCCGGCCACAAGTAAGCCGACACAGAGGAAGAACCAGATCATTGCTACGCTCCTGCATTGTTATTTTTTAGTGTGCAGAGCGAGTCTAAAACGGTTGCGCCTGACTGGCAGGTGAAACTCCCCGAGCGGCGCTTTGGCGCGCCGAGCGGTCGGCGGCTGTGATCAGGCGCACACTCCGCGGCTCAGTCCAGTCCCAGCTGATCTTTGAGCTCCTTGAGATAGCGACGACTGACCGGCACCCGGGCGCCGCTCGGGGTGACAATCTCTGCCAGCTGGTTATCCAGCAACCGGATCTCGAAGATGGCGTTGGGGGAGACCAGATACTGGCGGTGGCAGCGCAGCAGCGGGCTCTTTTCTTCCAGCGATTTGAGGGTGAGCTGGGTGTGGAACAGCTCGCCCTGACAGGCCACATGGACCCCGCCCAGATCGGAGAAGGCATACTCCACCTGCGCGATGGGCAGCAGCCTGACCCGATTGTGCAGATAGCCCGGAATATGTTCGATAGTCGGGGCCAGCCGCTCGATGGGCTGCGGGGAGATATCCTGCTTGAGGCGAGCGAGGGTCTTGGCGAGCCGGGCGGGCTCCACCGGCTTGAGCAGGTAGTCGAAGGCGTTCTCTTCAAACGCCTGAATCGCATATTCGTCAAAGGCGGTGACAAAGACGATGCGGGGCAGGGGGTCGAGCATGGCGACCAGCTCCATGCCGCTCAGCTTGGGCATCTGGATATCGAGGAACACCACATCGGGCTTGAGGCGCTGAATAAGCGGCAGCGCCTCGATGGCGTTGGCCGCTTCCCCCACGATCTCGATGGCAGGATCGCAGGCCAGCTGCTGCCTCAGCTCTTCGCGGGCATAGTGTTCGTCATCGACTATCAGGCTGCGGATCATGGTTGCTCCTTGGGGATGGTGAACGAGACCCGGGTCCACTGTTCCGGCTCGCAGGCAATAGTCACGCCATAGCGCTCGCCAAAGGCGCTTTTCAGTCGCCGATCGACAATGGTCATGCCCAGACCGTCGCCAGCGGGGTGCGCTTGCCAGGTGCCTGCATTATCTTCCACATGGATAGTGACGCTGGTGGGATGCTCATCGGTATAAAGGCGAATGCGCCCCTGCTCCAGCAGAGTTGAGATGCCGTGCTTGATGGCATTCTCGATCAGCGGTTGCAGGGTGAAGCTGGGCAGTCGCAGTGTGGCCAGATGGGGCGGGATTTCGTTTATCACCGTCAGCCGATCGCCAAAGCGGGCCAGCTCGATCTCCAGATAGGATTGGCAGTGCTCCTGCTCCTCCTGCAGGGTCGCAAGGCCGCTCTGGCGTTTGAGGTTCTTGCGAAAGAACAGCGAAAGATGCAGCAGCAGATCCCGCGCCTTGTCCGGATCGCGCCGGGTGATGGCACTGATGGTGTTGAGGGTGTTGAACAGAAAGTGGGGGTTGATCTGGGCCTGGATCAGCTTGAGTTCGGACTGTACCAGCAGCCGCTGATGCTGCTCCAGCCGACCGGCCAGCAACTGCTGTGACAGCAGGTTGGCAATTCCTTCCCCCAGGGTGTGGTTGATCTTGAGAAACAGCCGCTTCTTCGGCTCGTACAGCTTGATGGTGCCGATCACCCCCTTGTCCCCCTGCAGCGGGATCACCAGCACCGAGCCCAGCTGGCATGAGGGGGAGAGGCTGCAGCGATAGGGCTGGCTGTTGCCATCGGCAAACAGCACCTTGTTCTGGGCGATGGCCTGCATGGTGATGGCTGACGCGATGTGGGTGCCCGGCAGATGGTGATCTTCGCCGGTGCCGATAAAGGCGAGGATCTTGTCGGTATCCGTAATGGCCACGGCGCCGACACCGGTCTCCTCCTGAATGATGCGGGCAATCTTGTTGCTCGCCTCCGGGGTAAAGCCCTGACTCATGATCCCCACGGTGCGGTTGGCGATATTGAGCGCCTTGGCGGAGAAGACCCTGGAGAACTTCTCATACATCCGCTGCTGGTCGCGGATCATGCTGATAAAGAGCGCCGCGCCGCAGGAGTTGGCCAGAATCATCGGGGTGGCGATGGTGCGCACCAGCAGCAGGGATTTGTCGAACGGGGTCGCCACCAGCAGGATGATGGCCATCTGCATGATCTCGGCGTAGAGGGTGGTAAAGAAGGCGATACGCGGTTCAAACAGGGCATCCGTTCGCCCCGAGCGCATCAGTCGCCAGTGCACTATGCCCCCGAGCAACCCCTCGCAGGTGGTGGAGATGGCGCAGGCGAGATCGGTAAATCCCCCCAGCGTATAGCGGTGCAGGCCGCCGGTCAGCCCCACCAGAAAGCCCACCAGCGGTCCCCCCAATAATCCCCCCAAGACGGCGCCGACTGCCCGGGTGTTGGCGATGGCATCGTCGATATCGAGGCCCACATAGGTGCCGAGGATACAAAAGCTGGAAAAGATGATGTATATCAGTATCTTGTGAGGTAGTCTCACGGAATAGTTGGCAAGCGGGCGCAGCAACGGGCTTTTCGAGAAGAGATAGGCGATCACCAGGCTGACGCTCATCTGTTGCAGCAAGGAGAGGACCAACTGCATAAAAAACGCTCCTCATAAGCCAGCTGAAAAAATGTTCAGCCCGTGAATAAGTGTGATCAGGATCTTGTTCTGTTGGCCCAACTGGGCGCAACGGGCCGCCAGTTTGCCAGAGAAAGTGGATAAAACCATATTAAATCAGCATGTTAAATTGATATTTGTGTAAGCGGCAGCGGGTTGATATTGATGGATGGAGCATGAATGTATCCACTGGATACGCCACACGGAGGTGGCATGCTCCGCCCGGCCCCTTGGCTGGGCGTTTTTTATACATGGTCAGTTGGCAACCTTCTGATGGGGGTTTGAGCAATTATTCCGGTTTGTCCAATGAGTTATCCCCAGCTTCTGGGGATAACTCAGAATGCAAAGTAGTAGCAGAAGCGGCGGGTCAGGTTGAAGAACTGCCGTTGTCCCTCATCGAGCTCTTCCTGTTTGATAAAAGCAGTGATGGTGCGTTCATCTTCCCGCAGATCGATCATGGCGACGGCTTCCGGCCGCTGGGCCTTGATATAGGGCAGGATCTTCGGCTTGAGGGGCATGGTGGGCTCGGTGGATAGCACCAGCGCAATGCTCTCGTCCGAGAGTTTCACCAGTGATCCCGGCGGATAGACTCCCAGCACCTTGACCAGCAACTTGACCAGATTCTGGTCGAATTTCTTCTGGGATAACTTGTAGAGCTGGCTGATGGCCTGACTCGGCGCGGCCGGGTTGCCGCTGTTGCGGGGATGGAGCAGCTCGTCGTAGAAGTCGACCAGCCCGATCAACCGCGCCAGCGGCGGGATCTCCCCGCCCTTGATCCCGAGCGGATAACCGCTGCCGTCGAGCCGCTCGTGGTGCAGATGGGCGACCTGACGGATTTTCGGTTCAAAGGCGTTGAGCTGGGTCAGCATCTCCAGCCCGTACTGGGGATGCATATTGAGGAAGTTCTGCTCGGCCTTGTTGAGATCCCCCCGTTTTTGGGTGATCTGGCTCGGGATTTTCAGTTCGCCGATGTCGTGGATAAGTCCCGCAAGTCCCGTCTCCTCAATCTCGATGGGATTCATGCCGAGTTCGCGTGCCATCAGCATGGCGATAAAGGCGACGTTGAGGCTGTGTTGCAGCAGGATATCGGTGTGGGGGCTGCGAATAAGGTGGAGCCCGAGAGGCCCTTCATGCTGACTGAGGGTGAAGGCGGCATTGCGGACAATCTGGGCTGTATTGGCCAGCCCTTCATCCGGTTTGAGGTTGAGTGCCCCGAGTGCATCGCGCAGCTCGCTCATGGATTGGCCAAAGGCTTTGTCGGCGGCGCGCATGGAGCGGCGAAAGGCTTTCTCGTCAAAGGGGGGCGGGCCCGAGGCAATCAGCTCTTCCAACTCGTCAAGGTCAGGCCCGGCATCCGGGATATCGCCGCGCAGCAGCGGCTCGATAGGCAGATCGCTCTTGTCGGGGTCGACCATCAGCAGGGTGAGATCAAGATGACGGAGAATGTCGAGTTGCTGCTGATCCTTGATCTTGAAGGTATTGAACATAAACGGGTGGTTAGTCCATCCCGTGGGAAGATGGATATAGTGGCCTACTCTCAATTGCTCTATCGAGGCTTGGATCAGTGCCATCGGTTAACCTGCATTTCGTGAATGCCTACTCAACAAGCTAGCAAAATCCGATGGATAGACAACTAAAAATCCATTTCGGGGCTGCGGAGCACCCCGTGCTGTGATGGTGCGCACGAGCGCTGTGCTTCTCCTCTTAATTCGCGCTTAAGTTTTACTTCCTACGCTGGCCCCGTCGTTTTTGTTGGCTTGGCCGGCCCGCTGCGCTGCAGGCCGGTATGTAGGAGTTGTTTATGCGTGTAACCCTCGGTGTACTGCAGACCAATCTGTTGCTGGTGCTCTTTTTCGCCCTGGTACTGAACTGGCCAATCTTTTTGCATTTCTATACGGTGCTCAGCACCCTGACCCATGTCAAAGCCGGATTTGTCATCTCGATCCCGCTGGTGCTGATCGCGGCGCTCAATGCCGTGTTTATTCCCTTCACGTTCCGGTTTGTGCTCAAGCCTTTTTTTACCGTGCTCATTCTGACTGGCTCCATCGTCAGCTACGCCATGCTCAAATACGGCGTCATCTTTGATGTAGGCATGATCCAGAACATAGTGGAGACCAACAGTGGTGAGGCGGGGGCCTATTTGAATGGCTCGGTTGTGCTCTGGTTTCTGCTGACCGGGCTGCTGCCTGTCCTGGTGCTCTGGTCGCTGCGGATCCGCTATCCGGCTCGCTGGTATCAGGGGTTGGCGTGGCGGGCTGGTGCACTGGCTATCTCTCTGCTGTTTATCGGGGGAGTTGCGTCACTTTACTATCAGGATTACGCCTCGGTCGGGCGCAACAACAAGTCGCTGGCCAAAGAGATTGTGCCTGCCAACTATGTGCACGGCCTCTACAAATATGGGCGGGATGTGCTGTTTGCCACGCCGATCCCCTACCAGCATCTGGGGACAGATGCCAGGGTAGTGGCGCGGGGAAGCAAGCCGACTTTGATGTTCCTGGTGGTGGGTGAGACGGCGCGCAGCCAGAACTACTCCCTTAACGGGTATGGAAAGGCGACCAACAGCTTTACGGCCAAAGAGCAGGGGGTGGTGTCGTTCAGGGATGTGCGCTCCTGCGGCACGGCCACCGCCGTCTCGGTGCCCTGCATGTTCTCCAACCTCACGCGGCGTGGTTACGATGAACAGCTTGCCAACTCCCGTGATGGCCTGCTCGATGTGCTGCAACATGCCGGTGTATCTGTGCTGTGGAAAGAGAACGATGGCGGTTGCAAAGGGGTGTGCCGTAATGTGCCGACCATCGAGATCCTCCCCAAATCCTACCCGGCGCTTTGCCAGGGGGAATCCTGCTATGACGAGGTACTGCTGGAGGGGCTGGATCAGCAGATTGCCGGTATGAAGGGCAACAAGCTGGTGGCCTTTCACCTGATGGGCAGCCATGGCCCGACCTATTTCCGTCGTTATCCCGTCGGCGAGCGCGCCTTTATGCCGGATTGTCCGCGTAGCGACATCGAAAACTGCAGTAACGAAGAGCTGGTCAACACCTATGACAACACCATCCGCTACACCGACAAGGTGGTGGGACTGCTGATAGACAAGCTCAAGTCGCTGGAGAGCCAGTACAATGTGGGACTGGTCTATCTATCCGATCACGGTGAATCCCTTGGGGCTATGGGGCTCTATCTGCATGGCACGCCCTACAAGTTTGCGCCGGATGATCAGACCCGGGTGCCGCTGCTGACCTGGTTCTCGCCCCAGTTACAGGCCGATCGCCAGCTGGATATGGGTTGCCTGGCGGCGGAGGCGAGCAGTCAGCGCTTCTCCCATGACAATCTCTTTCACTCCATGCTGGGGATCATGGATGTGCAGACCCGTGTTTACGACAACAAGCTGGATCTGTTCAAGCCATGTCGGGCGGGCTAAACCGCCAGCAAGTACACAATAGAAAACGGCAGCCACTGGCTGCCGTTTTGTTATCTCGCAAGATCAGAGCCTTACTTCTGCTCCATGATGATCTGCAGCAGATCTCCCTCCAGCAGGGCGCGCTTGACCAGCGCAAAGCCGCCATAGGTCGGCTGGTTCTGGAAGCGGGCTTTCACGATGGGCAGGCCACGGTGGAAGCTCGGCAGGGATTGATGCTCGACACAGCGGCGAATGGCCGGGAAGAGGATCTCTTCGGCGGCGGTGATTTCGCCGGCGATCAGCACCTTCTGCGGGTTGAACAGGTTGACCGTAATCGCCACCGCTCGTCCCAGATGCTCACCCACGTTCTCGATGACGCTGCGGGCCAGTTCATCGCCCGCCAGTGCCGCTTTGCACACCTCCTGAATGGTGATGTGCTTCTCTTGCAGCGCGCTCTGGTGGCCACGGCTGATAAGCTCCTTCACCTTGTCGACAATGGCCTCGTTGGAGGCGATGGTCTCGAGGCAGCCGAAGTTGCCGCAGTGACAGCGCTTGCCGAGGGGCTCGACCTGGATATGGCCGATCTCGCCGACGTTGCGGTTCTGGCCGAGGAACACCTGCCCCTTGGTGATGATCCCCGATCCCGTCCCCTGGTGAACGCTCACCAGAATGGAGTCCATGCAGTCGCGGGACTCACCAAAGAAGTGTTCGGCCAGTGCGAGGGAACGGGTGTCGTTACCCACGTAGCAGGGGAGATTGAAGTGGTTCTCAAGCAGCTTGGCCAGCCCCAGATTGCGGATCTGGTACTTGGGGGTGTAGATGACCATACCGGATTCCGGGTTGACCAGACCCGGCATGGTCAGCGCGATGCTGATGAGGTTGCGGTTGCGTTCGCTATTGGCATCGATGAAGGCGCCAATCTCCCGCAGCAGCATGTCGACCACGGGTTGCTGGTCGATCTCGGTCACCTGAATGACGTGCTGGTCGAGCTCCTTGCCATCGAGGTCATAGAGACTCAGTTGCAGGTAGCCGCGGCCCAGCTTGGCAGAGACAAACTGAAAGCGATGTTTGATGGTGGTCAGGGAGATGGCTCGCCGTCCGCCGGTTGAGGCTTGTGGCGAGGTCTCCTTGATCAGCCCATGCTCGATCAGTTGCCGGGTTATCTTGGTCACACTGGCCGGGGCCAGCTGACTCAACTCGGCAATCTTGACCCGGGAGATGGGGCCTTGCAGGTCGATGAGCCGATATACGGCTGCACTGTTGACCTGCTTGATAAGATCTACGTTTGCTATTTGTCCGCCAGTCATGATGTCACTGTTGTGTGTAGTGTCCGTTAACCACGGTCCCACGGACCGTGAAGTCCTGATCGAAGACAGTGAGGTTGGCTACTTTACCGACCTGGATACTACCGAGACGTGAGTCCCATCCAATGGCGCGAGCGGGGTAGAGGCTGGCCATTCTCAGTGCTTCATCGAGCGGTAATCCGACCTGCTTGACCAGATTTTCCACCCCCTCAATCATGGTGAGGGAGGAACCGCCGAGTGTACCATTCTCGTCGACACACTGACCATCGCGTAAAAAGACGGTGGTGCCACAAAAATCAAATTTCTCAAAGCCTTCCGGCGCACCGGCTGCCGCAGTGGCATCGGTGACCAGCACCAGTCGCTCTCCCAGCATCTTGTGCGCGAGGCGCACGTTGGCCCAGTGAACGTGGTGACCATCGACGATGATGCCCGCATAGACATCCTTGCGATCGTAGATGGCGCCCACGACGCCCGGCTCGCGACCGTTGAGGGTCGGGGTCATGGCGTTGTAGAGGTGGGTGGCAAAGCGAATACCGTTATCAAACCCGGTCATCGCCTGATCGTAACTGGCGGCCGTGTGACCGGCAGAGACCAGAATGCCCGCTTCCACCAGACGGCGGATATGGGCCGGCTCGTTGCGCTCCGGTGCCAGGGTGATCTTGGTGATGGCATCCGCGTTGGCGCAGAAGAAGTCGATCATCTCATCCGCTGGCTGGCGAATTTGCGCGGCAGGGTGGATCCCCTTGCGCTTGAGGTTGGTGTAAGGCCCTTCCAGATGAACGCCCAGCACCTCGTTGGGGTGTGCCGCCATGTAGTCGCGGGTCACCGCAACTGCCTGCTTCATGTCCGCATCCGGGCTGGTGATCAGGGTCGGCAGGAAGCTGGTGGTACCGGACTTGAGGTTAGCCGCCTGCATGGTCGCCAGAGTTTCGGCCGTGATCTCGGTGTTGAACATCACCCCGCCACAGCCGTTGAGCTGCACATCGATGAAACCGGCGGTCAGGTTGGCGCCCTTGAGGTCAATCAGCTCAATGCCCGCAGGCAGTTCGGCCAGGTGAGAGATGGCGACAATCTTGTCGCCTTCGACAAGCACCCCGTAGCCGGTCAGCACGCAGCTGCCGGTGTAGAGGGTGCAGTTGGTCAATGCGTACATGGCAACTCCTTACAGACGGCCGATGTTGGCGGCTTCCAGCTGCTGGAAGTAGCGAACGGTCTTGACCTTGAGCTCCATGGTGGAGGGCTCGTCGCACACCATCATTCCCTTCGGATGCAGTTGCAGAGTGGAAATGGTCCACATGTGGTTGACGCTGCCTTCCACGGCGGCCTGCAGGGCCAGTGCCTTGCCGTGGCCGGTCACCAGGATCATGATCTCTTCCGCATCCATCAGGGTGCCGACACCCACGGTCAGCGCCAGCTTGGGCACCTGCTCCATGTCGCCACCGAAGAAGCGGGAGTTGGCGATGCGGGTATCTTCGGTCAGGGTCTTGACCCGGGTGCGGGAAGAGAGGGAAGAGGCCGGCTCGTTGAACGCGATGTGACCATCGTTACCCACGCCACCCATGAACAGGTGGATCTTGCCGTAGGACTTGATCTTGTCTTCGTAGCGCTTGCACTCGGCCACCAGATCCTCGGCATTGCCGTTGAGGATGTTGATGTTTTCGGGACGAATGTCGATGTGACTGAAGAAGTTGTTGTGCATGAAGCTGTGGTAGCTCTCCGGGTGATCTTCCGGCAGGCCGACGTACTCGTCCATGTTGAAGGTGACCACGTTCTGGAAGCTCACTTCACCGGCTTTGTGCAACTCGATCAGGCGCTTGTAGGTATTGAGCGGCGTGCCGCCGGTGGGCAGGCCCAGCACGAAGGGACGATCTGCAGTCGGTTTGAACGCATTGATACGGTCAACGATGTAACGGGCAGACCAGAGGCCTACTTGGCTGGCAGATTTCAACGGGATCAGGCGCATGATGGATACCTCTGTTTCGGGTTGCGACCGGTTTGCTGGTGGCAATGGGCTAATACGGATTCTAGTTGTTTTATAGCGTAAATAAAGATTGCGGACTAAGCCACATCTATCCACCACATTTATCTTGTTTGGGTGATAAAGATCACGATTATTGGTTTATTAATTTGCGCAGCGAAATAAAAGTCCTAGACTGCCAATCAAGCCTTGATGGCTTATGCGTCAAACGTGATAAGCACTTAATTTCTAGAAAAACATTAACTAAGGAGAGGAACCGTGAACATTCTCGGTTATTTGCAAAAGATCGGCCGTGCCCTGATGGTGCCGGTAGCGGTATTGCCTGCCGCAGCGATCCTGATGGGGGTTGGCTACTGGATTGACCCGAATGGTTGGGGTGGTGACAGTGCGCTGGCTGCCTTCCTGATCAAGGCGGGTGCCGCCATTATCGACAACATGTCCGTACTGTTCGCAGTCGGTGTCGCCTACGGTATGTCCAAGGATAAAGACGGTTCTGCTGCCCTGGCAGGTCTGGTTGGCTTCCTGGTCGTGACCACTCTGCTGAGCCCGGGTGCCGTGGCCCAGATCAAGAGCATCCCGCTGGAACAGGTTCCTGCCGCATTCGGCAAGATCAACAACCAGTTCGTGGGTATCCTGTGTGGTGTCATCGCCGCTGAACTGTACAACCGCTTCAGTAGCGTCGAGCTGCACAAGGCGCTCTCCTTCTTCTCCGGTCGTCGTCTGGTACCGATTGTGACCTCCGTGGTGATGATCATCGTATCTTTCATCCTGATGGCCGTGTGGCCGGCAATCTACGGTGGTCTGGTTGGTTTCGGTGAATCCATCGTCAGCCTGGGCTCTACCGGTGCCGGTATCTACGCCTTCTTCAACCGTCTGCTGATCCCGATCGGTCTGCACCACGCCCTGAACTCCGTGTTCTGGTTCAACGTGGCCGGTATCAACGACATCCCGAACTTCCTGGGTGGTCAGGCTACCATCGATGCCGCTCTGGCCGCTGGCAAGAGCCTGGATCAGGTGAAAGGCGTGGTCGGTATGTACCAGGCTGGCTTCTTCCCCATCATGATGTTCGGTCTGCCGGGTGCTGCGTTGGCCATCTACCACTCCGCCAAGAAAGAGAACAAAGAGAAAGTTGCCTCCATCATGATCGCAGCTGCCTTCGCCTCCTTCTTCACCGGGGTGACCGAGCCGCTCGAGTTCTCCTTCATGTTCGTGGCGCCGGTTCTGTATGTCATCCACGCAGTGCTGACCGGTATCTCCGTGTTCATCGCTGCCTCCATGCACTGGATGGCCGGTTTCGGTTTCAGTGCCGGTCTGGTGGATATGGTGCTCTCCAGCCGTAACCCGCTGGCGACTAACTGGTACATGCTGATTGCTCAGGGTCTGGTCTTCTTCGGTCTCTACTACGTGGTATTCCGCGCCGTGATTGCCAAGCTGAACCTGAAAACCCCGGGTCGCGAGGAAGATGAAGATACAGCTCCGGCTGCTGCTCAATCTACCAACCGTACCGAGCTGGCCAAGCAGTATCTGGAAGTGCTGGGTGGTCAAGAGAACCTGGTCTCCATCGATGCCTGCATCACCCGTCTGCGTCTGACTCTGAAAGACCGCAGCATCGTCGATGAGCGCAAGCTGAAAGCCCTGGGTGCGGCCGGTGTGGTCAAACTCGGTGAGCAGAACCTGCAGGTGATTCTGGGCCCATTGGCCGAAATCATCGCCGGTGAGATGAAAGCCCTGCGTTAATCGAGCGACTCGCTCACTTCAAGTCTAAGTCCATTGTTGACATAACTGAGAGCCCCGCTTAGGGGCTCCATATAAAAAAGCCAAGAAAATCCAACCTTTACTTCAAATGAGAGCAGCAGTTATGAACTTGAAACATTCTCTGTTAGCCATTGCCATGTCTACCGTTTTTGTCAGCCAGGCCCAGGCGGCCGATGCAGCCAAGCAAGCCGTGGTCGATTCCCTCGCCAACAACCTGGTGGTCAAGTATGAAGTGGTCACCAACGATGGTGCCGGTGCTGGCCTCGATTGCCAGGCGCTCGGTTCCGAGTGGGCGAGCTGCGGTGTTGCCAAGCTGCACCTGACCAATACCGGTGCTGACGTTACCTCCAAAGACTGGAGCATCTATGTATCTTCCATTCGCCGTATTCAGCGGGTGGATAACGACCAGTTCACCATCGCTCACCTGACCGGCGACCTCTATCGTTTGACGCCAACCGAGAAGTTCCAGGGCTTTGCCAAGGATGCCACGGTCGAAGTGCCGCTGGTGGTGGAATACTGGGTATTGTTCGAATCTGACATTATGCCGAACTGGTATGTCGCCAGCGAAGGTGCCGAGCCGAAAGTACTGGCCAGTATGAGCAATATCGACGACGCCAGCACCTACGAGAAGCCGATGCCAGCTGATGGCTGGAAGCGTACCAAGGATGACAAGAACATCCTGATGAACAGCGAGACCCGTTTCGCGGCCAACCAGACCAGTACCCTGCTGCCGGCTGGCAAGATTGACAACCAGATCCTGCCGACCCCGATGAAGCAGGTAGTCAAAGCTGGTCCGCAAATCGACTTCTCCACCATCAAACTCAATGCCCTGGACTTGCCGAGCGATCGCGCCGAGGCCCTGAAGGCTCAACTGACCAAGCTGGGTGTTACCCTCTCCGACACCGGCTACCCGGTGACCATCAAGCTCGGCAGCAAGCTCAAGCAGGCTGAAGGCTATGACATGACCATCGGTCAGAAGGGCACCGTGATCCAGGGTCGCGACATCGACGGGGCATTCTGGGGTGCACAATCCCTGATCTCCCTGCTGGGTGTTGATGACAAGCTTGTGAGCCCGATGACCGTCGAGGATGCGCCGCGCTTTGAATACCGTGGCATGCAGACCGACGTGGCTCGTCACTTCCGCAGCCTGGATACCATGAAGAAACTGGTTGACCAGATGTCTGCCATGAAGCTCAACGTGCTGCACTTGGGCCTGACCAACGATGAAGGCTGGCGTCTCGAGATCCCGGGTCTGCCGGAACTGACTCAGGTCGGTAGCCAGCGTTGCCACGATCTCTCCGAAACCAAGTGCCTGCTGCCGCAACTGGGCTCCGGCCCGACCAGCGACAACCAGGGCTCCGGCTTCTACAGCAAGTCCGACTATATCGACCTGGTGCGTTATGCCAGAGCGCGCGGTGTGACCGTCATCCCCGAGATCAACATGCCGGCGCACGCTCGTGCCGCCGTGGTCTCCATGGAAGCGCGTTACAAGCGTCTGATGGCTGAGGGCAAAGAAGCGGAAGCCAACCAGTTCCGCCTGACTGACCCGGCTGATACCTCCAACGTTACCTCAGTCCAGTTCTACGACAAGATGTCCTTCATCAACCCTTGCCAGCCGGGTGCTGCCACCTTCGTGGCCAAGGTAATGGATGAAGTTGCCCAGATGCACCAGGCCGCCGGTCAGCCGCTGACCGCATGGCACTACGGTGGTGATGAGGCGAAGAACATCATGCAGGGCGGTGGCTATCAGGATCCGGCCGTCACCAAGAAAGAAGAGCTGGTCGCCTGGAAAGGCAACGTCGACTCCAGCAAGCAGGACAAGCCGTTTGGCAAGTCCCCGATGTGCCAGAAGATGATCGACGAAGGCAAGATCAAGGAAGTGGGCGAGCTGCCGGTTTACTTCGCCAAGGAAGTGGGCCAGATGGTCAAAGACCGCGGCTTCTCTACCCTGCAGGCGTGGGAAGATGGTCTGAAGTACGCCAGCGGTGCCAAGGACTTCGCCACCGACAGCACCCGTGTCAACTTCTGGGAAACCCTCTACTGGGGTGGCTTCAACGAAGCGATGAAGTGGGCCCACAAGGGTTACCAAGTGGTGCTGTCCAACCCGGATTACCTCTACTTCGACTTCCCGAACGAAGTGCACCCGGCTGAGCGTGGCTACTACTGGGCTACCCGTTTCAACGACACTCGCAAGGTGTTTGCCTTCGCCCCGGAAAACCTGCCGCAGAACGCCGAGACCTCGGTTGACCGCGACGGCAACGCCTTCGTGGCCAAGGGTGACCAGGATCCGGTCAAGTTCAAGGGGATCTCCGGTCAGCAGTGGAGTGAAACCGTGCGTACCGATGCTCAGTACGAATACATGGTCTACCCGCGTATCTTCTCCGTGGCCGAGCGTGCCTGGCACAAAGGTGGCTTCGAGCTGGATTACGTGAAGAACCGCGAGTTCTCCGGCGAGACCAAGTTCGTCAACAAGGCCACCCTCAACAAAGAGTGGAACCAGTTTGCCAACGTACTGGGTCAGCGCGTGCTGCCGAAACTGGATCAGGCCGGTGTTGAATACCGCCTCTCCGTACCGGGTGCCAAGGTAGTGAACGGTGTGCTGGAAGCGAACGTGGATCTGCCGGGTCTGCCCATCCAGTACAGCCTGGACGGTACCAACTGGAGTGCCTATGACGCCGCGGCCAAGCCGAGCGTGAATGGCAAGGTCTACCTGCGTACCACCAGCTTCGATGGCAAGCGCACCAGCCGTGTCACCGAACTGAACTGATAGCAGTCAACCGTTAACATGAGGTGGGTCGCAAGACCCGCCTTTCCCAAGGGCGATGGCGCATCGGGTTTGGGAAAGGTTGACTGTGCGTGTGAGCCTTTGTTGTGTGTAATTGTCTGTTTTGTGTTTTTCATCACTTTCAGCCCCGTCTAGTGCGGGGCTTTTTTATGCATTTGGTGTGCAATGTGCCAAGCCACGCCGTTTTTAGCGGTGCAATGGCCGGGAAATGGCCCGGAAGTGCCAAATTCAGGTTGAGACAGCGCCCGTAATAAGGGATCATACCCGGCTTGACGGCGGGGGGATGAGGGTGCCAGCCGGCACAACTTCCGCCAGTGACGCTTTTTTGAGGTGAGCCATGAGTCAGGCGAACAGCCCAACTAACTTTATTCGTCAGATCATTGATGAAGATCTGGCCAGCGGTAAGCACAGCAGCGTGCATACCCGTTTTCCGCCCGAGCCGAACGGTTATCTCCATATCGGCCACGCCAAATCCATCTGCCTGAACTTCGGCATCGCCCGCGACTATCAGGGCCAGTGCAACCTGCGTTTCGATGACACCAACCCGGTGAAGGAAGATATCGAGTACGTAGAGTCCATCAAGCAGGACGTACAGTGGCTCGGCTTCCAGTGGAACGGCGAGATCTGCTACTCCTCCGACTATTTCGACAAGCTGCACGGCTACGCCATCGAGCTGATTGAAAAGGGTCTGGCCTATGTGGACGAGCTGACGCCCGAGCAGATGCGCGAGTACCGTGGCACCCTGACTGAAGCAGGCAAAAACAGCCCGTTCCGCGATCGCAGCGTGGAAGAGAACCTGGCGCTGTTTGCCAAGATGAAGAATGGCGAGTTCGCCGAAGGCACCGCCTGCCTGCGCGCCAAGATCGACATGGCATCCCCCTTCATGGTGATGCGCGATCCGGTTATCTACCGCATCAAGTTTGCCCACCACCACCAGACCGGTGACAAGTGGTGCATCTACCCGATGTATGACTTCACCCACTGCATTTCGGACGCGCTGGAAGGGATCACTCACTCCATCTGTACTCTGGAGTTCCAGGACAACCGTCGTCTGTACGACTGGGTGCTGGACAACATCACCATCGACTGCCACCCCCGTCAGTACGAGTTCTCTCGTCTGAACCTCGAATACACCGTCATGTCCAAGCGCAAGCTGAACCTGCTGGTGACCGAGAAACATGTCGATGGCTGGGATGACCCGCGCATGCTGACCGTCTCCGGTCTGCGTCGCCGTGGTTACACCCCGGCCTCCATCCGCGAGTTCTGCAAGCGCATTGGCGTCACCAAGCAGGACAATATCGTCGAGATGAGCATGCTGGAAGCCTGCATCCGTGAAGACCTCAACGAGCATGCGCCGCGCGCCATGGCCGTGCTGCATCCGGTGAAAGTGGTCATCGAGAATCTGGTTGCCGACGAAGTGCTGACTGCCCCGGCCCACCCGAGCAATGCCGAGATGGGTACCCGCGAGCTGAACTTCACCCGCGAAATATTCATCGATGAAGCGGACTTCAAAGAAGAGGCGAACAAGCAGTTCAAGCGTCTGGTGCTGGGCAAGGAAGTGCGTCTGCGCAATGCCTATGTGATCAAGGCCGAGCGTATCGAGAAAGATGCCGATGGCAAAGTCACCTGCATCTACTGCAGCTACGATCCCGAGACCCTGGGCAAGGATCCGGCCGATGGCCGCAAGGTGAAAGGGGTGATCCACTGGGTCAGCGCCACTCACTCCCTGCCAGCGGAAGTGCGTCTCTACGATCGTCTGTTCAAGGTGCCGAACCCGGGCGCCGAGGATGACTTCGAAGCCGCGTTGAACCCGGAATCCCTGGTGATTATCGAGGGGGCCCGTGTCGAAGCTTCGCTCAAGAACGCCAAGCCGGAGCAGGCTTACCAGTTCGAGCGTGAAGGTTACTTCTGCGCCGACAACAAGCTCTCCAGCCCGGAGCATCTGGTGTTTAACCGCACCGTTGCCCTGCGCGACTCCTGGGGCAAAGTCGAAGGCTAACTCAGTAGGGCAGGGGAGATCCTGCCCTGTGCGATGCCACGGCCTGCGCCGGACAATAAAAAAGCCAGCTAATGCTGGCTTTTTTATTGTCCGTGTCCCGTCCTGAATATGGTTTACACCTTTCCTCCCAATAAATGGAGAACCGGATGGGACAAGGTGTGAAACGGACA